>CAVQPP010000426.1:0-5093 GCA_963714445.1 uncultured Actinomycetota bacterium
GCGGCCCACCGCGATGCTGTGGCGCAACATGGCCGCGATGGCCACCGAGGAGCTGCTGCGGGCCAACCCGATCGACGGCGTGGTGCTGCTCGGCGGCTGCGACAAGACCATTCCCGCGTTGCTGATGGCCGCCGCGTCGGTGGACCTGCCGGCCGTGGTGGTGCCCGGCGGGCCGATGCTCACCGGCACGTTCCGCGGCGCGCCGCTGGGCTGCGGCACCGACGTGTGGCGGCTGTCCGAGGAGGTGCGGGCCGGCACCCTGTCGCGGGAGCAGTTCACCCGGTCCGAGTCCGCGATGATCCGCAGCCGGGGGCATTGCAACACCATGGGCACCGCGTCGACCATGGCGCTGGTGGCCGAGGCGCTGGGCATAGTGGTGCCCGGAGTGGCCGGCACCCCGGCGCCGGACAGCCGGCTGTTGGAGGCCGCACACGGCACCGGCCGGCTCGTCGTGGACATGATCGCGCAGGACCGGCGCCCGAGCACATTCCTGTCGAAGGGCTCCTTCCACAACGCGATCGTCGCGCTGGCGGCCGTCGGCGGATCCACCAACGCCGTGGTCCACCTGCTGGCCATCGCCGGAAGGCTCGGCATCGACCTGACGCTCGAGGACTTCAACCGCATCGGCGCCGCCGTGCCGGTGCTGGTGGACCTGCAGCCGGCCGGCCGGTTCCTGATGGAGGACTTCCACCGGGCCGGCGGGCTGCTCGCGGTGCTGCGCGAGGTACGCGACCTGCTCGATCCCACCGCGCGCACCGTCACCGGCAAGCCCCTGGTCGAACACCTCGACGACGCCGAGATCTGGGACCGCGAGGTGATCAGGCCGCGGTCCGCGCCGCTGGTGGCCGAGGGCGGCATCGCCGTGCTGCACGGGAATCTCGCGCCGAGCGGCGCGGTGATCAAACCCGCCGCCGCGTCGCCGCACCTGCTGCGGCACCGCGGCCGCGCGGTCGTCTTCGACAGCATCGAGGACTTCCACGCCCGCATCGACGACCCGGACCTGGACGTGGACGCCGACTGCGTGCTCGTGCTGCGCGGCTGCGGCCCCAAGGGGTATCCGGGCATGCCCGAGGTGTCCAACATGCCGCTGCCGCGCAAGCTGCTGGAGCAGGGCGTGCGCGACATGGTGCGGGTCTGCGACGGCCGGATGAGCGGCACCGCCTACGGCACCGTCGTGCTGCACGTCGCCCCCGAGGCAGCGGCCGGCGGACCGCTCGCGCTGGTGCGCACCGGCGACGTCATCAGCCTCGACGTCCCGGCTCGCCGCATCGACGTCGAACTGTCCGAGGACGAACTGTCCCGGCGCACCGCGAGCGAGGCCACCGTTGCCGCGTTCGCCAATCCGCGCCGCGGCTGGGAACGCTTGTACGTCGACCACGTAGCGCAGGCCGACACCGGCGCGGACCTGGACTTCCTCGTCGGCTCCAGCGGCAGCGCGGTCGGCCGCGAGTCACACTGAACGCACACTGGGCCACACCGAACGGCGCACCCGGCGCACCGAAGGTCGAGGAGCAGGATCAGATGGCTTACACGGGCAACATCACGCTGCGGTTTCTCGGGCAGGCCGGCTTCGTGTTCACCGCGGCGAGCGGGGCCGGTGTGCGCGTCGCCATCGACCCCTTCATCTCGGACCAACTGCCTGACCGGCTGTTCCCCTGCCCCGTCCCGTTCGCGGACCTCGCGTCGGTCGACCTCGTGCTCTGCACCCACGAACACGCCGACCACCTGGATCTCAAGGGCCTGCGCGGCTGGCTCGAACTCGCCCCGGACCTGCGTGTCGTCGTCCCCCGACCGGTCATCGGAACCGCTCGCGAGGGCGGCGTCCCTGAGGCGAACCTCATCGGAATGCAACCGGGAGAGCAGTTCGCCTGGAAGGGCGCCGTGATCCGGGCCGTCCCGGCGCTGCACGGCGTCGGGACTTCGGACGCGTACACGTTCGGCAGGGAGCTTTCCGACGGGCTCGTGCGATACCTCGGCTACGTCGTCGAGATCGACAACACTCGTATCTACCACGCCGGAGACACGCTCGACCACGACGATCTCGCCGAGACGCTGCGCGAACTGCGCACCGACGTGGCGCTGCTCCCCATCAACGGCCGGGACGCCGAACGCGAGGCACGGAACATCGTCGGCAACCTCACCGCCCAGGAGGCCGCCGACCTCGCGATCCGCGCGGGCGTACGAGCCGCGATCCCCATGCACTACGACATGTTCGCGCACAATCCCGGCTCCCCGGCGCAGTTCGTCAAAGCCCTCGAGGGCAGCGACGTCACGGTCCTGATCCCCGCCCGCGGTATACCGGTCGCGCTGCCGGTCGCGCCCGACCGGTGACCACTCGTGCCGCTGTAGAGGCGGTGGCCCCGTACAGGCCCAGTGCCCTGGTCCGCCGCGGGCCCTCTGTGCCGCCTGGCGCTGGCGAAGTCGTTTTTGGCGTCCGCCCGCCGGAATCCCCGAGCGCTGCGTTGACGGTTGCCGACTGAGCTGCTTGCCGGTCATTGGCTTGCCACCGTGTCCGGCGCGGCGATTTCGTCGATGGCGCGTTGCAGGTTGTGGCCGATGGTCGGCGGGGCGTCGAAGAGCACGACGCCCTCGCGCGTGGTCAGGAACACGGCCTGGTAGGTGCCGTCGGTGACCCAGTACAGGTTCCGCTGGATCCGGCCGGCGCAGTAGCCCTGCGCGTTGAGCGCCGGACCGAGCGCCGAAGGCGGGATCGGCGCGTAGTCCGGCAGGTCGGTCGGGCCGCCAGTGGTCTAGGCGGAAGACGGCGGGGCCAACACCCCGCCGGCGATCGCAGGACGCAGCGAGCGCGGGGACGGCGGCGACCGTGGCGGCGTGTGTCAGGAACGAGCGGCGGTTCGTGGCCGTGTCGAGCAGGGGACGTCGAGCTCAGGGGTCGGGCTGATCTCGACTGATCTCAAACCGATTTCAAGTGCCGCGTTCTCAGGCGGCGATTTCCGCGTGCATCTCCCACAGCAGGACCTCGGCCTGCGCGGCCGCGCTGATTCGCTGCCCGCCGCCGGCGGTGAGCCGGACCGCGTCGCCCGCGGCCAGTTCGCCAGTGCCTTCGAGGTGGACGCAGCCGCGCGTGACGAACAGGTGCAGATATGGTGCCTCGGGCAGTTGCACCGGCGCGGCGGGTGTCGGCGTGGCGGGTGCGAGTCGCACCGCGTGCAGCGCGGCGTGGCGGTTCCGGATCCGGATGGCCGTGCTGTTCTCGTGCTTCGCCATGCCGGAGGCGACGGTGACGAGGCCGCCGGACAGCAGCTCGCCGTCGATTTCCAGCTGCTCGTATCCGGGCGTCACCCCGGCTTCGTCCGGCACGATCCACATCTGGACCAGGTGCACCGGGTCGCTGTGGCGTTCGCCGCCGGGGCGCCGGGAGTCGTTCTTCTCCGAGTGCAGGATGCCGGTGCCGGCGCTCATCCGCTGGGCCAGCCCCGGGTAGATGACGCCCGAGTTGCCCGTCGAGTCCTGATGGACCAGCGCCCCGTCCAGCACCCAGGTGACGATCTCCATGTCCCGGTGCGGGTGGGTTTCGAAGCCGGCGCCCAGCGCGATGGTGTCCTCGTTGTGGACCAGCAGCAGGCCGTGGTGGGTGTCGGCCGGGTCCTGGGAGGGACCGCCGACCCAGAAGGAGTGACGTCCCCGCAGCCACGACAACCTGGTCTCCGAGCGTTCACCGGACCGGCAGACCTCGACGACCGGGGCGGGCGTCGTGCCCATCGGATCTCAGCTCTGCGCGATGGATGAGGCGGCGGAGGCGGCGACGAAGTCCGGCTGCACGCCCAGTTGCGCCAGCATCACGCTGACACCGACGTAGCAGTTGAACTCCTTGATCTTGCCGTCCTCGAGGTACCAGAAGTCGGCGGTCGGGATGTCGAGCTTGGCGCCGTTGGGCGGCAGGACGCCGGCCGGGGTGGGGAACGGCCCGGTGACGGTGCCCTGGATGCTCAGCTCGACCGCCACGACGTTGCCCATCACGTGGAACTTGTGCAGCTCGCGGTGGATGTCGGGGGCCAGCTGGCCCATGAAGACGACGAGGTCGCCCAAGTGCTCGCCGCGGTAGGTCTCCCCGGCGACGACGTTGTTGAACACGCCGTCGTCCGTGAACAGGGCCTTGAATCCCTCGACGTCCAGCACGCTGCCGTCGGCCGCGCGGTAGGCCGCCCGGACGATCGCCTCGGCGTCGGTCGCGGAGGTGGTGATGTCGCTCACGGTTCTGCTCCCTCAGAGAAAGTCATTCAAACGCTTGCTTGAAATGATGGGCCGAGGTTCGCGCCCTGTCAAGCGTTCGTTTGAATTGTTTCCCGGGGCGTCTTTCGCCCAGGTCAACGACCTGTCGGCAGCCCGCGGAACGCCCCGGCCACCACGGGGACGACCAGCCGCTCGATCTGCTCGGCGGGCTCGGCGGCGGCCAGCTCGGCGCCCAGCGGTGCCAGGGCGAGCCAGTTCAGCAGGCCGGCTGTCGCCCGGACCCGGAAGATCAGCTCCTGCTCGCCGACCCCGGGCAGGATCGCCGTCAGCACCCGCAGCACGTCGCGTCGAGCCTGCTCGAACTTGCCGGCCAACCGGTCCCACCCGCGCGGCGGATCAATCCCCACCCGTGCCACCGTCCGCATCACGGCCAGCTCGTATCCACCGGCCGCGAGCGCCCGCACCATCGGCGCGGCGAACGCCCTCGCCACGTCCTCCAGTCCGGAGGCAGGCGTGAGCGAGTCGAGCACGTGGATCTGCGCGTCCAGATACCGTTCCAGCGCGTGCTCGATCGCCGCGTCGCACAGCCCCTTCAGGGACCCGAAGTGATAACTCACCGCCGCGACGTTGGCCCCTGCACTCTCGGTGATCTCGCGCAGCGTCACACCCTCCTGGCCGCGCTCCGCGAGCTGTTCCAACGCGGCCGTGACCAGGGCGTCCTTCGTGCGCTGTCCGGATTCCCGCCGCTGATCCGCCTTGAGTGTCGCCATGGGAGAAACTCAAACAGCCGCTTGACTTTCATGTCAAGCCGCACTTCACCCGCACGGGCAACGTGCAAGGCCCGCGTCGTTGCAGCGTTGAGCGTGTGCAGTTCAGTGTCGCAGTCCCAGCACGGGTGC
>CAVQPP010000427.1:0-9332 GCA_963714445.1 uncultured Actinomycetota bacterium
CCGTGGCGGGGTTGGCGTAGTTGACGTTACCGCTGATGCTTGAGGCACCGAACCCCGTGCCCTGGTCACCGGACAGGTTCAGCGCCGACCCGGTCTGCGCGGTGGCGGTGATCCCGTCGCAGTACGCCCCGGCCCGCTGGTTCACCCGGCTCAGGTTCGCGGCGAGCAGCCCGGTCGCCTCGGCGGAACTGTAGGAGCTGAGTGTCCCCGTCGTGGCGGTAAGGCCGTTGGTGTAGGACAGGTACTGCTCATTGCACGGCAGGTAGACGTAGGGACCGTCGGCGAGAATGTCGCCCTGCAACGCGGACGGCATCGTCGCGGAGTTGAGGACGGCGATGGAGTCCGTGCAGGTGAGCTTCGACAGGCCCCACTGCGGCAGGTCCGGCCACTCCGTGGGCCAGCGCTCGACATAGCCGAAGCCGGCCTGGTACCAGGCGCCGTCCCAGTAGGCGGACACCCGCACCGGCATCCCGAGCCACCACGTACGGGGCGTAGGGGGAGGTCGGGTTGCCGGGCGTGAATGCCCCGTCCAGGTTGTTGACCCCGATGACCATCTCCCCGGCCTCGGGGGTGGCGAGTTCGTACTGCTGGCCGTAGGTGACGGTGATGAAGCTGTCGCCGCCCTTGCCCATGCACCGGGCGGTGATGTCCGTCCAGACCGGCGGCGCGGCGGTCGGGTCGCCCGGCTGGAATCCCTCCGCGATCTCGACCTTCAGGTTCGGGAAGTTCGGGTTGGACTGGACGGGTGTGGCCGGTGCGGCCTCGATCGCGGCGAGGACCCCGGACAACTGCACGTCGGGGGTGACCGTCCACGACGGCGTGAGGTTCGCGCTGGCCAGCACCGCCGGGTTCCAGTACGGGAAGATCGTCATCCCGTCGGTGCTGCCGATAGCCACACTGTCCAGCGCCACCCATGGCGCTGACGGGCCGGAGGACAGGGTGGTGGACCCGGACCCGGCGGCGAGCAGGGTGAACGCCAGGTCCGCCGTGGTGGTCTGGGTGGCGAGGTTCAGTGACGTGGGGGAGGACACCGACCAGGTGAGGACGATCTGGCCGTCCGCCCCGTGGGCGCCGTTGCCCGCGTTCTTATTGTTCGCACCGCCACCACCGCCGCCACCCCCGGGCCCGCTGTCCGGCCGGTAGCCGTAGAACGGGGAGACGCTGTTGCCGCCCGGCCCACCCGGGCCACCCCCAGCGACGGCCAGCGCGGCGGTCTTGACGTCAGTGCCGACGGCGTTGCCCGCCGATGCGGTGCCCGCGGACGAGCCGCCGCCGACGCCGTGGAACGCGGCGGACTGGCCGCCGCCGTTCCCGCCGTTGTGGTGGACCGTGTTCGTGCTGCCGCTGCCCCCGGCGCCGCCACCACTGGTATGGCCGCCGCTGCCGCCGTGCGCGGTGACGGTGACCGAGTCCCCGTGGAAGGTGGTGACCCCGCCCTGCCCGCCGATGCCCCGGGGGCGACCGCTCCGCCACCGGACGCGCCGGCCGCGCCAAGGTACGAGGTGCCGGCGGTGACCGCGAGGGACGCTTCCTGCGCGTACTCCCCCCCGCCGCCGCCCGCCCCGCCCTGCGGGGAAACCCCCTGCGTTGCCCCCTGCCCGCCGCCGCCCGGTGCCCAGCACTGGGCGTTCACGCTGCTCACCCCGGGCTGCGCGATCCACTTCCCTGACCCGGCGCTGGTGAACGCCTGCATGCTCGGGATGCCCGCGTTGACGAACCCGTCCGCCTCCACGTCCAGATCGAGGAAGTCCGGGAAGTTGCTGATCTCCACGACGAGGTAGGCCAGCGACGACGCGAACGCCGTCAGCGCGACACTGACCCATTCGACCGCGCGGGCGTTCGGGCACGCCCAGATCGCGCACCTGCTGCCGTACCCGCCAACGGGGGACGTGCCGAGGTGGTACCAGTAGTTCCCCGCCGAGTCGGCCACGTAGACAGCCGGGACCGGGCCGGTGGTCGGGGCGTTGTGCAGGTCCCAGCCCGCGTACACGACGATCCCGTTGCCCGCGGTCGTGGTGATCGGCACCGAGGACAGGCCGTAGTCGGACGTGTCCCCGCCGCTCACCTGCTGGACGACGAGCGGCTGATCAAGGCTGACACTGGCGCTCGCCGAGATGGCCGCCACCACCGGGCGGGAGGCGCTGACCGGCTTGGTGGACGCCGCCTGCGCGGCACCCGTTGCGGTCGCCTGGCCTGAGCCTGACGCGGGCTTGGTGGACTGCCCGGCTGCTCTCCGCGTGGCTACCGCCGCTGAGGCGGCCGAAACATTGACGGTCGGGGGGGTGACGCTGGCCGAGGCGGTGATCGCCGCGACCGCCGGCCGGGTGGCGGTGACCGGCTTCGTGCTGGCACCAGCGGCGCTGCCCGCCGCCACGGCCTGCTGGGCTGCGCTGACCGGCTTGGTGGTTGCGCCCTTCGCCGCCCCCGTCGCGACCGCATTGCCGGCCCCGGCGATGGTGACGGTCGTGCCCGCCGCGACGGTCGCGGTGAAGATGTTCATGCTGGAGCCGTTGGTGACCCGGGAGGTCCAGGTCATGCTGGACGAGTCGTGAACCGTCCAGGCCGTGCTGGGGAAGTCAGCCGCCGTGCAGATCGCGACGACAACGCTCCCGGCCGGCGGGCTGAAGCTGGCCGTCGTCAGGGCCGTGGCGCCGCTTGCCTCATCCACCACCGCGGGGCTGGAGCCGTCGAGTGACGGGGTACTGCCCCCCGAGGCCAGGATCTCGTAGGCCGCGCCGAAACAGCTGTCCCCGGAGTGGAGGGTGGCACCAACCGTGATGGGGGTACCGCTGGTGACCGTTCCCGAGTAGTTGCCGGTGGCCAGCTCGAAGCCGACCGTGGCGGCGAAGGTGTCGCGGAGCGTGTTATTCGCCCTGGCGGTGAACGCCGTAGACGAGGTGAGGTCGGTGACCGCCCACACCGGGTAGCTGTTAGTCCCGCCAGGGGTCAGCGACCAGCCGCCGGTGCCCGTGCTGGTGGTGGTGCTGTTCGCCCCGCCAGCCGCAGTCGCGCTGGTCAGGACCAGCACGCGCAGCAGGGCACCGCTGGTCCCGGTCCCGGGCGTGGCGGTGACGGTTATCGCCACTGCGGCTCACCGCCCCCCGGTCGTGCGGCAGCCCCGGCAGTGAGTCAGTAAGCGGGCCGCGCGGCCCCCGGGGGTCAGGACGCCAGTGGGGTAAGTACCAGGGTCAGGGAGGAAAGCTGTCAGCGTGTCGGAAGTGTTCACCGTCTTGGCGCCGTCCGCCTGCACGATGCCCGTGCCGGTCGATGAACTGGCCCACGCCGTCCCCCCGACGCGCCGGCCAGCGCGAACGTGTCCGTCGTGGAGCTTGGCGTCCCGGCCACGTAGTAGATCGTGTCGGCAACGAACCCGGTGGGGATCGCCCCCCCGGCGATGGGGGTCAGCACCACCGCCTCGTTGGCGGTGTAGCTCGTGGACGGGGCGGTGAAGATGGCGGTCCCCGCATGCGTCGCCGTGAAGACCGTCGCCGTCCCGGCCAGCGGGGTGGAGAAGTAGAACGTCCCCGACGAGGCGGCCGACCAGATGGAGATGTCGGTGACGACCTCCCCGTTGAGGCCCGCCCATGATGTCCACGAGGGCGTGTTGGACGCTGACAGGGTGCCGCCCGCCGGGGCGGTCCACGTGACCGCCTCGCGGGTCGTCACGGACGAGATGCTGTTGGTGCCCACCGGGCCCGGCGCCCCGGTGTGCAACTGCACGAAGGTGGACGCGACCGAGCCGAACGACGTGCCGAACAGCACGGCCAGCCACGGGTCGGCCAGGTTCGCGGTTGAGAGCCCGTCAGCCATCCTCAGGTTCCTCCTGCTCGGTGCGGGTGTCTTCGGCCTTGATGACGCGGGCCTCCGCGCTGATCGCTATCTGCATGACGGTGCCCCTGCGCGGGGCAGCCTCCGGCTCGTCACCGGGCATGGGTGTGCTCCTAGATGGAAGGGGGAGGAGGGCCGGCCTGGATCTGCCGAGCCACCGGGCGAACGCGCGCCACACCTCGTCCGCCTGCTCGTCGCTGATACCGGCCTCGGTCATCGCGTCACGGAAGGCGAACGTGATGATGTAGGCCGCGTGCTCTGCGCTGGCGATGGTGCCGGGATCCCGGCTCAGCACATTCGCCTGCACGGCCCCGAAGATGTCGCTGTCCTCAAGGCGGATGTGCTGGTGGACAGGATCACCTGCGGTGGCCACGACCACCTCCACGTCCTGCTATCCTTGTCTATGTGACAGAGCAATTGCAGGAGAGACCGAGTGATCGTGTCGCTATGAACGTCAAGGCGTCACGCCAGCAACGGGGATGGACTGCCGCGCGTCTAGCCCAGCGCTGTGCCGAGACTGGCGCTCCGGAGATCACGACGGCGGTCATCGCGAATATCGAAACTGGCCGGCGCGATCAGGACGGGCGCCGCAGACGTGATGTCACCGTGGACGAATTGGTCGCCTTCGCCCGCGCGCTGGACATGAGACCCAGTGAACTGTTTGCAGACACAGGCGACTTCGACGGTGAGTTCCCAGCCGCCCTGCTGCGCGCACTTGGGCGTACTGAGGTACAGGCGGCCATCAGGGAAGTCATCGCGGGCAGGCTGGTCACACCGTCACGACCTGCTGAAACCGTCCAGGTAGCGGGCCAGTTTCCCCGCCAGCCGCCGCAGGGCAGTCGGCTTGCGTGGGCCGCACACGGGGCAGAACGACTGCCGCCGCAGATACGCATGGCCCTTCGGGCAGATGACGCACCCATAGGCGCGTAGCCAGGCACCCTGGGACGGCGCTAGACTGACTGCACTGCTCCCCGCCGACCCGGGCAACCGGCTCTGGCGGGGATTATCATGAAGTCCATAACTCCCCGCCTTCCTCCGGGATTGGCGGGGCTTTTTTCTTCCCACGATCAGCCGACCCGCCGGCCGGGCACGGAAAGCCCTGACCGGACGCCCGAGTTGCGGGTCTGCCACTTGTAGTCGATGGACTGCATGGCGCTGTGGATCTGCTGCCCGTCCAGGTTCACGCTGATGTGCGCTTCCATCACGCCACCCGCCGCGCCCCCGCCAGCACCGCCCCCACCGCCCGCTGAGGATGCCCGGGAGCCCCCCGTGGCACCGAAGATGGCCGAGGGGATGGACGAGAGCATCCGGGCCGTCTCCGTGGCATTGAAGATGGCCTCCCCGCCGTGCATCATCATCAGCTCCGGGCCCTGCTCGCCGACGAGGGCGATACCCGGCGCGGCGTTCGGCGTGCCCGAGGCGTGCCCGGCCGCCCCGGCGGCGGCGATGGAGTGCAGGCCCTGGGAACTGACGACCTGGATGTCCACGGTCTTCGTGTTCGGGATGCTGTTGATGGCCGAGGCCAGGGCGTCGGCGTACCTCGCCGCGGTGCTCATCTGCCCGCCAGCCCGCGCAGCCGCATTGCCGGCCTCGTTGAGGCCCCTGGATGCCTGGGCGGTCATCCTCTGCTCGCGTGCCATTGCCTCGGCGATCTTCTGCAGGTCGGAGTGCAGGACGGAGGCCGGGGTGTGGGCATTGGAGAGGTCGTTGGCGTACTTGGAGACGGCCTGGGATACGCCGGAGGTCGTGGTGATGCTCTGAGCCATGGCGGCGTCAAGGTCGGAGGACACTACGGCCGACAGATCCTGGGCGACCTTGGACATCTGGCCCATGGCCTGCGAGGCAGTGTTCATGCCGTCTGCGAACTGCTTCGCCGCCGCCTGCCCTTCGACCCCGGCCCACTCCTCCAGTTGCTTCAGGCTCGTAGTCACCGGGCCGCCTGCCTCGTGGCCAAGATTGGAGAGCATCTCGATTGCGGTCTTGTTCCCGGCCACGAACGGGACGAACTCGCCGACCAGCCCCTGCACGGTGGACTTGAACTGACCCCCGGTCACAACCCCCTCGGCCATGCCTATCCGCAGCTGGTCCAGGGCCGAGTTGCCCTGGTTCAGCGCCGAGGTGAGCTGCTGCCAGGACTGCATGGCACCCGCGCCCATGCCCTTGAGCGTGTAGGTCATCGAGGACGCGGAGCGGGAGATGGACCCGATCGAGCCGGTCAGGCTCGCGCTCGCCGCCGAGGCGTCGGCCCCCATCCCCTGCAGGGCGGTCTGCACCTGGGAGAACGAGGACATGGTGCCGGTGACGGACTGCATCCAGGCGTCCCACGCCTGGTTGAGCTGGGATACCTTCGTGTCGGCCAGCTGGGACTGGATGCCGAGGGCTTCCATATCATTGCCCACCACGCCAGCCGGGGCGGACATGGCACCGAGGCCCTGGGTCAGGTTGGCGATCTGCTGCCGGGCGATCTGCGCCGCCTGCCCGCTGCCGAGCAGGGAATGCTGCAGGTTCACGCCCGCCTCCTGGGCGAGCGCCTGCGCCGCGAACCGTGAGACGTGGTACGTGTTCGCCAGGTAGTTGACGTTCCCGCCGACCGTCCGGGCGGTCTGCGACAGGAACTGCTGCTGCTGGGTGAGATCCTGCACGTCCTGCGCGGAGCGCTGCACCTCACCGTTCATCGCGCCGAACCGTGCCGTCACGATGGTGGCCTGCGCTCCGGTCTGCTGGTAGGAGCGCACCATCTTGTCCAGGGACTGGGTCGCGTAGTCAGTCCGGATGGCGTTCTGCTCCATCGTCTTGCCGAGCACGTTGTAGATCTGCAGGTCCGAGGCGGCCTGCACGGCCTTGTCGGTGGCGGCCACCCACTGATCCGTGGCGTCCTTGATGCGCGACAGGACGAAGATCAGCCCCACGATGGCGGCGACCGCGAGGCCGATCCCGCCCATCAGGGCGGTGTCCTCGGCGGCAGCGGACATGGCGCTGGCCATCTTGTAGAGCCCGGTGCTGGCCTCATTCGCCGGCCCGATCACCTGCCCCACCACCTGGGCGGCCTTCGCGAACCCGGACACGAACTGCGCGCCGACCCCGACGATGGAGCCCATGATCCCCGCGATGCGGGAGAACAGCCCGGCGGCAGCGGCGAGCGGGGCCCCGGCCAGCATCGGCAGCAGCAGCCCGATCCGGGCGATGATCGACGCAGCCAGCCCGCCCCAGCGGTAGAACTCCTCCAGCGCCATCGCGCCCATGATCAGCCAGCGCGGCAGGGTGGACAGCCACTCGATGACCTTGGAGATGCCGTCCACGATGGACAGCAGCACGGACGCCAGCCCCGGCATGTCCGCCGCGAAATTCAGGATGGCGTGACCCACATTGCCGAAAACCTGCCCGAGCTGCTGCAGGTCGGAGACCATGTTGCCCAGCAGCGCCTGGGTCTCCCCCGACGCCTGCATCTGCTTCAGGTCCACCGTGATCCGGGCCGCGAACTCGTCCCACATGTGGACGACCTGCAGGCCCGGCCTGCGCGAACTGCCCCATCCCGGTCTTCGTGTCGTTGACCACCGACCCGAGCAGCTCGTACACGCCGGGGTTGGCGGCGTTCTGCGCCTGCTGCAGGGCGTCCTTCAGCCCGAGAGTCGTCCCCACGGTCTGGTGGAAGGCCGCATTCGTCGCCTCGGTGGCCCCGTACAGGGACGTCATGTGGTTGTAGGCGTTGTTCGCCCCCTGCATGGCCACGGCAAGCCCGGCACCGAACGCGATGATGGCAGGGACCAGCACGGCGAGGGCCTCAGCGGAGACGCCCACGATCCAGTGCAGGGCGGTCAGGGACAGGCCGAAGATCCGGGTCGCCTGGGACGCCGGGTTCATCGCCGCGACGATGCCGCGCAGGGCGTCCGAGGGGGTTGCGGCGGCGACTTCCTTCTCCGAGTCCGCGAGAACCTTCTCGGCGCTCGCGAGGATTCTCGCCGCCCCGGCGCTGGCGATGGTTGCCCCCACGCTGGCCAGCACGTAGTCCGTGTGTGCCTTGACCTCGGCACCGGCGGCCTTCATGGCAGCCGATTCCTCGGCCATCGCAGTGGTCTCAGCGGCAGCGGCCCGGGCCGCTGCCGCGATCTCCGTGTCCGCCGCCATGGCAGCCTCGGCGGCCATCTCCTTGTCCATGCCGGCCATGAGCCTGTCAGCGGCGGCGAGCAGCGCGGAGGCGCGGGCGCTATCCTCCTTCGCCGCCGTGACCCTGCTGAGCGCGGCATCCTCGGCGGCGAGCGCGCCGATGAAGGTGTCTGCCGCCTCCTTGGCGAGCCGGTCCTCAGCGGCCAGCCTCGCCGCAGCAGCGGCGGCCTCGTCCATGGCCGCCGCGCCGGTCGCGTCGACGCCGATGTTTATCTCGCCGCCGTGCAGCCCTTCGAGGGCGGCCTGGATCTCCGCGATGGCCGCCAGGGACTCGTCCCGTGCCGCTTTCACCGAGTCGATCAGTTCGCCCATGGCCGCCACGTATGGGGCGACGTCCGCGATCCAGGTTTGCTCGACATCCGGGCAGGTCGATCGCCACTACCCGAACACCTCACGCATGAACGCCGCATTGGCGGCCCCCACGGCCATGCCATTGGCGATGACGTCGTCACGCGACGGGCGGACGTAGGGCCGCTCGGGGATCTCGACGCGCTCCTTCACCCAGCCGCGCCGCCGGACCGCGTACGGGCCGATATACCGCAGCCACAGCCACATCTCCGGCTGGCCGCGGTGAACGTCGCCGAACTCCTGCGTCCGCGCATAGATCGTGTGCGGCCCGACGATGGACGAGGCGAACATCCCCCCGCTCGCCCCCCGCACGCACGTCACGGACCGCCTCAGCGTCCCTGTCATGGACGCAGGGGGGCCACCGGGAGGCGAGGGGGTCTGGGATACCGGGACGGACTGGTAGCGGGAGAGGGTGACGTTCTGCATCCAGTCCTTGTGCGTCTCGCCCATCGCCATGGCGCACGCCGGCGCGGCCTTCGCGGCCTTGTCCCTGATGCCTTCCAGGAGGGCAATGCACTGATCGGGGGTCATCTGCGCCCCCTGCCTCCGCCTGGTCGCTGCTGCTGGTCGTGGCGGATCTTGTCGGCCCTGACGTTGGCCTGCCTGACGATGGGCAGCCAGTACAGCTCGTCAAGGGACAGCGAGCGGGTCACGCGGGGCGGGAAGTTGTACGCCTCCGCGAAGAAGTCGATGGTCAGCATCTCCGGGGGCATCCCCTCCGGAAGCTGGCCCTGCTTTCCCCTGGTTACGAGGACTGTGGTGAGCTGCTGGACGGGGTCGTGGCCGCCGCCCCCGGACGGTTTGGGCTGAACGACACCTCCTGCAGCAGCGGCTCGACCTCGTCCGACAGTGCGTTGTAGTCCTTGATCGGCAGTACCTTGCCGAGAATCCCCGCGCCGGCGATGTTCTGCGACGGGACCGGGATCCCGTCCAGTCCCGGGCCGCCCCACGCGGTGATGATGTCCGCGAGCAGGGCGTTGCGCATCAGGTTC
>CAVQPP010000428.1:0-35257 GCA_963714445.1 uncultured Actinomycetota bacterium
GAACCGATGAAGCTCAATCAGAACGGGGATATCCACAGCATGGTTTATATCTATGTCAGACCACGCCCGGAAACCAACAGACCTGCGACGACGTCCGGTCGGTCGGCACCTTTGCGCTGCCCACGCCAGGACCTCACGCCTCAGGAGCATCGTTTTGCCCGCCCCGGGCACTCCGAGAACGACGGCGCGCGACGCTTGGCGAAGCGCCGTGGTCGCGTCGCGCCGCCCGCCGTCCGCCCCCAGGCGGGACGTTGTCCGTAGTGGCACGTAGACCGACTCCATGCGCATCTGCAACGCGCTGTCGCCCCGGAATGAGACAGGGAAGGTTTCGTGCCGTCGGTAGAGCGCTCTCGTGTAGCGGGCCAGCGCGGTACGTCGTAAGAGCGAACTGCCCGCGAGTCGCTCGTAGAGTTTCTGGCCCACGAGCTTCAAAGCGTCGTCGAGCCACGAGCGCAGCCGAGTCGCCAGAATGCCGAGCACGAATGCGACGGCGGCGCCAATCCACGGCAGGTTCCTGACCATCTCCACCCCTCTGCCGACCAGCTCAGCAGCTTACCGGCGGCTGGCCGAATCCGCAGGGGAATCAGTGGAGCGCGATGCGGCGGACCAGCAACCGCTGCGACACGGTCTCCGCCACGCGGGTACGTATGCCTAGATACTCCCCGCGCGAGAAGCAGTCGCCTGTCTCGATCGTCGCCGAAAGGTCTCGGGATTGCGACCGCTTGGCTATGCGAGATCGAGGTCTGTTTCGGTGAAGTCCTTGCCGGTGAACAGCAATGGCTCGTTGGCCAAGCGGGCGATGGCGTAGGTGAGGCAGTCGCCGAAGTTCAGCTGCGCCTTGTGCCGTCCCTTGCCGAACCGCAGGTACGCCTCAACAGCCTCCTTCCAGTGCTCATCGCCGAAAGGAATCTCGGCGATGCTGAATTCAGCGAGGAGGCGGGCAACCAGATCGCGTGGGTCGCGCTGCAGCCGCGCGGCGAGCACCAAGCCTGTCTCAGCGAGCGTCGGGGTGCCGATGCCCGCCGACGGCGCTGCGGCCAGCTTGGTGATCAGATCCTCGTGCCCCGGCTCCCGGAACGTGATGGCGACGAGCGCGGAAGAGTCGACGATCATGTGCCCGCGGCACCATAGCCGAGGATCTGGTCTTCCTCTTCCCGGCTCAAGCTGCGGCCGAGTTGGTCGGCTGGGATACGGGGCCAGACCTCACGCTCCAAGAAGCGCAGCACGCGCGCTTCCCGATCACCTGGGTTGAGGCGGTAGGCCAGCCGCTGGCGCCGTTCGATCAGCGCACGGCGGATCACCTCGGTCTTGGACTCCCCGGTCAGCCGCGCGAGCTCGGCGGCGAGTCGTTCGACTTCCTCGTTCTTGAGGTTCAGCGCCATGACTGTACGTTACACCATTCGTGCACCAAGGTGTAAAGAGCTAATGCTGCGTGTAGTAGTACGTGACGTACGCCTTGAAGAGCTGGACGAAGTCGGCGACGCCTGACGAAGCGTTGGGCGTCACCACGTCGTAGGCGAAAGCTGCTCCCGCGTGAGCAGGCACGTCGTTCGTGACATCGGTGAACCAGTCGAGGAACTTCTGCTGGAGCGCCGGCTTGCCCGCACCGATCGACGGCGAGCTGAGGTAGAGGTCGGCCGCGACGGTTCGGTTTCGCATCACCCAGCGATAGGCCTCGGTGAACTTGAAGAATCGCAGCTCGGCGGGAGTCGGCTTGAGGCCGTGGGTCTTCTCGGCCAGCAGGACGCCGTCGTCGATCGAGGCCTGCTCGGCCTGGCTCCACGCGCGGTCATGCTCCGCTCGGCCGGTCAGCTCGCCGGAGTTCAGGAGTAGCAGGTAGCTCGCCCACAGCACCGCGCCCCGATTGGCGTAGGTGTCGGTGGCACGGCCCTCGGCGATCGCGATTCCGCGTTCGATCGCCTCCATGTCGCCGGCGTCGACGTAGGAGATCCAGGTGCCCGGCTTGCCGATGCTCCGCTCGTCGAAGAACTCGAGGACGCCTTCGATGTTGCCCCAGCGCGGCGCGTAGCCGGACGCCGCGCCGGGAGACATCGACCGCAGGAACGCCAGCCGCTCCGCCATCGTCATCGTGTTGATCTGCTCGGCCGTGCAGGTCAGCGTCGTGGTGCAGGGGTTGGCCCGCACCTGCGCAGCTGAGGCCGCAGGCTCGAGCGCGCCAGCGATCGTTGCGAGGGCTGTCGCGATGAAGAGGGCGAAGGTAGACCGGACACGCACCTGGCAACCATCGCACGCGCCAACGCAAGACCACCTGTTGACACACCCGGCCGAGCGAGTGAACCTGTTGATACAAATCGATTTGTCGACAAGGCAAGCTGATCGGATGGCCGAAACGCGGGTGACCCAAGGTGACCCAAAAGAAGGTGACACGGTGGCGGACGCCGGGTGAGAATCCGCAATCATGGGCTACGTCGACGTCGCCGGGGTGCGGCATGTGCTCGCGGACGGGCGCGTGCTGCTCGCCGATGTCTCCTTCCGGGTCGGCGAGGGGGCGAAAGTCGCGCTCGTTGGGCCGAATGGCGCGGGCAAGACCACGTTGCTGCGGCTGATCGCCGGCGACCTGCCACTGCGGGAGGGAGCGGTGGCGCGGGTCGGCGGGCTCGGCGTGATGCGCCAGTTCATCGGGATGATCGGCGACGAGACGACGCTGGCCGACCTAGCGCTTTCCCTTGCGCCTCCCGCAGCGCGCGAGGCCGGGGAGCGGCTGGCGCGCGCTGAAGCGGCGCTGGCCGTGGCCGAGCGGGCGGCGGAAGCGGCGGCCGACTCGTCCTCGTCGGACGACTTCGAGGGCTCGATGCGGGACGTTGAGAAGACGCAGCTGCGGTACGCGGACGCGCTTACGGCATGGGGCGACGCAGGCGGATACGAGCTCGAAGTCGTCTTCGACACGGTGTCGGTCTCCGTGCTGGACAAGTCGTGGGAAGAGACGCGGCACCGTCCCGTGCGCACGCTCTCCGGCGGCCAGCAGAAGCGCTTCGCGCTGGACCTGCTGCTGCGCGGCGCCGACGAGGTGCTGCTGCTTGACGAGCCGGACAACTTCCTCGACGTGCCGGGCAAGCGCTGGCTCGAGTCGCGGCTGCGTGAGTCGCCGAAGACGGTGCTGTACGTCTCGCACGACCGCGAGCTGCTGGCCAATACCGCCGATCGGGTGGTCGCGGTGGAGGGCGGCTCGGCCTGGACGCACCCCGGGTCGTTCGCGTCGTGGCACGAGGCGCGGGCTGCGCGGCACGAGCGGCTGGACGAGCAGCGGCGCCGCTGGGACGAGGAGCACGCCAAGCTCAAGGAACTCGTGCGGATGTACCAGGCCAAGGCCGCGTTCAACTCGGACATGGCCAGCCGGCTGCAGGCCGCTCGCACGCGGCTCGCCAAGTTCGAGGCAGCGGGCCCGCCGCCTGCGGTGCCGCGCGATCAGAACATCACGATGCGGCTGGACGGCGGACGTACCGGCAAGCGCGCGGTCATCTGCGAGCAGCTATCGCTCGATGGTCTGACGCAGCCGTTCGACCTGGAGATCTGGTACGGCGACCGCGTCGCGGTGCTCGGCGCGAACGGGACCGGCAAGTCGCACCTGCTGCGGCTGCTCGGCCGCGGCGGGACGGATCCGGACCCGGCGACGTTGCTTTCGGGCGTGGCCGGCGTTGGAAGCGACGAGGCTGACGCGAGTTCGGCGTTGACGCCGGTGGCGCATCACGGCGTGGCGCGGCTCGGTGCGCGCGTCGTGCCCGGCCACTTCTCGCAGACGCACGACCGACCGGAGCTGACCGGACGCACGCTGGTCGAGATCCTGTGGCAGGGCGACGCGCGGCGGCCGAGTCTGCCGCGTGACGCGGCGATGGGCAGGCTGAACCGCTACGAGCTGGCTGCGCAGGGCGATCAGCGGTTCGACACGCTCTCGGGCGGCCAGCAGGCCAGGTTCCTCATCCTGCTGCTGGAGCTGTCCGGGGCAACGCTGCTGCTGCTCGACGAGCCGACCGACAACCTGGACCTGGCAAGCGCGGAGGCGCTGGAGGCGGGCCTTTCCGGGTTCGAGGGCACGGTCATCGCCGTCACGCACGACCGCTGGTTCACCAGATCGTTTGACCGATTTCTGCTACTACGCGCAGACGGCGAGGTCAGCGAGGTGCCCGAGCCGGTCTGGGATTAGGACTGCCCAAACGCACCGTGACTAAAGCGGCTCGAAGGCGGGTATGGCGGTGGCGATGCAAGCTAGCTGGCGTGATGAGATGTGCGTGATCGCACAATTCTTGAAAGCGCAAGCTTGCGGAAGCGCTTGCTCGCGAAACCGCTAGATCGAAATCAGCGATATCAGCGCCTTGGAGGCCTTGGTAATGGCACGGTTCAAAGTCGGCGTGCAGTTGCGTCCGCAGCACTGCGAGATGGGGCAACTACGCGCCGCATGGAAGGAAGCCGACGCGCTCGGCGTCGACACGATCTGGACCTGGGACCACTTCTACCCGCTGTACGGGAACCCGGACGGCGCGCACTACGAGTGCTGGACGATGCTCGCCGCCATGGCCGCCGACACCACGCACGCGCAGTTCGGCGCGATGGTCACCTGTAACACGTACCGCAACCCGGACCTGCTCGCCGACATGGCCCGCACGGTCGACCAGATCAGCGGCGGCCGGCTGATCCTCGGCATCGGCGCGGGCTGGTTCCAGCGTGACTACGACGAGTACGGGTACGAATTCGGCACCGCTCCGGAGCGGCTGCGTGCGCTGCGCGAGGCGCTGCCGCGGATCGAGGCGCGGCTGGCGAAGCTGAACCCGTCCGGCGAGAACATCCCGCTGATGATCGGCGGCAGCGGCGAGAAGGTCACCCTGCGCATGGTCGCCGAGCGCGCGCAGCTGTGGAACACCTTCGGGCCGGTGGACAACTTCCGGCACAAGAACAACGTGCTCAACGAGTGGTGCGAGAAGCTGGGGCGCGACCCGTCGCAGATCGACCGCACCGTGATGATCGGCAACGACGAGGTGGACGACTTCCAGTCCTACCTCGACGCCGGCGCGACGCACATCATCCTGGGCTCGGACGTGCCGTTCGACCTGAAGCCGGTGGAGCGGCTGCTGCAGCACGCCCGCGGCTGAGGCAGCGTCGCTTTGCCGCCGTAGCGGCACTGTCGAGTCAGGGTCATGCCTTATCGAGCAGTCACTGTCGAGTCAGTGTACTCACTGCCCTTTCACGCGACCTCTACGTGACATTTTCCAGTATCACCCGTAACTGAGGCCCCTGACGTGCGCTGACGTCTCGTCAGATTCGCGCCACCCCTGCCCTCTCAAGGGAAGCGCAGGGGTGGCGCGAGTCCGCCAGAAGTCCGCCTCGCGTTAGCTGCATGATTGCGCTGTGTTAGCGGAAAACCCCGCAGCGCGAGCGTCGTCGTGCAATCGTCGGTTGACCAGTGAGCCCGCGATTGCAGATGCACGTTCCGCGATGAACACAGGGAGCTGACCGCGATGGGGCCGATGGGTGCTACGACGGAGACGGGATTCGGCTGGGCGACACCAGTGCTCTCCTACGTGATGGCGTGCGTGGGGGCGGCACTGGGACTGCGGTGCACGGTCCGCGCGCTGGACGCGACCGGGCGCGCGCGACGCAACTGGCTGCTGGCGGCGGCTGTGGCGATCGGCGCCGGGATCTGGACGATGCACTTCGTCGCGATGCTCGGCTTCGCGGTGACCGGCACCGAGATCCGCTACACGGTCTCGCTCACTCTCCTCAGCCTGCTGGTTCCGATCGTGCTCACGTGGATCGGCATGCTGATCGTCGGGTACGGACGCTCCCGCGCGCTCTCGTTGTGCCTCGGCGGCGTGGTCACCGGAATCGGCGTCGTGGTCATGCACTACACCGGCATGGCCGCGATGCGGCTGCACGGCAACATCAGCTACAACGCGTCGACGGTCGCGTTGTCCGTGCTGATCGCGGTGGCGGCGGCGACTGCCGCGCTGTGGGCCGGCCTCACCGTGCGCGGGCCGATCGCCGGGATCGGCGCGTCGCTCATCATGGGCGTCGCGGTGAGCGCGATGCACTACACCGGAATGCGCGCGGCCGAGGTGAAGGTGGCTTCTGAGACAGTCGGCTCCGGACAGGCGCCGACCGGCGGCGCCACCGCGACGGACTTCATCCTGCCGATGATCGTGTGCCTCGGCTCAGCCCTCTTCCTCACCTCAGCGTTTGTCGCGCTCTCCCCCACGAGCTCAGCGGCCGGTCCCGGCAACCGGCCGCTGAGCGGCGCGGCTGCGGGCGAGAGGGGCTCGCATGCGTGACAGCCACGCGCCGGGACCGCGAAGCCATCGCGCCTCGCACGCCCGGCCGGCCGGCGTCGCCGGACGCATCTCAGGCTCCGTACCGTTCACGAGCGCGAGCTACGAGATACGCCGATCAGTGCTCGAATCGACGCGAGGACTGCGACGCCGACTCGCCGACGCGAGGCCCTGGGCGCCGGCCTGGACCTGGACACGGGAACCGGCGGCGCTGCGACGGATACCCCGGCCGCGCACGATTCGCGCGAAGGTCGTCTGCCTGCTGGCCGTCCCGATCATCTCGCTGATGACGCTCTGGGGCCTGGTCGCCGTGCAGGCCGCGCAGTCCGTTTACACGCTGACCGAGCTCAAGCAGCTCAACGCGGCGGTCCAGGCGCCGACCGACAACCTCGTCAGCGCTCTGCAACGTGAGCGGACCGGTGTCGCGCGGTTTCTCGGCGCTCCCGCCTCCGGATCGCCCGACGCGACGTTGACGACCACGTATACGGCCACCGATACAGCGGCCGCGACGCTGCGCAACGGCGCGGGCGTCTCTGCAGCGGCCGCAACCGGGCTCGGCACGGACGTCACCGGACGTATCAGCACGCTGCTCAGCGACCTCGCGGCGCTGCCCGCGCTGCGCGGCGAAGCGGCCAAGCGGCAGGTGACCTGGGGTACCGCGCAGGCGGGCTACACAAAGGCGATCGAGGACGCGCTCACGCTCGAAGGCGGCCTCGCCGCGGTACTCGATCGCGCCGGGCAGAACGGCCAGTCGGCTTCGGAAGCATGGCCGGTCACCGAGCTGGCACGATCGCGAGAGATGCTGGCCCGGCAGGCGGCGATCGTGGCCTACACGCAGGCCGCCAACACCGGCGCCGGTCTGAGCGCGGATGATTACCGGCAGTTCACCGGGGCGTACTACAGCGAATACGAGCTCCAACAAGCCGCGCTGCCGCAGCTACGCGGTGTCGACGCGTCTGCGTACCGGACCGTCACGGCTTCGCCGGGCTTCCAGCGTCTGGCGGCCGCGCAGCAGGTGATGCTCAACGCAGCCAGCACGAACACTGATGTCGCGAGCGCCGAGCAGACGCTTGGCTCGCTGGCTCCGGCAGCGCTCGACGATGTCGGTCACGTCGTGGCGGCTGGGGGCACGGCGGCCGTAGCGCAGCTCAATCCGTACGGTCACTCGCTCGCGACCAAGGCGGGCATCGGCGTCGTACTCGGCCTGATCGCGGTCGCTGCGTGCCTGCTGGTGTCGGTGTGGATCGGCCGCGGGCTGGTGCTGGAGCTCACCGGGCTGCGTGACTCAGCGCTCGACCTTGCGCGGCGTCGGCTGCCGCGTGCGATCGCCAGGCTGCGAGCCGGCGAGAAGGTGAACCTCGAGGCCGAGGTACGCGCCGCGACGCTGCTCGGAGCGGCGAGCAGTCCAGCCAGTGGATTCGGCGCCGGAAGGCTCGGCAGCCCGGCTGGCGGTCAGGATGAGATCGGGCAGGTCGTCGCGGCGCTCGCCACGGTGCACCAAGCCGCACTGCGGGCCGCGCTGGATCGAGCCGAGGCGATCAGCGGCGTGTCCGGCGTGTTCCTGAATCTGGCACGGCGTAGCCAGGTGCTGCTGCACCGGCAATTGGCCCTGCTGGACCGGATGGAGCGGCGGATCGACGACGCGCGTCGACCTGGAGGACCTGTTCCGCCTGGACCACCTGGCGACCCGCATGCGTCGTCACGCCGAGGGCCTGATCATCCTGTCCGGCGCGGCGCCGGGTCGTGGCTGGCGCAGGCCCGCGCCGCTGATGGACGTGGTGCGCGGCGCGGTCGCGGAGGTCGAGGACTTCGCGCGTGTCGACGTGCTGCGGATGCCGAATGTGCACGTCGCCGGGGCCGTGATCGCCGATCTGACGCACCTGCTCGCCGAGCTGGTCGAGAACGCGACGGTCTTCTCGCCGCCGCATACGCACGTCCAAGTGCACGGCTCGCTGGTCGCCGCCGGTTACGCGCTGGAGATCGAGGATCGTGGGCTCGGCATGAGCCCAGAGGCGATGACCGAAGCGAACCGGCGGCTCGACAGCGCACGACAGGACGACCTGTTCGACAGCGACCGGTTGGGGCTGTTCGTGGTCAGCCGGCTTGCGCGTCGGCACGGTATCAGGGTCGCGCTACGGCACTCGGCGTATGGCGGGATGGCGGCCGTCGTGCTGCTGCCTGCGGCGGTCTTGGAGACGTCTGGCGTGCAGCCGACAGCTCTAGATGCGACACAGGAAGCGCCGGTGCTGGAGCTGGAGCCGAAGACAGCGCTCGAAGAGGTCGAAGATCCAGCGCCACGCGTACGCGAGTCCGTGCTCGTCAGTGCTGGAACTGCCCCGACCGCCGCCGCGCAGAAGCCTGCGACGGCACAGCTACAGCTACAGCGCCAGCGCCGGCCACACCAGCTCCAGCACCCGCCGCGTCAGCGAAACCTGACGCATCCACGACCCCTGACGCACCCGATGGACTGCCGCGCCGGGTGCGTCAGGCCAACCTTGCGCCTGGCCTGCGCGGCGAGCCGGATGCGTCGGGCGCCGCCGAGCAGAGCGAGGGTGGTCCCAACTCGCGCTCCCCCGAGCAGGCTCGGGCGACGATGGCCGCGTATCAGAAGGGCTGGTCGCTCGGCCGCGCCGCGGCAGATTCCCCGGACGGGTGACCGCCGCCCGCATGGACGCCCGCCGAGGCCCACCCCCGCTCAGTCCACCCACCCCGCACGACAGGCTAGGCCGCTGTTCAGGAGGCCCCAATGTCCCCCACCACAAACCCCGGCAGCGTCAACACCGCTGGAAACGGCGCGGGAGCCAGCGCCGAGTCCGGCGGCCGAAAAGGCACCGACACCGCCGGCGAGCTCGGCTGGCTGCTCGACGAGATGGCCGCCGGCGTCCCATCCATTCGGCACGCGGTGCTGCTGTCCACCGACGGCCTGGCCGTGGCGGCGACCGGCGGCCTGTCCCGCGAGGACGGCGAGCACTTGGCGGCCGTCGCGTCCGGCTTCCACAGCCTGGCGAAGGGCGCAGGTCGGCACTTCAAGGTCGGCGCGGTGCGCCAGACCATGGTGGAGTTCGACGGCGGCTTCCTGTTCGTGGTCGCGGCTGGCGGCGGGACGTGCCTGGCGGTGTTCAGCGGCCCGGACGGCGACGTCGGCCTGATCGCGTACGAGCTGGCCCGGCTGGTCCGCCGGGTCGGCGAGCACCTGTTCGCGCCGCCGCGCGCCGGCGACGGCGCGGGCGCGGTCCCGTGACCCCCGCGGCCGGCGGGCCGCATCCGGGGCACAGCCACAGTCCCGGCCGCGGCTCCAGCCACAACGGCTCGCCGCAGCGGGGCTCGGCGTCGGCGGCGCGGATTGCGCGTCCGACGCAGCTCGGTCAGGGACCGGGTCCGAGTTCGGGTCCGGCCGTGCGCGGCTCGGTACCGACTTCGGCGTCGCCGAACGGCTCGGCGGCTCGAAGTCTGGCGCGGCCGGAATCCGCGCAGTGGTACGACGAGGACGCCGGTCCGCTCGTGCGCCTCTACGCGCTCACGCGCGGCCGGGCGCGCGCGGACGACCGCGTATTCAGTCTGCTGACGATGGTCGCCGCGCAGAGCGCCCCATACGACGATCCGACACTCGGCCCCGAGCAGGCGCGCGTGCTGGCGCTGTGCCGAAACGCGCCGCAGTCGGTCGCCGAGATCGCAGCGTCCTGCGACCTGCCGCTCGGCGTGACCCGGGTGCTGTTGGGCGATCTGCTGGAGATCGGACATATCAGGGTTCGGCAACCGGCGCCACCTGCCGACATATTCGACGAGCGCATTCTCCAAGAGGTGATCGATGGTCTCCGCGCGCTCTGACCGCGCGACCGGCCGCAGCGACCGGCCGTTACGCGGCGTGCCGACGCACCAGATTCAGGACGAGGATCAGATTCGGGCTCAGGGCTCAGATCAGTCCTCGGCTCACGGCCAGGGCCAGAATCATGGTGCGGATGTCCCGTTCGTCGCGCTCAAGATCCTGATCGCGGGAGGATTCGGCGTCGGCAAGACGACGCTGGTCGGCTCGGTCAGCGAGATCAGACCACTGCGTACCGAGGAGGAGATGACCGAGGCGAGCCGCGGCGTGGACGTGACGACCGGCGTCGAGCGCAAGCACACGACCACGGTCGCCATGGACTTCGGCCGGATCACCATCCGCGAAGGGCTAGCGCTCTACCTGTTCGGCACACCTGGCCAGGACCGATTCTGGTTCCTCTGGGACGAGCTGGCGCAAGGCGCGCTCGGCGCGGTCGTGCTCGCCGACACGCGGAGGCTGACCGACTGCTTCCCGGCGGTCGACTTCTTCGAGCGCCGGCACATCCCGTTCATCGTCGCAGTGAACTGTTTCGAGGACGCGCGCCGATACACCCCGAACGAAGTCGGCGAGGCGCTGGATCTCGAGGACCGGACGCCGGTCGTGCTCTGCGATGCGCGGGAGCGCGCCTCGGGCAAGGAGGTGCTGATCACCTTGGTGCAGCACGCCAGCCGTCACCACGCCGCCCGCCGATACCGGTCAGGCAGCCCTGTTTAGCCCGGCTAAGGCCTTACGACCGGGGCACCGACGTCGGCAACGGATGGTCTGGGTCAAGCGCCGCAAGCCCGTCGAGGCTCTTGGAATTGACCCCGGCGACGCGCACGGCCCATTCATCGGGCGTGCGCGTCGCGTGGACCTTGTCGAGCACGGGACGCTCGTCGACCAGGTCCATGTAAGGGACCGCATATCCGCAGGAGTCTGAGACGCGCTCGACGTCGATCAGGATGATCGTGCGCAGGCCGGGGTGCTGAAGGTTGAAGCGCGGCGCAAACGCGGCGAACTCGGCGTCGTCCGGTCGCAGGACCCTACCGTGGCCGTGCAGGCGCAGGATGCGCGAGTTGCGGGTGAACGAGCAGAACATCACGACGATGCGGCCGTTCTGCTTGAGGTGCGCGATCGTCTCCGCGCCGGAGCCGAACAGGTCCAGATACGCGACGGTGTGCGCGTCGATGACGGCGAACGAGTCCTGGTAGCCCTTAGGCGAGATGTTCACCAGGCCGTCGGATCCGATCGGCGCGGTGCCGACGAAGAACATCGGCTGGCCTTCGATGAACTCGCGAATGTCCTGGTCGATCTCGGCGAAGACGTTTGCCATGCCAGTACGATCCCTCCGCTGCGTTCCCCTGTATCAAATAGGTTAGCTGAGTCACGCGGTCCGGATCACGCGGTATTCATCGCACTGCGTCGCTCAAGCCAGCTGATCACATCGTCTGATCAGGCAGTCTGGATCAGGCTGTGCCGTCCGTTGAGTCGCCAGTCGGGTTCCACCGCGTCGAGGGCGTCCACCTGCTCGCGCGATACGCCGACGACCACGTCCGACTTCGCCGCCCGCAGCGCGGCGAGCGGCCGGCCGAGGTAGCCGACCGCGTCGGCGAACGGCGTCGTCGGGTCCCACCGGTTGTCGCCGACGAGCCGGCGGTAGTTCAGGTCGCCCTTGAAGATCAGGAACCGTCCGGCGAGGCTAGCGCGCAGGCCGTCCGGCAGTTCGTGGAACGAAAGCGGCGACGACCAGAACGGATGCGTCAGCACGCGTAGACGCCCTGCCGCCGCGAGTTCGAAGAGCGCGCTCCCCGCCTCACCGAGCGCGCCCGACATGCCTCGCAGACGTCTGAGACACTTGCCGACGTCGGCCGCCGTGGCGTCGGAGATGTAGTAGGGCTGAGGTTTGACGTGCAGTTCGACGCTGCCAACGGTATCCGTCGTCAGCAACTCGTACGCCAGCAACAGGTCTGAGATCAGCTCGCGGCCGGCGTTGTCGCAGACGAACGCGACGACCCAGGACGCGTCTGCGCTGCCGCCTTCGCCGCCACGCAGACGCTCCCAAATCATCTCGGTATCGTCGGCGAGCGGTGGATTGACGGCCGTGTACCCCTCGACGACCTCCGTGACCTGGAAGACCAGATCCGCACGGTTGCCCAGCACCGAGGCCTCGACCAGCGCGGCGAAGCGGCGCACCGGTTCGAGCCCGGCGAGCGCTCCGTACCACGAGAACGCCGACTCGAGCCCCGGATCGGACAGTTCGCCGTCCTTCATCGGCTCGTACGGATCGACGCCGACCCACGACCGCGCCGCGCCATCACTGCCGGCGTAGTAACCGGTTGCCTCGAGAATCCGCCGGAAGAAGAAGCTCTCCGCCCACAGGAACGGCGCGTCGGCCCACCGCTTGCCGTAGTGCCCGCGATCCCACTCGTCGCGCCACAATCCGGCGTCCGGAGCGCCGTCGCGCAACAGCTCCATCACGCCGTTGCCCATCGACTCGTCGAGCAGCGCGCGCAGATCCCGGATCTGCTCCGGACCATACGGCAGCGCCGCGATCAGGTTCTCGATCAGCACGGGATGCCGACGGTGGAAGACGTCCCAGGCGAACGAGCCCTCCGGACTGATCAAGATCGGCGGCGGAAGCTCGGACTCCATGCCGATCATCCTAGGACGCGATGCGCTCGAGTTCGTTTTGAGGATAAGCCGCTGTACGCGACCCGAGGGCCAAACGTGTTACCGCAGCAGCAGACAAGAGCAGCAACCCAATCAGCCCCAACCAGAATCCGGGCGTAGCCGTGCCGACGGCGATGGTATCGGGAAACTGCTGACGAAAATGGATCCCGTAAAACGTCGGCAGCGGCGCAACCTGGACGGCCACGGCGATCGCGAAGTCCGGCAACCCAGCCATGACCACTCCCAATAGCAGACCCGCGGCGCGGAACCTCGAGCGTGCAGTGGCCGCGAACAGCGCTAGAACGACGATCGTAGCCCCGTTGGCGAGCACGGCTGACTGCATCCAGCCATCGGCCTGCGACCACGAGCAGCACTCGAAGGTGCTCTGGATGCCGCCGCCGGAGGCTGGACCGACGCCGAACCGGTACCAGGCCAGCGCGCCGGCGATGCACCCGAAGACTGCGCCCCCGAAGCCCAGTACCACCGCGACGACCCTATCGGCCCTGCGTTCGGCCTTGGTCCGCGACTCGACGACACGCTCTCGACGGCGCAGCACCACGGTCAGCACGGTGACCGTACCGAGAGCCAGCATCGTGTATGTACCAACGAGCAGCCACGAGCCGTGGCCGCCAAGCAGCGACTTCAATTTCGACGGACGCAACTGCCAAAAGTAGCCCGTCAGCACTGCCAGGCCGAGCCCGGTGGCGAGTGCGCCGGCCAACTCGCGGGCGCGGCGGACGAGGAGGAGCGTGCCGCAGGCAAGCAGGGCGGCGGCTCCCATTCCGAATTCGAGATCGAAGGCGATGGAGTCGTAGACCGGTTCGGATCCGCTGAGTGAGCGCGTATCGACGAACAGAACCGCTGCCTGCAGTACTCCGGCGAGCAGGAAGAGAACCCCGGCTATCAGCCACGCCGCGTAGTCCGGATCCTGCGGCCGTCCCAGCGAGACTTGCGGCGCGGCCCCCGAGCCCACGCCTTCCGCGTCCGCTGCCGTCTGTGGTTCGTGGACCGACCAAACATCGCCCTCTGACATTTCCCACTCCCCCTCCGAAAACCCCATCGCCGCCCCGCGATCCGTGCGCGCTTGACGGCTGCGGACGCAGCATAGCGGCTGGCCTGCGGGCGGTCGTCGGCTGGCTTTAAGATTAGGCGCGTGACAACGCAGACTCCGGCCGAACGTGAGCGTCCGTGCATCCTCCTGGTCGCCGGAGTGTCCGGCAGCGGCAAGAGCACGATCGGCGAACTGCTCGCGCAGCGGCTCGGCTGGGAGTACGCGGAGGCTGACGACTTCCACCCCGAGGAGAACCTGGCGAAGATGGTCGCCGGTCATCCCCTCACCGACGCCGACCGTCAGCCGTGGCTGGCCAACATCGGTGCCTGGATAGACAAGTCGACCGCAGCAGGACGGCCCGCGGTCGTCAGCTGCTCGGCGCTCAAGCGCGCCTACCGCGACGAGTTGGTCGGCGGACGGCCGAACGTGCGGCTGATCTACCTCGACGCCGACCACGAGACCATCCGCGCGCGCCTGGCCGCGCGGCACGGTCACTTCTTCCCGGCCAAGTTGCTCGACAGCCAGTTCGCAGACCTCGAACCCCCCACCGACGACGAGCACCCGTATCGCGTGCCGATGACCGTAGACAGCGACGCAGCGGACATCGTCGAGCACTTGGTCGCGGCTCGAATCTGCGGCTGATCTGTGGCTGAAAACCGTCGGATGTCGGTGCCGGGCGTCAGAATAGGCGCAGTAGGCGCATACGCCGCCCCGGCCCCCTCTCCGGAGAGAATTGATGCTCACCATCTCGACCGCCAACGTCAACGGCATCCGCGCCGCCGCCAAAAAGGGCTTCGACCGCTGGCTCACGCAGACCACGGCGGACGTGGTCTGTCTCCAGGAAGTGCGCGCCGAGCCGGCCGAGGTCCCCGCCGCGCTGCGCGAGCCCGAGGGCTGGCACGTGCTGTTCGCCCCGTCCAGCGCCAAGGGCCGCTCCGGCGTCGCGATCTACAGCAAGATCGAACCGCTGGAGACCCGGATCGGCTTCTCCTCCACCGAGTTCGACACCTCCGGCCGGTATGTCGAGTTCGACCTGCCGACGGTGACCGTCGCCAGCCTCTACCTGCCCTCCGGCGAGGTCGAGACCGAGCGGCAGACCGAGAAGGAACGGTTCATGGCCGAGTTCTTCGAATACCTCGTGGCCACCAGGTCCCGCGCCGAGGCGAAGGGCCGCGAACTGGTCGTCTGCGGCGACTGGAACATCGCGCACCGCGAGGTGGACATCAAGAACTGGAAGACCAACCAGAACGCCTCCGGCTTCCTGCCGAACGAGCGCGCCTGGCTCTCCCGCGTCTTCGACGAGGCCGGATACGTAGACGTGATGCGCGCCCTGCACCCCGAGGGCCCGGGCCCCTACTCATGGTGGTCCTACCGCGGCCGCGCGTTCGACAACGACGCCGGCTGGCGCATCGACTACCAGATCGCCACCCCGGGCTTGGCCAAGCTGGCCACCACCGCCATCGTCGAGCGCGCACTCACCCACGACGAGCGCTGGTCGGACCACTCCCCGGTGACCGTCACCTTCGATGTCTAGGGAAGCTGCGTCGTGGAACTGGCGCAGCTGACCGGTGAGAGTCAGACGACTGCCGTCACCGTGGCGGTCCGGGCGGTTGGAGCGGCTGTGCGCGGTACGAGGCGCCAGTTTGGCCGACCGACTGCTCGCCATTGGCGAGGACACGGCGAGACGGCTGAAGGAACCGTTCCGGAGGCTCGAATCGCGCGTGCGGCGTATCGCGACTTTGCCAGGGGCAGCGGGTTTTGGACGAGCCGTTGCTCTTCAAGGGCAAAGACTTCATTCACACGGATATCGCGTCGGCCGTCACGTCGTGAGCCCGGAGTTGAGTGCGTAAGCAAAGGCGAGGCGCCCGGCCGGAATTCCGGTCGGGCGCCTCGGTTATGCGGTGATCAGGTTGGGCTGGTGGTGCTGGTGAGCCGGTGTTACTGGTCCGCGTCGGCGGAGGGGATGAAGGCGCCGGGGACCGTGGTCGGGGTGAGGATCTGCTTGTCACCCGGGTACGGCTTGGTCCAACCGGTGTTCTGGTAGAAGGTGAAGCGGTTCATCTGCTCGGGGTTGGCGTAGTCCGGGACCGCGTTCGCACCGGTCAGGTGCTGGTGCGAGGCCCAGGCCTTCCACTGCGCGGCCACGGCCTGCTGGGCTGCCGGGATGGTCTGCGCCGCGACGTTGGCCTTGGCTACGGACGCCTTGGTCTGGCCGGACGGGACGTTGGCGCCGCAGGTGGGCTGCTGCGACAGGCCGAGGGTCAGCGAGGTCTGGTTCGGGACCGCGTTGAACGGGGCGAAGTTCGGGTGGCTCGTGAACGCGGTGGTCATCGGGGTGGCCGCGGAGTCCATCTGGTTCATCGGGTGGATGCCGAGGATCTGCTCGATGGTGCGGATCATGGTGATCTGCGAGTAGTACTGGTTGTCCACCACGCCGCGGTTGGCGTAGGGGCTGATGATCTGCACCGGGGCGCGGTGGCCGTCCACGTGGTCGAGGCCGGCCTGCGAGTCGTCCTCGACGACGAAGATCGCCGAGTCCTTCCAGTACTTGCTGTGCGAAATCTCGTCCACGATCTGGCCGGTCGCCAGGTCGTTGTCCGCGACCTCGGCGGCCGGGCTGGGCGGGCCGCCGGTGTGGTCGTCGGACAGCCAGAACATGTTCAGGTTCCCCGGGCCGTTCTTCTCGAAGTCCTGCTTCCAGACCTCGGCCTTGTAGATGTCGGGGACGCCCAGGTCGAACAGCGGGAAGCCCTGGACCGAGACGTTGTTCAGCGACGGGATCGCCGAGCCGACCTGGATCGGGAACTGCGACGGGCCGCCGGTCGAGACCATCTGCTGCGTGTCGCAGTAGTAGTCCTGCCACGACGCGCCGGCCGGCTTGTTCTCGATCGACTGGAACTCGCCGAAGTCCTTGACGGACTTGCCCGCGGCCTGCGCGCCGGTCCAGATGAAGCCCGAGGCCTGGTGGCCCAGCACGTCGTTCTCGGTGTCGTAGCTGCGCTGGTACTCGCCGGCCGAGGACTCGGTGTACTGCGGGTCGTCCGCCTGCATCAGCCAGTTGTGACCCTCGGCGGAGTTCGTGCCGACGTCGTAGAAGTTGTCGTACAGGCCGAACTGCTGCGCCAGCGCGTGCTGGTTCGGCGTGACGGCCTCGCCGTACTGGGTCAGCGTCGGGTCGCCGTTGCCCTGCGACATGTCGCCGAACTGCTGGTCGTAGGTCCGGTTCTCCTTGACGATCAGGAACACGTGCTTGATCGTCGACGGGGCGCCGATCTGCGCCGGGACCGGGACCGGCTTCGCGTTGCTGTTCTTGGCGTACTGCACCGAGCCGTGGGTCCAGCCGTTGTACTTGAAGACCTTGGCCGTGTAGCTGCGGATCGCCTGGTCGCTCGGCAGGGTGAACCGGCCGAGGCTGCTGGTGGTGTCGTGGGTGTTGTGGCCGGGCGCGACGACCGTGCGCAGCGCGTCGATGCCACGGGTGTTGGCCACCACGATCTGGTTGCCCACCGTGGCGATGTCGGCCGGGAAGTAGTCGGTCGGCAGCAGGCCGATGTAGCTGGCCGGCTCGTGGGCCGAGGTGTAGCGGTAGACAGCCACCGCGTTGGCCCGGCCGAGGGTCACCAGCAGGCGGCCGTCGGAGGTCAGCGCGATCGCGTCTGGCTCGTAACCGACCGAGGCCTCGTCCCACGGCTGGGTCGAGATCGTCTGGACCACCTTGTTCTTGGTGGTGTCGATGACCGAGACGGTGTTGCTGTCGGTGTTCGCCACGAAGACCGTCGTGCCCGACGCGTACACGGCGGTCGGGTGCAGGCCGACGGCGATACTCTCGACGGCCGCCGACGGGTTCGCCGTGTCGATGACGCTGACGGTACCGGTGGTGGACGCGCCGGTCTTCGGGTTGGCCGGGACGTTGGTGCCGTACGAGTTCATGGTCGTGTCGCCGGAGACGGCGGTGCGGCCGCCCTCGTTGCTCACGTAGAGCTTGCCGCCGACCAGGGCCATGCCGCGCGGCGCGGTGCCGGTGTTCCAGGTCTGCGTGATCGCGCCGGTCGCCGCGTTGAACGCCACGACGGTGTTCTGGCCGTTGACCGCCGCGTACACGGTCGAGCTGTCAGGCGAGAACACGGCCTTGCCCGACAGCGCGAGCTCGGCGCCGTTCGCCAAGGCCGGGATCTTGACGTCGACCGGGTTGGCCAGCAGGCCGCCGAAGCCGACGTCGAACTTGGTGTATCCGTTGGCCCGCGGGAGCCACAGCGACTTGCCGTCGGGCGAGTAGGTCGGCGAGACCTGGCCGACGTCGTTGCCGCTGATCTGCAGCGTCGCCGAGGTCGACTTGCCGATGACCTGCTCGACCTGGTAGCTGCGCAGGTCGATGATGACCATCGCGACGCCGCCGTCGGCGACCGCGGCGGCCACGTGCGTGCCGTCCGGGCTGACCGTGGCGCCCATGATCTTGCCCTGCTGGATGACCAGCCTGGTGCCGATCGGGTTGATGTACTGGTCGGCCGCGACGACCTCGCCCTTGCTGGTCTGCTGGCCGACGTGCTGGGTGCCGAATTGCGTCGTCGAAGCGTAGCCGATGCTCGCGCCCGTGAACACGAGCGCGATCGAAGCGACACCGACCTTGGTGAAGCTGCGGCGACCACGCTGGTCGTCAGGAAGACTCGCGGACTTCCCGACAGGCCGTCTGCGGCGCGTTACTTGCATTGAATATTTCCTCCACTAATGAGACGCGAGCAGATCGACGTCGCCGTCGAACTGCCAGAGCGGGTTCGGCTCAACACCGTCCGGGGTCTGGACCACGAAGTAGCCGTTGACTTCCTTCGGGCCGTCCCCGTCGGCGATGTACCGACCGTTTGCGGTGACGTCTAGCTGGTAGATGGCCTGACCAGTGAGGGTGACGCCAGGGATGTGCCAGGAGACCGTGCAGCGCCAGTCGTTGCCGGAGCCCTCGTTGGCGGTCAGGCCGTCGCCCTTCACGCACGTCGCAGAGGTCTGCAGCTGCGCCTCGGTGACCGGCGGGCGGTGCAGCTGGTCCTCCTGCAGCCGGTAGAGGTGCCCGAACGCGGTGGCGAGCGACTGCTGCAGCTTGTTCTGGTCGATGCCGGATCCGGTGGCCCCGGTGGCCGAGACGGCGACGATGCCGATCGTCGCGGCGAGCACGCCGAGCAGCGGCAGCACGCCGACGAGCACGGTGCGTCGCGCGGCGCCCTCGTTGGTGAGGTTGGTGAAGTCGCGCCGCAGGAACAGGAAGTACGCGAGCGCGGTCGCGACCGCGGCCCAGACCAGGCTGACCGCGACGCCGATGATCAGAGGGCTGAGTTGCTGCGGGTCGGCGAACAGGCCGTTCCAGGAGATGAACGCGTAGCCCGGCAGCGCCAGCCGCACGGCGACCGGCAGTGGCAGGACCTGCGCCACCTGCATGCCGAGCGCGGCGATGACCGGCAGCAGCAGGCCCATCGGCGAGCGGCCGAGCGCGACGGACCCGAGCAGCCCGAGCCCGATGAGGAACAGCGTCGGGGCGAGCACGCAGAGCCAGGCGAGCGCGACCTTCCCGGCGGCGTCCCCGGGCGACAGGATGTGATCGTCGAGGCCGATCAGGGGCTTGTTACCAACCCCGATGAGCCCGCCGGCGATGGCCGACACGGCCAGTCCCGCGACGAGCACGAACACGACGGTCACGCTCGCCAGCGACTTGGCGGCGAAGATGCGCCGCGGCGAGCGGACGGCCACTAGCAGGTGCCGCCAGGTGCCGAGCCGGTCCTCGGCGGCGAACACGTCCCCTGCCACGAGTGAGACCGCGAGCGGCAGCGCCCACGTGCCCGCGACGCCGAGCGTGACCAGCGGTCCGGCCCAGCCTGTCGTGTGCATCTCGCGGCCGAAGAGCGTGTCAGAGGGCAGCGTGCCCTGCTGCTTGATCCCGATGACCAGCGCGGCGGGGCCGAGCCAGCAGGCGAGGAAGAGCAGCCGTACCCGCCACTGCGCGACCAGCTTGACCAACTCGAAGCGGTAGGCGCGGGCCACCGACACCGGGGGCTCGGCCGCGGGCGGAGCGGTCGGCGCGGCGGAAGCCTCGGTGACGATCGCGGTCATCTGCTGGCCTCTTCCTGGTTTTCTTCCTGGTCTTCCTGGTCCTGCGCCGGCTTCTGATCAGGCGCGGCTTCCGGCGTGTCGGCTTCCTGCTCGGTCAGGGCGAGGAACGCGGCTTCGAGCGGCGAGACCACCGGCGCGAGTTCGCGCACTGCGATCTCCGCGCGCGCCAGCCCCGCGACGAGCGCGTCGAGGGCCGGCAGGAGTGCGCGCACGACTAGCACCTCTGTGTCGCCGCGAGCCACGGCGTGGGAGTTCTCGACGATGCTCACGCCGGGCACTTCCGCCGCGAGCGTGCGGGCTGCGGGCAGGTCGCAGGTGCGTAGGCGGTAGTCGAGTTCACGATTCTCGGCGGAAAGTTTGTTCACGGGCCCCGAGAAGACCACGCGCCCGGTCGCGAGGATCGTCACCTCGGAGCAGAGCGCTTCGAGGTCGTCCATCCGGTGGCTGGAGAGCACGATCGTCGCGCCGTCGGCGGCCAGCCGGTTGAGGACGCCGTGCACGTGCTTCTTGCCGGACGGGTCGAGTCCGTTGGCCGGTTCGTCGAGCACCAGCAGCCGGGGCTTGGTGAGCAGCGCGGCGGCCAGGCCGAGCCGCTGGCGCATGCCGAGGGAGAAGCCGCGCACCTTGTCGTCGGCGACATCGGTGAGACCGACCTCGTGCAGCACGTCGTCGATCCCCGCCAGGCGCCCGCCGCGACCCCGCAGCGAGGCGAGCGCGGCCAGGTTCTGCCGGGCGGTGAGCGCCGGGTAGAGGCCGGGTCCGTCGACGAAGCCGGTCACGCCGCCAGGCGCCGCCATCGCGCGGCCGACCTGCGTGCCGAAGATCTCGAGCCGGCCCTCGTCGGCGACGGCCAGGCCCAGCAGCAGCCCGAGCATCGTCGTCTTTCCCGCGCCGTTCGGGCCGACCAGGCCGTGGATCTGACCCTGCGCCACATTGATGTCGATCCCGTCGAGGGCGATGACATCGCCGAAGCATTTGGTGATCCCGCTGCCCCGCACCGCCGCGGTTGTCTCCATGGGTCCTCTTCTCAGCCGACCTTCAGGACCGTAGACATGACATGTGACGTACACGCTCGACCCGGTTGAATGGTTAGGAAACGGAAGAGGAACCTGCGCCCGCCGACAGTAGAAAACGGACTCTACGCCGTCAGCCTCCGAATAAACGCAGGTGAGACGGTTGTTACTGCTGGTAATGCTGTGATCGCGGAGGTGGCTGCTGATCAACGGCCGCCGTAGAAGCCGACATCTCTCCTAGCATGGAAGAGATCCGGAACATCCAGCTCGCGGGGGTATGCGCGAATGCTTGAAGCAAGTCCTGATGTGCCTGAAGTGCCCGATGCGTTGGAAGTGCTGATCGTCGGCGGCGGCCCGGTCGGGCTGACGGCCCGTGCGCTGCTGGAGCGCTGGGGTGTCCGGACGCTGCTGGTCGAGAAGTACAACGCGCTCTCGCCGTTTCCGCGCTCGCGGCTGGTCAACGTGCGCTCGATGGAGATCTTCCGCGGGCTCGGGCTCGCCGAGGAGGTCGCCGCACGTGCGTTCCCGCCAGAGTTCGGCCGCGTTCGCTTTCGCGACACGTTGTTCGACCACGACTTCGCCACGGCGGCGATGGTCGGCGTTCACGCACCCATCCCGCAGAGTCCAGTGATCGGGGTGGTCACGTCGCAGGACCGGTTGGAGCCGACGCTGCTCGGCGCGGCGAGCGCTGCGGGCGCGCCGACGCGGTTCGATGTCGAACTCGTCGACCTGGCCGACGAAGGCGACTGCGTCGTGGCGCTACTTCTCGACCGCAAGAGCGGCGAGGAGTCGCGCGTCCGGGCGCGGTACGTCTTGGCCGCCGACGGCGCGAGCTCGACCGTCCGGCAGCGGCTGGAGATCGGCACCGTCGGCCCGGGAGTGTTGGGGAACTTCACCACGGTTGTGTTCGATGCCGACCTTAACCAGTGGAGCGCTGGGCAGCCCGGCGGGGTCTACTTCACCTCGCGCGGAACGTTCCTGCCGCTCTACCCCGAGGGTGGTTGGGCCTGGTTCGGCGCCACGCCGGAGAACCCCGAGGACGCCGACTGGTCCGCCGCCGTCTCGCGCGCGCTCGGTGAGCATGGTGATTTGAAGATTGACGTACTGCGAGTCCAGCACTGGTCTATGAACGCGTTCGTCGCCGAACGCTTCCGCGACGGCCGCATCCTGCTCGCCGGTGACGCGGCGCATGCGATCCCGATCCTCGGCGGCCTAGGGATGAACACCGGCCTCGCCGACGTGCACAACCTCTGCTGGAAACTCGCGGGCGTGATCCACGGCTGGGCCGGAGCGGAACTGCTGGAGACGTATGAAGCGGAGCGACGGCCCGTCGCCCAACTGACGCTGCGTGAGGCGGCGGCCAACACTCGGCTCGCGGTGCAGGCGCAGCGGGAGCGTAATGAGCAGCGGCAAGCTGGCTTGCCGCTGCCGGCCGAGGTGCGGCTGCCATGGTCGGAGCGGTACTTCGCGCAACTCGGACTCGTGCTCGGCGTTACGTACCACTCCGCTGCAGTTCTCGCCGACGCCGACGCGGCGATCCCGAGTGAGCCGACTGAACTGAGCACCGAGTACGTTCCCGTCGCAGAGCCTGGGCACCGCATGCCGCATGTCTGGCTTGCCCCAGACCGGTCGACGCTCGATGCCCTCGGCGAATGGTTCACGCTGTTTACGCCGGACCCCGCGCAATGGGAGCGACAGGCCGCCGCACTGTGGCCAGTGCACGTCGAGGCGCTACCGAGTGACGGCGCCGATCTCTTCGGTCTTCCGCCGCACGGAGCGCTGCTGGTCCGACCGGATGGACATGTCGGCGCGCGCTGGAACGACGCTCCGGCAAGCGATTCCACGCTGCACGACACCCTCGCGACGATCACGAGTTCGCCAGCTCTCTGATATGACTCCTCCGGTCCCCGGCCGCGTTTCGGCCGGGGATTGACGTCTGCCACCGCCCGGAGTAGCGTCGCGCATCGTATATGACAATCGTATATGGAATATGTGATGTGAGATCTCAGTTGCGGTGACGGCCGCTCGCCGAACGGAGTCAGATGTCGAACACGGTCGTGCCTTCGGTCGCGGTGCCTTCGCGGACTGAGGCGGTGCTGGACGCGCTGAAGCACGCGATCCTCACCGGGCGGCTGCCTCCGGGACAGGCGTTGGTCGAGAACGAGCTGGCCGCGCAGATGGGTGTCTCCAAGACGCCTGTGCGCGAAGCGCTCAAGACACTCGCCGGCGCCGGCCTGGTGACGATGAGTCCGTACAAGGGCGCGACGGTGCGCACCGTGGACGACGTCCTCGCGCACTCCGTGTACGACATCAGGCTCCTGCTGGAGCCGGAGGCGGTACGCCGGGCCGTCGGCATCGCCGTCGCCGCCGCTGGCACCGGCGGCGACGGTCACTGGCGGGGCGCAGCCGACGCGCTAGATCGGGCCGACCAGTGCACTGACCGGGCCGATCGTTCGCTGGCCAACCGGGATTTCCATCGCGCGCTGTACGTCGGCTGTGGCAATGAGCTGATGGTCGGGATCCTGGACGGCCTGCGCGATCAGACCGCGCTGGTCTCGGCCGTCGTGTGGAACCGCACGCCAAGCTGGGAGCAGGAGGCCGCCGAACACCGGGCGATCCTCGACGCGGTGCTGGCCGGGTCGGGAGATCAGGCCGCGGCGCTGCTGCGGGAACACATCGCCGCCTTCGTCGAGCGCAACTTCGGATCGAGGACTTAGGACGACGTAAGACGAACAACACGGCGGTCCGGGCCGCTGCAACGGACCGGACCGCCTAACGCACACGCTCCGCACGCAGTTATGGACAGAGCTTGGAGCAGCATGCAATCCGACGATGACACAACTACTCCTCTCGCGGGGGCCGAACGCGGGAGCCCGGCGCTCTCCCGCGTTCGCGCGGCGCTTTCCGGGGTGGTCGCCATCCCGGTCACGCCGTTCGCCGAGGACGGCTCGGTCGACTGGGACCGGCACGGCACCCTGCTGCGCCGGATGGTCGACGCGGGCGTCGGCGCGGTCACGCCCAACGGCAACACCGGCGAGTTCTACACGCTCAGCCAGGCCGAGGCCCGCCGCGCCGCCGAGAACACCGTCAAGGAGGTCGGCGATCGCGCCACGGTGATCGTCGGCATCGGGCTCGACACGGCCGGCGCCATCGCGGCGTCGACTCACGCCCGGGAGTGCGGCGCGCAGCTGGTCATGGTGCATCAGCCGGTGCATCCGTACATCGCCGGCGAGGGCTGGACCGAGTACCACCGCACGATCGCCGAAGCAGTGCCCGAACTCGGTCTGGTGCTCTACATCCGTGACGCGCGGATCACCGGCCAGCAGATCGCGCGGCTCGGCGAGCTGTGCCCGAACGTCGTCGCGGTCAAGTACTCGGTCGCCGATCCGGTCCGCTTCGCCTCGGTGGCGCACGACGCGGGGCGTGACCGGTTCGTCTGGCTCGCCGGGCTGGCCGAGCTTTCCGCGCCGGGTTACTTCGCGCTCGGCGCGACTGGATTCACCTCGGGCCTGGCAAACGTCGCGCCGGACATCGCGCTCGACATGTACCGGCTGCTGGCGGCCGGCGACTACCGCGGCGCGCTTGAGATCTGGGATCTGATTCGCCCCTTCGAACTGCTGCGTGCCGCGGATTCGTCGGCGGACAACGTCAGTGTCGTCAAGGAGGCGCTGGCTCAGCTCGGCCTGTCGCGTCGCGACGTACGACCGCCGTCGCGCGCACTGCCGGACGCGGTGCGCGACGACATCGACGCCATACTCACCGCCTGGGGTGCGCGATGGCGGCTGTAGGCGATGCGAAAGAGCCGGAGCAACAACGACCGCTGCGAAGCGCGGCCTGGTTCGGCGAGGGCGAGATCGGCGACCATCTGCGCGCGTTCAGCCATCGCTCGCGGGTGAGCCAGCTCGGCTACCTGCCCGAGGAGTACCTGGGCAAGCCGGTCATCGCGATCCTGAACACGTGGTCTGATATCAACCCTTGCCACATGCACCTGCGCGAGCGCGCCGAGGCGGTCAAGCGCGGGGTGTGGCAGGCCGGCGGCTTTCCGCTGGAGTTCCCGGTCTCCACGCTGTCAGAGACCTTCCAGAAGCCGACGCCGATGCTCTATCGCAACCTACTGGCAATGGAGACCGAGGAGCTGCTGCGCTCGTACCCGGTCGACGGCGCGGTGCTGATGGGCGGCTGCGACAAGACGACTCCGGCGCTGCTGATGGGCGCGACCAGCGCCGACCTGCCAGCCGTGTTCGTCCCCGCCGGGCCGATGCTGCGCGGGCACTATCGCGGCACGACGCTGAGCAGCGGCACCGACTTGTTCGGGTACTGGGATGAGCATCGCGCCGGGCGGATCAGCGACTGCGACCTGGCGCAGGTCGGTCGCGGCCTCGCCCGCTCCCCCGGGCACTGCATGTCGATGGGCACCGCCTCGACGATGACGTCGATCGCTGAGGTGCTCGGCGTCGCGCTGCCGGGCTCGGCGTCGATTCCGGCCGTGGACAGCGCGCACGAGCGGATGGCGGCGTCGGCCGGGATGCGCGCGGTCGCGCAGGTCCGCGAGGGCAGCACGATCCGGCGGTACCTGACGCGCGAGGCCTTCGAGGACGCGGCGGCAGCCGTCTTCGCGCTCGGCGGATCCACCAATGCCCTGATTCACCTCATCGCGATGGCGGGGCGCGCGGGTGTGACGCTGGGACTGGACGACTTCGACGCGATCTCGCGACGCGTCCCAGTGCTGGCCAACCTCAAGCCGTCCGGCGAGTACGTGATGGAAGACTTCTACTACGCGGGCGGCCTGCAAGCGCTGCTCGCCGAGCTGGCCAAGCTACCCGGCGCGCTACACACCGAACGGCCGACGGTCGGCGGCGGCACGCTCGGCTCGCACCTGGACAGTGCGCAGGTGCACAACCGCGACGTCATCCGCACGATCGACGAGCCCTGCGACCCCGAGGGCGGCCTCGCCGTGCTGCGCGGGAACCTGGCGCCGAACGGCGCGGTGATCAAGTACATCGCGTCGCGTAACCCGAACCTGCTCAAGCACACCGGCCCGGCAGTGGTCTTCGATTCCTACGAAGCGCTGCGCGAGGGTATCGACGATCCCGTACACGCGATCACTCCGGACACGGTCCTGGTGTTGCGCGGCGCCGGGCCGATCGGCGGGCCCGGCATGCCGGAGTACGGCATGCTGCCGATCCCGAAGTACCTGCTGGAGGCCGGCGTCACGGATCTGGTACGCATCTCCGACGCCCGGATGAGCGGCACCAGCTACGGCACCTGCGTCCTGCACGTCGCGCCGGAGTCCCACATCGGCGGCCCGCTGGCGCTGGTGCGTACCGGCGACGCGATCAGTCTCGACGTTGAAGCCAGAACCCTGACGCTCGACGTTTCCGACGAGGAGCTGGAACGACGCCGCGCCGCTTGGCAGCGTCCGCGGCCGCCCTTCGAGCGCGGATACGGCTCGATCTACCAGGAGCACATCACCCAGGCGAACGAGGGCTGCGACTTCGATTTCCTGGCGCGCGGCGGAAACAACCCCCAGCCAGACCCGCACTGACCGCTGCGCGCACACGCTGCACGCAGCAGTTCACAGATCAATTCACCGCACATACCGCACGCACCGCACACCGTACGGCTCATGCTCAACCCCTTACGACGATGTAGGAGGTTTGACTCCGATGTCCGCTCAGCTTCCCGAGATCAGCCGCCGTGCCCTGATCGGCACGCTCGCCGCCGGCGCCGCCGCCCCAGTGATCGCCGCCTGCGGCGCGCCAAGCAGCAACTCGACGTCTACCAGCAGTTCGGCGCCCACAGTCGCCACGACGCCGAGCAAGCCGGTGACGCTCAACATTCTGGACGTGGCCGGCAACCTGGCCCTGACCAAACCGGCCATCGAGGCCTTCAAGAAGGCGCACCCGGAGATCGTCGCCGGCGTGACCTACTCCACCGGCACCGCGCCGCAGCTCGCGTCGAAGATCGAGGCGCAGCAGCAGGGCGGCAACGTTCAGACGCACCTCGTGCTCACCGGCACCGACGGCCTGGCCGCCGGCATCAAGCTCGGACTGTGGCAGAACGTGAAGACGTACTACACGCAATTCTTCCCGGGGCTGATGGACAACTATCGGCCGGCCGCCGCGAACATGGCGACGCTAGCCCAGGATCAGGGCATTGAAGTGGTCTGGTATCCCTCCGGGCCACTGATCGAGTACAACCCGGCGAAGGTCGCCACGCCGCCGGACACCACCGACGCATTGCTGGACTGGGCCAAGGCGAATCCCGGCAAGTATCAGTACGCGCAGCCACGCAACTCAGGACCCGGACGCACCTGGCTGATGGGCCTGCCGTACCTGCTCGGCGACTCAGACCCCGGCGACCCGACGAACGGCTGGTCGAAGACGTGGGCGTATCTCACGGAGCTGAACAAGTACGTGTCCAGCTACCCCTCCGGCACGACCGCCACGATGAAGAACATCGCGTCCGGCACCGTCGACATCATCGCCTCGACGACCGGCTGGTACATCAACGCTCGCGCCATCGGCACCGTGCCGGCGGCCGTGAAGGTGGCCAAGTTCAAGACCTTCACCTGGGTCACCGACGCGCAGTACGGCGTGATCCCCAAGGGCGTCTCGAACGACGTGCTGATCGCGAACCTGCGTCTGCTGGCCTGGATGCTCACCCCCGAGCAGCAAGCGGTCACCTACGACAAGGGCTACTTCTACCCGGGTCCGGCCGTGAAGAACGTGCCGATCACGGCGGCGCCGTCCGACTCGCAGCAGGTCATCGCGCAGTACGGCGTGCCGGACTTCGACTCGTGGATGACGCAGTACCCGATGCGCAACTCGCTGCCCGCCGCCGCTCAGGTCACCGCGTTCGACCTCTGGGACAAGAACATCGGCTCGACACGGTGACACTGCAAAGAATGACACAGCAAATGACCCAAGCGACACCAGCGACACCGCGGCAGGCGACCCGGGAGCGCGAGCAGGACAAGCGTTTCAGCGAGCTGCGACTGAACGGGATCAGCCGAGCGTACGGCGCGCACATCGCGCTGCACCCGCTCGACCTGACCGTGCGCGGCGGCGAGTTCATCGCGCTGCTCGGGCCGTCCGGCTGCGGCAAGACCACGGCGCTGAGCAGCATCGCCGGGCTGCTCCCGCTGACCGCCGGCTCGATCGAGCTGGATGGCCGGCGGATCGACACGCTGCCGCCGGAGCGGCGCGGGTTCGGGATGGTCTTCCAGAACTACGCGCTGTTCCCGCACCTGACCGTGCGCTCGAACGTGGCGTTCGGCCTGAAGATGCGCAAGCTGCCGAAGGCTGAGATCAAGCAACGCGTTGACGACGTGCTGCGCCTGGTGCGGCTGACCGAGCACGCGCACAAGCACCCCGGTCAGCTGTCCGGCGGCCAGCAGCAGCGCGTCGCGATCGCCCGCGCGATCGTGCTCGAGCCGCCGCTGGTCCTGATGGACGAGCCGCTGTCCAACCTGGACGCCGCGCTACGCCTGGACATGCGCGCCGAGATCCGGCGCATCCACCAGGAATTCGGCCTGACCACGCTCTACGTCACGCACGACCAGGAGGAGGCGCTGTCGCTGGCCGACCGGCTCGTCGTGCTCGACGCGGGGCACGTCGCGCAGATCGGCACTCCGGCTGAGCTCTACGAGACGCCGGCCAGTGCGTACGTCGCCGCGTTCATGGGCTATCGCAACATCCTCACGCTCACGGTTGACGCCGTCGATGCGGCTGGTATCCGCGCGAGCGGACGCGGGATCTCGTTGCTCGGCAAGGCGAACGGCGATGCTGGCGCGCAGATCACTCAGGGCTCGACAGTGCAGGTCGCGGTACGGCCCGAGGACCTGACGATCGTCGGCGAAGGCGCACAGAGGGACGTTGGCGACTCGTCGGCGCCAGCCTCCGACGTCTTCGATGCGGTAGCCGAGATCGTCGAGTATCACGGCCGCGGTTTCCACGTCGATGCGCTGACCACCGCTGGTGACCGCGTCCACCTGCGCACCGACGTCCGCGTCGCACCCGGCGATCCGCTGCGCCTGACCGCCGCCCCGGAGCGCGTGCTCGTCTTCCCCGGGGCGGATCAATGAGCACCCTGACAGATTCCGTCGAGACGCGCCCCGCCGCTCCCCCACCGCGCACGGCGCTAAGCCACCGCCTAGCCGAGCGCGGCATCGATCGCACGCTGCTGCTGCTCCTCCCAGCCGTCATCGCCGTGATCGCGCTGTTCTGCTATCCGTTCATCTACGGGCTCGGACTCTCGTTCCAGCCGCAGGGCGACAACGTCGGACACGGCGTCTTCGCGTCCTACCGCGCCTTCTTCACCGACAACTTCGCGCGCGGCTCGATCGCCACGACGTTCAGCCTCGCCATCCCTGCGTCGCTGATCAACGTCGGGCTCTCCGTGCCGATTTCGTACCGGATGCGATCCAACTTCCGTGGCAAGCGGTTGCTACTGACGCTGCTGGTCATGCCGATCACACTCGGGACCGTGCTGACGGCCGAGGGCATCCTCGAGTACTTCGGCCCGGTCGGCTGGTTCAACTCCACGCTCAAGTTCCTGCATCTGGCCGGCAGCCCGATCACGCTGATCAACGACTACTGGGGCGTGCTGTTCTCGCTGATCATCAGCGGGTTTCCATTCGCGTTCCTGCTGACTCACTCCTACCTGTCGGGCATTCACCCCTCGCTGGAGAAGGCTGCTGCGACGCTCGGCGCGGGCTGGTGGCAGCGCTTCCGGCACGTCACGTTCCCGCTGCTGCTGCCAGGCCTGCTGACCACCTTCTGCCTGACGTTCGTGCTCGCATTCGCCGTCTTTCCCTCGGCGATGATGGTCGGCGACCCGGACGGCAAGACGCACGTGATCTCGATCGAGGCCTACGAACAGGCGCTGCAGAAGTTCAACTATTCGCAGGGCTGCGCGATCGCCATGGTGATGACCGCGCTGATGCTGGTCGTGATCGGCATCGCGATGGCGCTGCGCTCCCGGCTCTACACCGGCGCGACAGGAGGCAAAGGATGAGGATGAGTGCACGTCCTGGCACGTGGCTGGTGTGGGCCAGTCGTCGTCTTCTTCCTCATCAACCTCTTCGGCGTGATCGGCACCGTCGTACTCGACTCGTTCGCCCGAACCTGGTTCAGCGGCTGGCTGCCGCACGGCTATTCGAGCTCGAACTACTCCGACGCGTGGAGCGAGTTCGACCTCGGACAGGTCATGACGGTCACCTTCGAGGTCTCCTTCCTCGTGGTCGGCATCTCGCTGCTGCTAGGCGTGCCAGCCGCGTACGCACTCGCCCGGCGGTCTTTCCCGGGCAAGCGCGCGTTGATGCTGCTGTTCGTGCTGCCGATCCTGGTTCCGCCGATCGCCTACGGCATCCCGCTGGCCACCGTGCTCTACAAGTTCCACATAGCCGGCTCGCTGACCGGCGTGGTGCTCGCGAACCTGGTGCCCTCGATCCCATTCGTCGTCTACACGATGACGCCGTTCATCGAGCAGGTGGACCCCAAGCTCGAGGCGGCAGCGCGGATGTGCGGCGCGCCGACTCGCTCCGTACTCGTCCGCATCATCGCGCCGCTACTGCTGCCGGGCATGCTCGCGGCCGGGATTCTGGTGCTGGTGCGCACGTTCGGAATGTTCGAGCTCACCTTCCTCACCGCCGGGCCGACGAGTCAGACCCTGGTGGTCAGCCTCTTCTCGGCGGTGTTCTCGGCGGGCATCCGCAGCGCTCAGTCCATTGACGCGATGGCAGTGGTCTACACGGGCTCGATGCTCGTGCTTCTGGTCCTGGCGCTGCGTTTCGTGAACCCGACCCAACTGGTGGCGCGCACGCGCGACTAGTCACCGATCGATCACCGCATCACCGATCGACACCGCCAAGGACCGAATCGATCGACGTGACGCCTTGCGTCCCGGTGCGGCACTCGCAGTTCTTCTCGATCCCGGTGTGCAGATAGCCGATCGCGGCGGTGGCTTGCACCACCGTCTCGCCTTCCGACTCGAGAATCACTCGAAGAGCGCCATGCGTGGAGGGGTGCTGTGGGCCGAGATTGACGATGAGTCGTTGCTCGCCGGTTTCCTGCACGTGCGCCAGGATCTCGTCCCAGTCCTGGCTCCCACCCGCGAAGATGAGCGGCGTGTCGGTCGCGGTCATGCCAGTTCGCCCGCCACTTCTTCGGGCCACATACCTTCGGCGCCGACCAACACGGTCTGCGTCATGTCGATCCGGACCTGCTTAACCCGTCCGGCGGCCACCTGAGCGGCCAATCGAGTGATGAATCGGTCTAGGTGGCGGGCTGGTCAATGGGGCTATCGCGGTTTCCAGGCGAGCCTGGGCAGCGCCCCGGCGGGCCATGGCGCTGCAGAGTCTTGATTGACGGTTCGCCGGTTCCGCACCTAGCCTGTCGCTGTAGCCGATCAGGTACACGCCGTTAAGACCACCTGAAGGAGGGATCGCGATGACCAGCATTCTGGACACCGGCGGTTCCCTTACCGGGGGTTCCTTCACGGGCGGTGCGCTGACCGGCAGCTCAGCTGCGTCAGCCGTGCCACTGCAGATCCTGCGCGTGGTGCCTCAGCGGCGCCGCGAAAACGCGGTGATAACGCTCGATGGCGAGATCGATATATCCAGCGCCGCTCAGATACGCGCCGCTGTGTCGGAGTGTTTGCGCAGGCCATCGCCTGAGTCGCTGCTGATCGACCTGAGCGCGGTGACGTTCTGTGATTGCGCCGGGATCGAGGCGTTGGAGTGGGCACATAGTCGCGCTCGAACCGGTCGAACGAATTTCAGTCTTGAGGGGTGGACGCCCGGCTGCGGCGGATTTTGACCCTCGCGCACGCCTACGGCCTGCTCGATGCCAGCCGGCTAGTACGTATTGCGAACTAACACTGCGTGCAGTGACCTAACGCAGTGCCCCTCCGAATTCGCGGTGACGGTGCAGGTCCCGCATCCCCACACGGAACCCGCACCGCCTTTTCGGAGTAGTCCGTTAATCCCACTCAGGTAGATCTCTTAGAGCACGTACAGCGCCGGGCTTCCGGTCTGGCCGGTGTCCGTAACCGTGCCGAACGTGGCGTTGAACGAGCCGGTCGAGCCGGACGCGCCGCAGAACGACGGTCCGCTCAGGTACGCCACCGGGTCGTTGTTGAACGCGATCGAGCCGCCGGCGCCGCTCGCGTCAGGGTTCGTGATCACGCCCTGAACCTGCGACACCGAACCGCCGACGCCGTAGTCGCAAATCACGTTCCCGAGGCCGGTGTGCAGCGTGACTTGCTCGTTCAGCTGCGTCACGTTCAGCAGGTTGCTGGCTCCGTCATCGGCTACTGTCGCGACGCCGACGGCGGTCGGCTTGAGGTTGACGCTGCTGACCGACACGCCCGCGACGTTGATCGTGCACGTGGCGAAGCTCAGCGTATTGACCTGCTCAGTCGCCTCGGCGACGCCCTCGGCGGGGTTCGACGTCGCCTGCGCGACGAAACTGGCCCTGGTGCACGTGATGGTGACCGCGGCGCCGCTGGACTCCTTGAAGGAGAAGGTCGAGTTCGCGCTCGCCAACCCCGCCGACAGGTTGTCGCCGCTGGTGCCGTTGCCGGCGGCGACGCAGTTGCCGCTGAGGCTGCCGTAGTTGAGTTCGCAGCCGGTCGCCGCGCTCGCCGCAGCGGCCGGCATGATCGCGCCGCCTACAGCTAGCGCCGCGGCCGCGGCGAGAGAGATGAGCCTGATCTTGAGCATGGTCGCGCACTCCTTAGTGCGAATCGTGGGTACTTCGTATTTCGCTGCGCCGCCGCTCTTCCGAGCTACTTCTCCGAGGCCGCGATCGCATCGGCGAGGTCGGACACGCTGGTGTCGGCCGCGAGCGTGGTGTTGACGCCGGTGAACGACAGAGTGTTGTGACCGGCCGCCGAGCCCAGGCCGAACAGCAGGTTGACCAGCCAGTTGAGGCTGCCGCCGATGCCGCAGCCGCTGGCCGAGGGCACGCTGAACGAGTTGTCGACCAGGCTCGCGCCGCTGAAGCCGACGACGAGCGCGCCGAAGCCGTTGGGGTCGTTGTTGATGGCGATCGAGCCCGGGTCCCCGGTGATCGGCTGGTTCGGCGGCGGCGGACTCGTGGTGCCGGTCGTCGGCTCGAGCAGGATCGGGTTGGTGTCGCTGCCGACGTAGCAGTTCAGGCCGAGGAACAGGTTCAGCAGGTGCAGCTTGATCGGCAGCCGGAACAGCGGGAAGTTCTCGCCGGTCGCCAGCGGCGCGAAGTCGGTGATCGGGCCGGCGAGTTCGACCTGTGTGATGGCGCTGGTCACGCCGGGGAAGAAGTTCGCCAGCCCGGGGACGGGCACGTCGATCGGCTGGGAAGTCAGTTCCTTGCCGTCGGTCGGCGTGACGGTGGAGAAGAGACTCGCGGTCGTGCCGTCGGGGAACGTGACGCTGGGCCCGTCGTTCGGCCAGTAGGCGCCGAACTTCGCAGTGATCGTGGACGAAATCGGCACCGTGACGCCGCCGACCGTGAAGGCGCCGCCGCGCACCGTCGCGATGACGCAGCCGACTTCGCCGTTGTCCGGGTTCTGAAGTTGCGCACTACTGAGCGGGCAGGTACCCATGCCCGCGTAGAGGCCGGTCGGCTGCGCGGCAGTTGTTCGTGTCGCAATCGCGCCGGCGGACCCGGCGGTGGCGACAACTAGAAGCAGCGCGAGCGCTGGGATTGTTCTCAAGCATTTCATGACGGATCAGCACTTCCTGAACTGCGCTCCTGAGCTCCGCTGGGTTTCAGAGGCGTCACGCGATGGACTCGGGGCTGGTAATCCGGCGGGACCGAGCCAATAATGTGGACCGATCGCCGACGGCGACCGGCCGATCAACCCCTAGTGAGGCATCAGCACACGAGACACGAGCGATCATTAACTGGTCGGTAACAAAAAACCTGTGGGAGTTGTAATCCTGGCGGGGTTCCATCGTCAAGGGCCGGGAGCTGAGAGAATCAGATGTCTGTCACAATTGGGGCTCACGAGCCGCATGAGACCACTGAGCTAGCTGAGATATCCGTCGCGCCACTGCCCGGTGCGCGCAGCGGTCGAGACCCGGCGCGCGCGATCAAGCGCGGGCCGAGCAGGGTGCCGCGCGAGTTCGTCATCGCCACCCAACGCGACCGCCTTTACGACGGCCTGGTGCAGACGGTCGCCGAACGTGGATACGCGAACGCCACGGTCACAGACATCTGCCGCGCCGCCGGCGTGACCAGGCCGGCGTTCTACGAGCACTTCGACACCAAGGAAGGCGCCTTCCTGGCGACCTATCGGCACGGCACCGGCGTGCTGTTCCGGATGATGGACGAAGCGCGCGCGCAGGCCTCGAACTGGCGCGAGTCCGCCCGCGCGGGCCTCGGCGCCTGCCTCGACGTGCTCGCCAGCGTCCCGGCCTTCGCCACGATGGCGATCGTCGAGATCGAAGCCGTCGGCCCGGCGGCCCGCCGCGAACGTGCTGACCTGCTGGAAAGCTTCCGGCTGTTCTTCGAGGGCGCACCGGATCCGCCCGGCCTGTTCGACAAGGCGGCGTTCAGCAAGGAAGACGTCATCGACACCATCGTCGGCGGCGTCTACTCGGCGATCTACCGGCACGTCGCCGCGGACAAGGCACATGAGCTGCCGGAACTGCTGCCGATGCTGACCTACGTCGTGCTCGCACCCTTCGTCGGCTTCGACGAAGCACTGCGCGACCGCCGCTCGGCGCATCCGGCGCTGCCGAAGTCCGTAGCCCCATGCGCACCACAATTCCTCGCCCCGCATGACACGAGCACGAATACCTCAGGCTCGAGTAACCCAGACGGGCTTGACCGAGGACTTACCTGGGAGTAACTTCCAGCACATCCAGCGGTGTCTTCGAACGCTCATACACGCCGCGCCAATAAACAACCCACGCATCACCGTGTAACACCACCATCGCGGACCACGCTGACCTCCGCGATCGCACTGTGCTGTCGTCGCCACGCGCTCGCACAAGCGATCACAGACGCCTCAGCCGCGCCAATTTCACCAGCCTCAACAGTCTCATTCGTGTTCGCTCGATGACGTGCGAATCAGGGAGCTGCAATGACCGCTTCGGAGACCGTCCACCTCCCCGCGCCGGACACGCCGCGCCACGGCCGGGTACGCCTGCGCCGCTTCGCGTTCATGATGATCCCCGCCACGCTGGCCGGCGGCGGCCTCGTCCTGCTGACCGCGCAGGGTGTGATCGCGGCGCAGTTCTCGATCTCGGGGATGCCGTTCACGGTCACCGCCGACAAGCTCGACGGCGACGGCCTCGAGCAGTTCGGCGCGATCGACAACGCCGCGCCAGGCAGCCCCAACCTGCAGGACCAGAACGGCC
>CAVQPP010000429.1:0-5158 GCA_963714445.1 uncultured Actinomycetota bacterium
TCATCAAGCAATGCCTCGAAGTTAGGGTTTGGGGTTCTGTGTCAAGGGTTGGGCTGGGGTGAGGCTGTAGGTGGCGGGGGCGGTTTTGTGGATCAGGCCGTTGTCTGCCCATTGGCCGAGTTGGGTGTTGAGGATGCGGTAGGGGCCGGTGTGGCCGATGGCTTGGGCGATCTGCCGGGCGGGCCATGCACGGTTGGGGTCGGTGCTCAGTAGGGCGAGGATCGCCTGGGCGCGTGCCGAGCGCACGCGGTCGAGTGTCGCGGCGGCGCGGTTGCCGGGCTTGCCCGGTCCGCGTTTCGGTCGGGTGTGCGGGGTCGGTTCCAGGACCAGCACGTTGATCGCGAGGATGCGAGTGCTTGATGCCGGGCGGTCGGCGTCTTTCGCGGCGGCGTAGCGGGAGATCGGGCATTTGACCTTGCGTGCTGAAAACCGCGGGCGTCGAGGGCGCATCGGACTGGCGATCAGTGCCCGGCCGATGCGCCCGAGCGGATCGCCATCGTCGGGCAGGATCCCGGTGGCGGTGATGACGCTGTCGCGGGCGGCCTGCAGGGCCAGGGTGAAGCCGAGCCGGTCCGGGTCGATCTCCCGGTGCAGCGTGGCGGCGTCCGTGATCGCCATGCGTAGTGTTTGGTAGCAGATCAGCAGGGCCCAGAGTTCCTGGGTCAGGCCGGCGGGGTCCTTCGAGCGCAGCACCCGCGTGCCGATCAGGGTGTGGCGTAGTGCGTAGTACGCCGACTCGATCTCCCAGCGCTCGTGGTAGAGGCGAATCAGGGCTGTGGCGGGGTCGGTGCGGTGGTCGGTGAGCGTGGTGATCAGCCGGTAGTGGCCGGTGACCTTGGCGCCGTCGGTTCCGGTCGCGGTGATCCTCGCCTCGATCACGCGCAGCGTGCTTCCCGCGATGCGGGTCAGGTACGAGCCGTCGGGCAACCGGGCCGCGATCACGGGCCGGCGGTTGGATTTGGCGCGGGCCAGGAACTGCGCGCCGGTGCCCGCCACAGCGTGCAGGAAGTCGTTGCTGTCGAAGCCGCGGTCCAGCAGGATCAGCATCTGCGCGTCGATGCGATCGAGCAGGCGTCCGGCGTAGCCGAGTTCCCCGCTGTTCGCCGGGCCGAAGACCGCACCGAGCATTCCGCGGGTGCCGGTCTCCACCAGGGCCATCAGCAGCAGGGCGGGGTACCCGGCGGGCCCCGCGTGATAGGTCACTTTGCCGAGCCAGGCGCGGTTGCGCGGGTGGTCCGGGGCCTTGATCGAGGAGCAGCCGTCGAACGCGACGGTGCGCCAGCGCCGGTAACAGGTCCCGGTCAGCCCCGGCGGGGCCAGCGGCACGGCCAGGGTGTCGAACAGCAGCTGCAACGGTGCCGCGCCGATCCGGCGGCGCAAGGCGCGCAGCGCGGTCTCCGACGGGGCCGCGAGCGTGCGCCCGCTGAGCGAGAACGTCAGCTTGTCCCACACCCCGGTCATGCTGACCTGCTCGAACAGCCCCATCGCCAGCAGCAGGTACACCCCTACCCGCGACGGCAGCGCCCGCAGCCGTCGTTGGACCGCACGGGATTCGTCGAGCACTGCGTCGACCAACTCGAACGGGACGAACCGTGTCAGCTCCCCCAGATGCCCCGGGGCGTACACGCCCGGGGCCACCGTGATGGTGCGCGCGACAACATCGGTGGCACACTGCTTCGACAACGAGACCTCTTCTGCACCGGGAACCGATCTTGGCGGATCGCCCTGGTATAGCAGAGGTCTCGTTCTCCATTCACACGGCCAGCCCATGCCCCGGCCCGACTTGACACAGAACCCCGAACCCTAACTTCGAGGCATTGTCTCATCAAGGGAAAGCGCCTTGACGAGAGGGCAGCCGCCCGGCAAGACGGAGTCTGCCCGACCGAGGAGATACCCAGACCCTCAGCCCGAAGAATGAGCGCAGCTCAGGCGCGCAACAGATCAACCACCGTAGTCGGATACAGGGTGTTCGACCAGAAGAACAGCGGCATAGTGATCGCGGGTCAATGCTTGCTCGCCCTCTAGCGCTGATCTGGGCCGATACCTTGATCTTCGGAGTACGACTCGCGGATGCGCTCGAGAAGCCCCACCCAAGGAGTACGCTAGACCGTAGAAGGAATAACTTCTACAATGAGTGCATTATGTTGATCTAGAGAGATGCCGATGGCTTGGGAGATCGCGCTCGTCCCGGAGGTTCGTGAGTGGTTGCATGGCCTGCGCAGAGACGATCCGGAAACGCTGATAGCGATCTCGGCCGCGATTGACATGCTGCGCGACAACGGACCGGCGCAAGGGCGCCCGCTTGTCGACACGGTCAAGGCGACGACCTCGCTCAACAACCTCAAGGAGTTGCGTCCAGGCTCTTCTGGGAGCAGCGAGATCCGCGTCTTATTCGTTTTCGATCCAAGGCGAAGAGCCGTCTTCCTTGTCGCTGGCGACAAGGAAGGCAACTGGAAGAAGTGGTACTCGGAGAACATCCCGATCGCGGAGGCCAGGTACAAGCTCTACCTCCAAGGCCAGGAACAAGACTGACGACGACCGCTTCGTAGAGGATCACAATCCGTGCGGGAGCAGAAAGAGGGACATGAACGGGACTATGGCCGAAGCGGCCGCCTCCACCGAGACGGCAGTCGAGAAGACCAGCTACTCATGGGACGAAGTACGCGCCGAGCTTGATCTCGATGAGGATGCAGTCTCACAGCAGCGGGCACGACTTGAGGCTGAGGTGCGAGCACACAAGCTCGCTGAGGTTCGCAAGCGTCAACAGATCACGCAGGAGGATCTTGCGCGAATGCTCGGGGTCAGTCAATCACGCGTCTCGCAGATCGAGCGACAGAGCCTCGATGACACAGTGTTGTCGACTCTCGCCGCCTATGTCGAAGCACTCGGAGGCCGGGTTCGGATTGTCGCTGACTTCGGCGATGAGCTAGTGGTCTTGTCGCGGATCACTGCAAGCGTCTCCGGCGTGGTACCGGCCGGCGCAAGTCAACGGAAGCATCGCCGTCTCGCTGAGGATCTGAAGGCGAAATACGAAGCCGGAACATCTATTCGGGCACTCGCCGATGAGACCAACCTTTCCTACGGGCTTGTCCACAGCATGCTTTCCGAGGCAGGCGTGACCCTCCGAGGCCGCAGTGGGCACAGAAAGAAGCCCAGCCCCCGAGCTGCGCCCGATCGGTCATGAGCATTCAGATCCGCGAGTCGGGTGTCGCTCTCACGACACTCAAGGACCTGGACGCTGGCGCAACACGGCAAGGGACGAACTACCGCCAAGCCGCAACCTCAAGCTGTCGAGGGAGAAGCCGACACCACCACGTGACACCAACGGCAGCGGACAGTGGCGAACGCACGCAGCCAGCAGCGACCACGACGACTCAGGCATATCAGGCAACGCGCTGGTCACAGGGTTCGTAGATGCGACCGGGGGTCAAGAGTGCTTCTTGCGCTCCCACCGCCGTCGCACACGCCGTGCATACTGCCCAGCTCGCGACCGTTGAGCACGATCGACCAAGATTGTTTGAGGATCTGCCGCGCGTTCATACAGCTCGACCTCGAATGGGTCTGCGTCCCATTCGACGAGCCGCGCCAGCGCGTCCCGGTCTTGCTCAGCCGTCGGCCGACTGCGAACCTCGTCCCTCCAAGCCTGACCGCTCAACTCCGCTTCGTCCACCAGGTCAATATACGTTCAGGCGGAGTACAGCAGCGCGGTACAGCAACCAGGCCGACGATCAGTGCCGTACCATGACAGTGCCTGACCTGAATCGGGCGGTAATGTCTGGATTTGCCCCACCGGTGCCGCAAGTTCGCATCTAGAGGGTTGATCGACCGCTAGGCCGCAGTGACCTCCACCGCACGCCACAGGCATACTCCCGACATGGCCAAGTCACGCACTCCGCACGACGACGGACCTCCGGTGTCGATCACGATCTATCCAGACGCCAGGCGGTTGGCGGCATTCGGTGAGCACGGAGAAGGGCGGCCTGCTCTGTGGTGCTCTCAGGCATCTTCCTACCGATGCGACCCCCTGGAGCACGCGCGGGCCGCCGCTAGGAACTCGTTCGTAGTGTGGACGCGGTGGAGTTCCACGGCGTCGAACTCGACGTCGACTCGGAGCCCGACCGACGCCGAGGGTTGTCGGTGGGCACCGCGTGCCCGATGCGTGCCCGTCAGGAGCCGTAGCCACGGTCAATCGCGGGTACTCACGGACAGTCGACCGCTAGGCCGCAGGTCAGCAACTCACGCTCAGGGCCAGCGGCACCGCATCAGGCTTCTTGTAAACAGGTGGTTAGGGGTCGAGTCCCCTCCAGCCACTCTCCGGCCGCTTCGTTGGGGCCCTCCGGCTCGTCATTCTGGTACGCGTACTTGTGCGAGGCTGACGCCATGGCCACTGCGCACCGTGTAGCGCCGATCTTCTCCGTCCGTGACCTCGATGCGGCACTGGAGTTCTACCAGCGGCTTGGCTTCTCCGTCCGCAAGTACGTGAAGGGCGGCTACGGCTTCGCCCACCGCGACGGCATTGAGATCCACCTGGGCGTGCCAGCCAAGGACCACCAGCCCGGCTCCGCGTACTTGTTCGTCGACGATGCTGACGAATTCGCAGCAGCATGGCGCGCCGCGGGCGCCGAGGTGCATGCGCCACAAGACACCGAATGGGGCCAACACGAAGGCGCCCTGGTCGACCCCGACGGAAACGTCATCCGTTTCGGCTCATCGATCGAACGGCCCGCGGGCTAACCCCGCGAGGGTCCCTGCGAGCACGGACTGCCCGGATCACTGCGGCTACTTCGCGAGACGGGGCAGGATCGCCCGCAGCCCAGATGGAGATGACGCTGGCGCCGACTAGGACTGCGAAGTCGAGGCCGACGTGCGCGCCGGTGCCGATGAGCAGGCCGCGCGGCCGTCGACCTCGTAGCTCAGTGGATTGACCTTCGAGATGGGCTGGAGCCAGCCGGGCATTACCGAGGTCGGATACAGGGCGTTCGACGAGAAGAACAGCGGCATCGTGATCGCCTGGCCGATGCCCATGAGGCGATCGCGGGTGAGGACGATGCCTGCTATCGACATCGACAGGCAGCTGAAGAAGGCCGAGCCGAGGACGACGAGCGCCGCTACGCCGAGGATCTTAAGCGGGTTGGCGGTCATGCCGACGCCTAAGATC
>CAVQPP010000430.1:0-28627 GCA_963714445.1 uncultured Actinomycetota bacterium
GCCCATCGGTCAAATTCAAGAGCGACGCGTTGGGCGAGGTTACCGTTGATTGGAGCAAGATCAAGGAACTCCACACCTCGCAGAAGTTCGCGATCATTCCGAAAAACGTCGAGCTGAAAAGGAACTCAGATCTTTCCAAAATCCCGCAGGGAGCGGTTGAGGTGAGCGACCAGAAGATCACAGTGACCCCTGCCGCGGGAGCCGCGCAGACCGTCCCCGTGGCCGATGCCGATCACGTCGTCGAACAGACCACTTTCGAGAATGCAGTTCAACGCAATCCGAATTTCTTTTCCGACTGGGGAGGCAGCGTCACCGCGGGCGCTTCATTGGTTCAGGCAACCCAGGAAAGCCGCACATTCACCAGCGCGATCAACCTCGTGCGGACAATTCCCGATGAGGATTGGCTGCGTAAAAGGAATCGAACCGAAGCGGACTTCAGTTTCTCATACGGCACTCTGGAACAGCCCAGCACGCCGGTCTTGAAAACAGACATTTATCACGGCTCCCTCGAGCGGGACGAATTCATTTCTCTCGCCATTTTCGCCTTTGGGCAGGCGTCATTTGACCACAATTTTTCGCAGGGGCTGGACCTGCAGCAGACTTATGCGGGAGGTCTTGGATGGACCGTGATAAAACGCGGCAATGAGAGCCTGGACCTGAAGGCCGGCATAACGTATGTGCGCCAGAGTTTCCGGGCGGCGTCGGCCGACCACGACCTGATGGGTTCCACCTTCGAAGAGGATTTTCAGCGTGGTTTAGGGCTGGCATCAAGTTCAGCGAACAACTAATCATTGCCCCGGCATGGACTGATACCAATGCTTTGACGGCGACGGGTAACGCCACATTGACGATACCGGTTTACAAACGAACAAACTTCTCGCTGGGCACAATCGACAACTACCTGCATGACCCACCGCCGGGATTCAAAAAGAATTCGTTCCATTGACAATGGGTTTAAACTACGTGCTTCGCTAACGCCTCGGGCGGCAGGGTTGTCTGAACTCAGCTGCCCGCTTTTCCCGGCCCTGACTAACTGCTCGCACCCGCGCGCAAGCCCAGGCGGGCTAGCACCATCAAGATGGCGTAGTCCCTCCGCCCGATCAGGCAGCTGCGGTCGCAGCCGCCGAGCAGAGCGGCGAGCGTGGCCCGCTCGACTCCCCGGGGAAGGAAGACGTCGGCCCGGCTGGCCCTGGACGGCACCGCTGCCGACAGATCGGCCGGTGTCGCCCCTGTCGCATGCGCGAAGCGCAAGAACGACCGCAACCCGCAAGTCAGATCCCCCGTTGCCGCCGGTGAGCGGCCCGCGCATCGAGCCCGGACGAACTCGCTCACCTGCGCTGCGGTGACCAGCCCGAGGGCAGGTTCACCCGGCAATCCGCCGTCAATGAACAACCTGGCCGCCGCCAGGTACTGCTGGACCGTCCCACGTGCGAGACCTCGTTCCCCGGCGAGGTAGTCAGCGAAACAGGCCAAAAGACGGCCCGTCGTGTCCGGCTCGGCGGCGACGGGGGGCGGCATCGCGCCGATCCCCCGCAGATAGCAGAACAGCGGTACCAGCGCCCGCGGTGACAGCAGATAGTGGCGGCCGGCCGCCTTCCTGGCCTGGGTGAACTCCTCAGCCCGGACCTCTGTGAGAGCATCGATGCCCACCTCGTTGGCGGCCATCCAACAGCTCAAGTCACTCATCAACCCCACCAGCTTCAGCGCCGCGCCTGCCGATAGTGCTCCTCGTCGATCAGGAACCTCTTGAAACCGTCAAGGTAGCGGCCCAGCGGGCCCGCCACGGTCTCCGCCAATTCCCTGCCCATCACTGCCTCCTCTCCACTTGGGATAGGAGGCGAGCCTGGCAGAGGTGGCCTGGATTATGCGGACAGACTCGTCACCCACATAGCTCCAGACCAGCCATAACAGCCGCCCATCCGCCCTCGCTCCGCATAAACCGGGCGTCTGCATAATGGCCGTTATGCGGCTTTCCGCATAACGGCCACTTCGCCACCAAGAGCCGCCGCTACTCCACCACCATGCGCGCGCTGCGTGCCGCCCGCCGCGACTGGCACCGCCGCCAGCACCCCCACGCCCACCACCAGGCCGACCAGACCATCGTCACCGAAACCGAGCTGGAATGGGCCGGCCGCGGCTGGCGCAGCACCGGAGACGCGCTCCTCGCCCTGTCCGCAGCCGACCGCCACCGGTCAGCAATCCCTGACTTGGAACGACCAAGGCCAACTGCAGGCAGTCACTACCGCATCCGCTGGCTCAAGCTACATCTATGACGCCGACGGCAACCTTCTACTTCAGAAGGATCCCGGTACCAGCACGCTCTACCTCCCTGGCGAGCAAGTCGCGCTGAACACGTCCACCAAAGCCGTTACCGCCACGCGCTTCTACGCGCTGCCCGGCGGTGGCCAAGCCGTGCGCAGTGGTACCGGCTCCAGCTACTACTTCGAACTGACCGATCAGCACAACACCTCCACTCTCACCCTCAGCAACACCCTGACCAACCCGGTCTGGCGGCAGCAAACCCCCTACGGCGCGCCCCGTGGCACCGCCCCGACCAGTTGGCCGGACAACCACGGCTTCCTGAACAAACCGCAGGACACCACCACCGGCCTGACCGACGTCGGCGCCCGCTGGTACGACCCATTCACCGGTACATTCGCCAGCCTCGACCCGGTCCTGGAGCCCGCGAGCCCGCAGCAACTCAACGGCTACAGCTACGCTGGCGCCAACCCCGTCGCCGGCAGCGATCCCAGCGGCCTCGTCCGCCTGAGCGATGGAGACGGAACCCCACCCGACAGTGGCGGCCGCTTCACCAATGCGAACACCGGCCAAGGCGGCGTTGAGTGCGCCTACGGCACCATGGAGGACGGCTCGTGCCTGCTCCCCGGCAGGAACGACACGCCCGCTGACCTGGCTCTGACGCATCGTCACCACCTGCTGCAGCAGATCTCCGACTATCAGGACAAGGTCAAGCAGCTCCATGACGAGTACAAGCAGTGGGAGGCCAATCAAGCCCACTGCGGCGGCACAGGTTCCGCCGCCTCGGGCATTATGTGCTACGGCTGGGCCAAGATCAGTTCTCTCTTCACCAACTACAACGGCGAGATCACCTCGCTGATCACCCAGTTGCTGCCACTGCTCGCCTCCGAAGACCCACCAGCCGCGGCAGCCGTAGAACTCGGCGAGGAAGCCGACGCCTCTACGCTGCTGGGTGACGCGGCCGGCGCCGCATCCGCAGGGGACACCTCCGGTGCGATAGCCGAGACGGAAAAAGCCCTCCAAGACGCTCAAGACGAGCTCGCCAAGTGCGCCGTCAACAGCTTCGTCGGCACGACCCTCGTGCTCATGGCCGACGGCTCCAGCAAGCCGATCGACCAGATCAAGGTCGGCGACAAGATCGCCAACAACCTGCCCGGTGCGGACCCAGGTACGAAGGACCAGGTCCACACGGTCACCGCGATTCACGTTACCTACACCGACCGCGACTACACTGACGTCTCCATCGACACCGGTCATGGCCCGGCCACGATCACCGGCACCGCCCACCACCCGTACTGGGACGAAACCACTCGCGCCTGGACCGAGGCCGACCAACTCCACCCTGGCGATCATCTCCAGACGAGCGACGGGTACTCAGTCACCGTTCTCGCACTGCGCGACTACACCGCCACAGCCGTCACCTACAACCTCACCGTTGACGGCCTCCACACGTACTATGTCGAGGCGGGGCTAACGCCAGTCCTCGTGCACAACGATGGTTCTGATAGTACGGTCGGAACGATTTTTCGTGCTGGCAAATATGTGTTCCAAATCTACTCTGACGATCATGGCCCCCCTCATGGTCATCTCAAGGGCAATGGATTTGACATTCAAATTGGCCAGAACGGCAAACCTCTTAGCGCGGATACGACGCTAACCCGTGATCAGCAGAACATTATCGACGATAACCTTGGAACCATTCGGGACAGTATTGGAAAGCGAATGGCTGCGTACAAGTTGAATGGGTGCTGACGATGCCTTCTAGTCTTCGCGGAATCATTCACGAGATCGAAGGAAAGCTTGGCAATCAGGCGATCGACCTGGCCGACGAGCATGCACGTTGGAGCTTGTATGTGCGAGCTGCGGAAGTCGATCGCTGCTGGCAGGATCTTCGTGAGGTCGTTGCGCTTGAGGAAGATCCTGCGGTTGCCTCGTCACTTGTCTTACGGATGTTGGAGCGTGTTTCCGCTGAGGACCGTGAGGGCTGGTCTCGCTTATTGTTAGTGGAGAAGGATAGAGAGTTTGCTCTAAGACGGGCTCGCGAGCTCAATTTCCTAGAAGCTGCACTCTCCGGCTCCCCTCAAGGGGAGCGGGGCGACCTGCAATTCGAAACTTGGTCACCTTGGCTGCAATTGCGCCTTGCCGAGTCGTCCGAAGATCGGGATATTCTCGCTCTTCTGGCCGATTCTGGCGAGACTAAGCGGATCAGGGCTAGTGCGGCTGACAGGATGCGTTCCCTGGAACGTGCGTGACCGACTCCAGCAGCGGCGACTGCCGCTTTTGGCAACATGAGGCAAGCCGGTCATTAGGTCTGTTGGTGTACGCCTGCGTTGCCGTCACCGTTGCCGTCAGAGACTTCTGATATCAATGGTTGCTTTGTAGGTTTTCTACAATCAATCGATGTCTTACTCGCCGCCCGCAGCGTGGCGGTGCGGGATCGGTCGAGAGTCGCCGGGCACCTCGGGTTGAGGTTCGGTGCTGTCGTCGCGTTGCGAACCGGACTTCGCAAGGGCGAAGCGCTCGGACTGAAATGGACCTACCTCGACTTGGACGCCAACGTGCTGAATGTCCGCCGGACCTTGCAGCACGATCCGGCAGGCGGGCTGTCGTTCTATCCGACCAAGAACGAATCCTCTGCGCGGCGCATCCACTTGCCTGCCGAGTGCGTCAACCCCCTGAAACTCCACAAGGAGCGTCAGGACGCCGAGCGGGAGAAGGCGGGGGAGGCGTGGAAGGAGCACGGGCTGGTCTTCGCCAAGGTCAACGGGACGCCGATGAAAGACAGTACCCTGACCCGGCAGTTCGGCAAGCTCTGCGAGAGCGCCGGAATCCGCCGCATCCGCTTCCATGATCTACGCCACTCGTGCGCGACGTTGCTGCTGGAGCAGGGCGTGGAGTTGGTGACTATCAAGGGATTGTTAGGGCATTCGCAGATCCACACAACTGCCGATATCTACGCCCACGTTCGGCCCCGGCTACAGCGCGACGCGATCGAGGCGATGGGCGACGCCCTGCGCGATTACGAAGGACCGGACGACGACGATCCGCCACTGGTCGGAGCCCGACGTCGTTGATGCCCCACATGCGCGGCCCCGCCGGAACCTCTTGGGTTCCGGCGGGGCCGCCGACATGTGTGCGTTCATTGCGCGCACATGAGGTACTTAGGTACCATGGCTGCATGGAGGTGGGTCACATGACAACCACGACGGGCCCGGTCAAGCGGCAATCCCCGCTGAAGATCGATCCCGCGACCGATGAGCTGATCTCCCAGGGCGCGCACTTCCTGGGCATGACCAAGAAGGACTTCGTCGCCGAGGCCACCCGGGTCTACCTGGAGCAGCAGCGCGAGCGGATCCGCGCCGGGATGATCGAGTCGATGAAGGTCCTGGACGGCTCGCTCACCGCCACCGTCGCCGCGCTCACCGGGCTGTCCCCGGAACGGATCGCCGAACTCGGCGGCACCGGCGACTGGGACCGCTGACCGTGCCCGCCGCGCGCCCGACGCTGCGCTGCCTGCGCGAGGATCTGCACCTGCCCATCCCGCACGCCCGGGTCCAGCTGGAAACCATCGAGCACCCGCTGCTGGCCAAGGCCGGCGAGCAGTTCGCCGACCCCGATACTCCGCATGAGCGGATCCGCTCGATCGACGACGCCGTCTTGTTCAAGGTCAAGGTGCAGCGCTGGCGCGGAGCGATCTGGTGCGACGAGCCCGATGCCGAAGTGCCGGTCTGGCTGGTCGCTGCCGGTACCCGCGAAGACGGCTCTGGTGACGACTTCTACGCCGCGCTGCACACCCGCGCGCAGGCTGCCCGGCAGCGCTACAACGCCGAGCACGACAAGCCTCTGACCACGGACACGCACTGCGCCGACCTGCTCCTCAACGCCGATGATGCCGACCGGTACCGGATCGAGGCCGCCACCCGGTTCGCGCTGCGCCTGGACACCACCATTCGCGACCTGGTGCGCGGCTCCCTGCGCGACGGCCACGAACACGCCGCGGACTTGGCGGGCTTCCGACTCGGGGTGATCGTCCGCGCCGACGACGGCCACGAGACCTACGCCGCGATCCGCATCACCGGCCCGGTCCCGCCCGACCTGACCTCCACGATCCTGCACCTGATGCCCGGCTGCGACCCGACCGCATGGTTCCCCGAGTACGCCCTGCCCGAGCGCGACCTGCTCCCGGCCGAACAGGTCTGGTCCAACCTCATGGACCCCAAGGCAGCCGCCGAACTCCTCGACCAAGAACCCTGATCCGCTCGGCTCAAGATCGGGCCGTGTCTGCCGGTGTTGCCGTCACCGTTGCCGTCAAGGCCGCCCGCGACTGATCACCACGCCTCAGAAGTGACGTGAAAGACCAGGTCAACGTCATGACGTAGATCCGCCACATCATCGTCGCACCGTAGTACGCGCACACGTACTATGTCGAGGCAGGATCAACCCCAGTACTTGTGCACAACTGTGCCGCGACTGCTGGTGATGCGGCTGATGTCCCTCGCAGCTTCAATCAGATCAATGACAAGCAACTTAAGAAGGTCTTGAAGCAATATGACACGGACCCGCACGAATTTAAGGAATGGTTCGTCGGAAGCGGTGTGTCGAAGTTCGATGTCAAGAGTGGTGATGATGGCGATCTGTATCTGGTGAGCAAAGACGGCAAGGTTGTGATTCCGACCGGCTATAGCGTATCGGCTGATTAAGTAGATGCTTAAGGCATATCTGCGGGTTTCGAGCCATGTCCACGATCCTGAGTATCTTACTCGGATGCTCAGTCTCGAAGCCGATGTCACTCGACGTCGCGGCGAACGGGTGGCAGAAAATCGCCCGCCCAGCGTGATCAACGAGTGGCGACGGTTAGTTTCCGCGGGTAATTCGGTTGATCGATTTGAGGAGATTGCGGAGCGTGTTCAGTCGTGGGGTTTGGAATTTGCACAAAGGCTGGGCGAACTTGCGCGTGGCGGTCAAGTCGGCATCGAGTTGTCTGTTATCCAAGAAATTCGCGACCCCGATGACGCAGGCGCTAAGGGTATCCATTTCGATGCTGGTCTGATTGCGTGGCTCGCAACAGCTTCTGCGTCAGTGGATATTGATCAATATCTCTATGACTTAGAGTGATGATCAACATCACGGATGGATTCTTGTGTTAGTTGAAAACTCTACACATCTTGTGAGTTGACCCTGTAAGGCCCAGGGCCTCCACACGTACTATGTAGAAGCAGGAACTACACCGGTACTGGTGCACAACTCGGCTCCGTGTGAAATGGCACAAGCAATTGCTAAACACTCACGGGAGCGGCTGGCGGCAGGCGCAAAGGATCACTTTGTCGCTGGCATCTCTAGTGAAAGCGATCTGGCTCAATATGTCGACGATATCTTGTTCGGTGAGCGGTCAAGTATTTCGAAGCCTCTTGCTGACGGTAGGACCGCCTATTGGGACGCGTCGAAGGGCGCAGTTGTGATTGAGAATCCGCTTGCCAGTGAAGTTCCATTTGGACAGACAGCAGAATATGGGACTGTATTCACACCCGCTGACGGCATCGACTATTACAATGGGCTCAAATAGGGCATAGCGTTGACTGCCCGCTCTTTATTTTCCCACGAAAGGAGGGGAGTGCATTGACGTCGCTCATGCCTGATGACGTGTCGCGATTCATCGACTCACTACCGATCGAAGCGGCAGCCACGCTTCAGCAACCAGTAGCCTCCGGGTATAGTGTCCTCGATTGGCTCAATGTGTGGGAGTGGTGTTCAAAGACTCTTTCCAAGGAAGGGTCTATGATGGTGCAGGAGTATATTAACTGCCTATCTTGCCGCGACAGGATTGCGACGTTCTCCGCCAGTGCGCCCTTAACTATCGAGTCAGCTCTGCGCAGTCTTCTTGACTCTCTGGATCGGCGATTTAAGCAAGTTACGGTCGATGATTCAGGGGCAGAAGTCGGTGCTCACTTTTCCATCGGAAGTCGAAGCGAAAATGGCTTCTGGTGGAGACGGCGCCCGGTGATTCTACCCCGTGGGTGGTGAGCTCCTTGCCTGCTGATTTTGTGGCTGCACCGAGCGGCACACGGTCACGATTGTGCACCGCCGCACGCTGACGTGCGCCTGTGTTACCGTCACCGTTGCCGTCAGAGGCTTCTGACATAAGTGACTGCCTTGTAGGTTTTCTACAATCGATCGATGCCTGACTCGCCGCGCGTAGCGTGGCGGTGAGCGATCGGTCGAGGGTCGCCGGGTCCTCGGGTTGAGGTTCGGTGCTGTCGTCGGTCGGGCAGGCTCTGCCCTTCGACGGGCTCTCGCTGGGGACAAGGCACGCTCTTCGCCTTGTCCCCAGCGGGGTTCCGTCGTAGTCCTCCGGATGTCCGAGCGGCGACAGTGCCGAACCGGCCGCATTCCCGTCTCGTGGTCGGTGGCTGTCGGAGGGAGGACCGGGTGTGGGCGGAGCCCACGGCGTTCCGTCTTTGTAGACGTGTCTTTGGCTATTGACGTGGCTGGAGCGTCGGGGAGTCGGCCGGTGCGAGGGTCTCTGTCTCGGAGGGGAGAGCCTTAGCGGGGTCCGGCTGACCACGGTGGGTTCAGGCGGTGGTCGGGGCGGGGCTGCTGGGCCGAAGGCAGGAAGCAGACCCCGACCGAGCCATGCCGCCTCATGCGCGCCCGTAGGGCGTGCCTTGATCTTTGTAGAGCTTCTTTCGGCCAATTGATCTTCGTAGCTGTAGGCAGTGTGGCCCTATCACGTCGCCGGGTCGGTCGATTCGTCGCGCTTGCTGGGCGCGGTCGGCTTGCGCTTCGGCTGGTCGCGTTCGGCCTTGCGGCGGCGGCTTCGGCCTGGTGGGCGGCTGTCTGGGCGTCGAAGTTCGGGTTGGTCTTGCGGTGGCTGTAGTAGTTCATTCCGAGCATGTTCGCGTACTCCTCGGTGAGCACCTGGTCGCCGTGCGCCTTGCTTATAGGAAAGGGTGACGGTCATGTTGCCTTGACGAACGGCGATCCTGTGTCGGCCGCTGGTGAAGTCCGGATAAGGAGTGGTAGGATTACAGAATTAAACAACCTATCTGGTCACTATAAGCCGTACGGGTCGAACGCTGAATCGGCGGCAGTAGACGCATTTAACAGTGCCGGATTTGACGCAAATGGTAAGTACCGTGAGTACACATTCCCATCCTGCTGACATTGATCCGTGTCATCGGATCAATGAAAAAATTGATTTCCTCATTGATGTCCAGCGGATTGCGGCAGGCGTTGACCAGGTTGAGCCACTTCTAGACGACCTCCTTGATTCAATCATAAAATTCCATGAATGCCGGACGGCGATTTCCGGAAGATTTTTCGAAATGACGCTAAACATTGATGCGGACAAAGTAGAGATCTTGCAGTTCTGCATGCATGCCTTGCGGTGGGCTGAGGTAGAGGAATATGCTAGACGGAGACTTGCTGCGGAGACATTCGTCGGGAAGCGGCGTCTTTATGAGAGATTAATCGAATCGTTCTCAGACGCGTGGCCGGAGCGCGAGTTGTACGCGCGATATGACCCTGGTTCGTTACTATGAGATACGGCGGCTCATTGCCGTTGCGGACCCTGGCGCGCAGCGCGCGGATCACGAACGCGGAATTGTGCCGCGCGCCACAGGCTCAGCCGATGAGCTTGCGGTGCACAGTTCCAGGAGCACTTCGAGGTAGATCCAGACCTGGCCGGGGGACGCAGGTGATGTCGCCAGGGATGCCTGACGTGTGACACGATCGGAGGCTGAGAGGCGGACGGCTCGCTAGCCTGTGGGGCCTCGGCTTAGCGGATGTGGATTTGCGCACTAATTCGTGGTTCTGCGGTGGTGCGGTGCCGTATGTGCGGACGGTGAAGACAGCCTCGGGCGCGACGGCGATGCAGATCGTGCTCAATAGCCTGAGAATCCTGCAGGAGGTGTTCCGGCGCCGGACGCGGTTCGAGAGCTCCTTGACGGCATAGCGCAGGGATCGACTCGGCGGTTCGGATGATGCGCAGCCACGAGCCGCAACGACAGGAAGACGGTTTCCGGCCGTTGCGGGCTCATGCCGCCGACCACGTTGACGCATTGATCGAGGAGTTCCACCACGAACAGCTGGACCCCGGACTGCGCCGCTGGCTGCTGGAACTGACCACAGGGGCCGAATCCCCCGCCACCCTTCCAGCCCTGGTCGCTCAACTCGACAGTCCTGACGAGTCCTTGCGCGGAACGGCAGTCGTCGGATTGACGCGGGTGAACACTCCCGAAGCACGATCCGCGCTGTGGCGCGCCAGAGCCACCGGCAGGATCACGTGGCCATGACCGCGATCTACAGCCAGAGCAAGAGGACGCGATCTGAACCAGGCAATGAATCGGCGCGCGCATCATCCGCCATCGCATAGAGCGTTGGCGGATGACGACCGGACCGCGTAAGCGGGTCAGGCTAGATGGGTAAGCCGCAGCGTACGTAGTTGTCGGAGGTTACGTAGCCGTGGTCGGCTGTGATGATGTGGTGGTAGCAGGGGGTCGCCGGGGACTGGGCTAGGTAGTCCTCGGAGTCTTGGCCGTCGGCTTGGATCACGTTGCCGCTGTCGTCGCGTTGGAGGATGCCGCTGGCGGTGACGTGGTCGTTGACGTGAGCCGTGGTCCGCCAGTCGTCTTCGTTGCCGGTGCGGGCGGCGGTGGTGATGATGCGGGAGACGTCGGCCTTGCCCTGGACCAGGAAGCCTGAGCCGGTGGCGCTGGGCTGGAACATGCTGGTCACGTCAATGGGGTACGACCACGAGTCGCGCGTTGCGGTGGACCTGGCGTCGCGGTCCTGGTCCTGGCCGTGGTTGCGGGATGTGGACGTGGTGACTTGGGTGGCGCCGCTGTCTCGTTGCTGGACGACTTGGGTGGTGCCGGAATTCGAGATGGTGTCAATGTTCGAGTATGCCGTGTGCTGGCTGACGGTTGTGGTGACTCGGCCCGCAGAGGTGTCTACGTAGCCGGATACGGTCCAGTTGCGGGCGGCGTCGGTGGTGATGACGTCTGTGGTGGAGTCGGGGGACGTCACCGTGCTGGTGAGGGTGGGGGCGGCGGCGATGGTGTCGTTGACGAGGGCGCCGGTGGTTTGGGTGGCGTGGTGGTCGGTATTGAGGAAGAGCGTGCCGTCCATGGTCCAGACGTCGGTGATGCCGGCGGGCGGGAGTAGCGCGAGTTGGTGGGGCTTGCCGTCAGTTAGCAGGCCTGCGAACGGGGTCAGGTCGATCGAGTAGGGCTGGGTGCGCAGGGAGTCGACGCTCATGATGGGGCGCCACATTAGGGGGCTGATTCCGCCGCTGTAGATGGCTGGGAAGGGCTGCGCGACGCCAGCTAGTTTGCCGTCTACTTCGACTTGGACTTCGCGGTAAGGGCCGCCGCCGCATAGTCCGTAGCTTGAGTGCGTGGCGTTGTAGGAGTCTGGGACGTTGGTGTACCAGAACTCTTCGCAGCCGCCGCCACGTGCGAAGACTTCGAGGGTTGCGTTGGTTAGGTTGCGGGGGAAGGTCACTTGTTGGGTGGCGGTTTGGCCGTTCGTCAGTGACCACCAGCCGGCTGAGGTCGTTGCGCCGCCTTGGCTGACGGGGATCACTTGGTCAGCGGTTTGCGCGGCCGGGTTGCGGTGGTCCGACTCGTAGTAGGTGACCGTCAGGGTCATGTGATAGATGCCGGTGTAGGTGGCGTTGACGATGTTGCCGAGGTCGACGACCAGGGGTTGCGGCGTGCGCAGGAGTGGGATGTAGCGGGAGATGTCCGCGTCTACGTGCCATGAGATGCCGGCTGGGTCCGGCTCGGGGGTGCTGGTGCGGAAGACTTCGGAGCCGCCGATCCAGACGCCTGCTAGCCGGTCGTACTGACGTCCGGCGACGTTGCCGCTCCAGTCGAGCACCACCTTCGACCACGGGCCGGGGCAGGCGGCCGGGGGAGTGAGGGTGCTGACGAACGGCTGGCCGTAGCTGTTGGCGAAGTCGTGCTGCATCGCGGCGACGGTGCAGTGCGGGGTGTCCGGTCGGCTGACCGGCGGGAACGCGGTGACGGGGTTCTGGTAGTTGATCTCGACAGGAGCCGTAGCGGCGGGGGTTGTGGCAGCTGTGGCGATGCGCCGGCCGGGCCGAGGGCAGTGACGACGGCCGTGGCGAGTGCGGTGGTGGTTAGAGCTAAGCGCGACAATCGGGTGGATATACGCATGGGTACTGCACGTCCTCATCGATTGACCGAACAGGCGTATCGAGCTCGCTTGTGGCGGGCTCGGATTAGCAGCTTGTCGGCTGAGATGAGGTGGCGCAAGGAGTGGCGAGAAGGCCAGGTGGGGGAGGCGGTGGGGCGGGAGGAGTCTAGGGAGCGGAGCGGGCGTCAGGGGTTGGAGGGGTGGTGCTGGAGCGCATGATTACGCGTCCGCTTACGCGGGTTATCGACTGGTCGCCGGTGTCCGAAGCTAGGGCCATCTCGATGGCGCGGCGGCCCATCTCCTGGAGGGGGAGCGCGACTGTGGTTAGGCCGGGTTCGTGGTCGCGGAGGGTCGGGATGTCATCGAAGCCTGCGACTTGGACGTCGCGAGGGGTGCGTAGCCCCGCGTCGCGGAATGCGGCGATTGCGCCGAGTGCCATGACGTCGTTGACGGCGAAGATGCAGGTGCCGCAGCGGGGTTGGGGGTGTAGGGATGCGATGACTTGTTGCGCTGCTTCGTAGCCGCCGTCTCGGGTGAATTCGCCGGGGACCGTTGCCAGGGGTCTGATTCCAGCGCGGCGCAGTTCGCGGACGAAGCCGGCTGTGCGGTCTACGGCGGTGGCCAGCTTGGGTGGACCGGAGAGGATGACGAACTGGCGAGGTGAATCGGCGGCTGTGATGGATCGCGTGGGCTCGGACTCGGCGGAAGCTAGCAGGGCTCTGGCCAGGGCGGCGGCGGCGGCGCGGTTGTCTGGGGCGATGGTGTGGGTACCGGGGAGGGGTTGACCGATCACGGCGATTCGGCCGCCTAGGTCCCGGTAGCGGCCCAGGAGTCCGGTTAGGCGCTCCTGGTCACGCAGGCCGTCGTCGGTGTTTAGGCGTGATCCGACTAGAACGATCGCGTCGGTGCGGTGGCCGATGAACGCGTTGACGGCGCGGATTTCCTGCTCGGTGCTGCGGAGGGTGGTGGCTAGGAGGACCTGGCGGTCACGCTCGGCTGCCTCGCCTTGGACTCCGGCGGCGATCGTGGAGAAGTAGGGGTCTGCGATGTCGTGGACTACCAGGCCGACTAGGCCCGTTTGGGAGCGGGCTAGTGCCTGGGCTTGGGCGTTTGAGATGTAGCCGAGTTCTTCGGCGGCACGGCGGACGGCCTCGACTACGGCGGGGGACGGCCTGCGCGTCGAGCCGTTGAGTACCCGGGAGGCCGTGGGCTGGGACACGCCTGCGCGCAAGGCCACGTCGGTGAGGGTTACCCCGGGCACTGAGTCCGCCTTTCCGCGCTGGTCAGGGTCATTTGGGATCGCTAATGCGAATCATTATTGGGGAATCAATGTATCGCTGGGGAGGGTGAGGCTGGGGAGGACTAGGTCAAGGTAGCGGTCGATCATCGTGGCGATCACGTCGTTGCCGTCGGCTGCCCAGATGTCCTCGTTGAAGATCTCTACTTCGACGTCGCCGGTGTATCCGGTGTTTGCGATCCACTGGGTGATTGCGTCGAAGTCGATGTAGCCGTCGCCCATCATGCCGCGTGAGAGCAGGGCGTCCTGGGCGATGGGGAGGTTCCAGTCGCAGATCTGGTAGCAGGCCAGGCGGTGTTCGGCGCCTGCTCGGGCGATTTGGGATTGTAGGTCGGGGTCCCACCAGACGTGGAAGGTGTCTACTACGACGCCGACGGTAGTTGGAGCGTGTGGGGCGGCTAGGTCTAGGGCTTGGCGGAGGGTTGAGATTACGGCACGGTCGGCGCAGTACATGGGGTGTAAAGGCTCGAGTACGAGGCGCACGTGGTGATCTGCGGCGTACGGGGCCAGTTCGGCTAGCAGGTCGGCGACTTGGTGACGTGCGCCGATTAGGTCGCGGCTGCCGGAGGGGAGGCCGCCTACGACCATGATTAGTTCGGACGTGCCTAGGGCTGCGGCTTCATCGATGGCTGCTTTGTTTTCGGCTAGTGCCGCGCGACGACCCTCGGGGTCGGGGGCGGTTAGGAAGCCGCCTCGGCAGAGGGATGAGACGCGTAGGCCGGAGTCGCGGATGATGCGTGCGGAGGTGGAAAGGCCTGCTTCGGCTACGCGGTCTCGCCAAAGGCCGACGGCCGGGAGGCCGGCCCGGGCCGCTCCGTCGACAGCCTCTTTTAGGGTCCAGTGCTTGGTGGTGGCGGTGTTTAGCGAGAGCCGGGCGAGGGGGGAAGGCGACGCTGTCATGCGGACCATCCGTGGACGGATAGCAGGGTCCGCATTCGGTGCGCGGCCAGTTCGGGGTCGCTTAGGAGGCCAGCCTGGTCGGCGTGGCGGAAGACTTCGACTAGGTACGTGAGCGGACGCGCGCCATGTTGGCCGGCCAGCATCGTGAAGCCGGGCTGGTGGCCGTTTAACCAGGAGACCAGGCCGATGCCGGTCTTGTAGTAGCGCGTGGGGGCGGCGAAGATCGTGCGGCCTAGGGGTTGGGTGGAGTCAAGGATATTGCGGGCTTGGGCGGGGTCGCGGGCGTCTAGGGCTTGTATGGCTGCTGATGCTGCGGGGTAGGTTGCGGCGAAGATGCCTAGTAGGGCGTCGGAGTGGTGGGTGCCGTCGCCGAGGATCAGTTCTGGATAGTTGAAGTCGTCGCCGGTGTAGAGGCGGACGGCGGGTGGGAGTTGGCGGCGGATCGCGACTTCGTGGGCTGCGTCTAGCAGGCTTACCTTGATGCCGTCGATCTTGTCAGCGTGTGAGTTTATGAGCTCGATGACCGTCTTGGTGGCGGTTGGGATGTTGCGTGAGCCCCAGTAGCCGGCGAGTTCGGGGTCGAACATCTCGCCTAGCCAGTGCAGGATGACCGGCTCGTCGACCTCGTCCAGGAGGCTTCGGTAGATGCGGAGGTAGTCGTTGGCGCTGGTCGCGACTTTGGCTAGTGCGCGGGAGGCCATCAGGACTACGCCGGCTCCGGCTTCGCGGACGACGGCGATTTGCTCGCGGTAGGCGTCGGCGACGCGGGATAGGCCGGGCTGCGCCGGAGGGTACGTCGGCGAGCTCGAGTTGGTCGGTGCCGGCGCCGCAGACTAGGGGGGCGTTGGCTTCCTTTGCGGCGGCGGCGCTGCGGACGATCAGCTCTCTGGTGGCGGGCCAGTCGAGGCCCATGCCGCGTTGGGCGGTGTCCATCGCGTCGGCTACGCCTAAGCCGTATGACCAGATCTCGCGGCGGTAGGCGATGGTCGCGTCCCAGTCGAGGTCGGCAGGCGCGCCCGGGGTGGTGTCAGACCACGTACGTGGGATGACGTGTGCGGCGGCGTAGACGCTGCGGCTGGTCAGGGGCTGGGGCGGCCGGGACCACGTGCCAGGTGGTCCCAGCCGCACCAGTTCGGGGGTCCCGTGGTGATCCGGCAGGAGGATCGATGTGGATGGGGATTGGGAGGGCGATGGCGGCGTGGAGGTGGAGATCGGGGTGGGGGTGGGGGTGGAGGTGTGGGCAGGCACGGCGTTCATAGGGCGATCTCCGGGATCTCCACGCGGCGGCCTTCGCGGGACGACTGCAGGGCCAGTTCGGCTAGTTGCACGCCGCGGGCGGCGGAGAGGAGGTCGTGGCGGTGCGGGCGGGCGGCGGCTACGTCGCGCAGGAACTCCTCCCACTGGAGCTTGAAGCCGTTGTCCAGGTCGGCGTTGTCGGGGACCTCAAGCCACTGCGACCGGAAGGACTCGGTGGCCGGGAGGTCCGGGTTCCAGACCGGACGCGGGGTGTGGGCGCGTTGCTGGGCCACGCATTTGCGCAGGCCGGCGACGGCTGAGCCGTGGGTGCCGTCTAGCTGGAACTCGACCAGCTCGTCGCGGTATACGCGGACCGCCCACGACGAGTTGATCTGCGCGACGACGCCGCCTTCGATCTCGAAGATGCCGTACGCCGCGTCGTCCGCGCTCGCTCGGTATTCGTGGCCTTGTTCGTCCCAGCGTGCTGGAATGTGGGTGACTGCCTTGGCGGTGACCGCTTTCACGGTGCCGAGCAGGTTCTCCATGACGTAGTTCCAGTGGCTGTACATGTCCACGGTCATGCCGCCGCCGTCTTCTTGGCGGTAGTTCCACGACGGACGTTGCGCGGGCTGGATGTCGCCCTCGAAGACCCAGTAGCCGAATTCGCCGCGCAGGGAGAGTAAGCGGCCGAAGAAACCCTCGTCGACCAGTCTTCGCAGCTTGACTATGCCGGGGAGATAGAGCTTGTCGTGGACTACGCCGACGGTTACGTCGGCTTCGCGTGCCAGTGCGGCTAGCTCGACCGCCTCGGCGAGGGTTGGCGCGGTGGGCTTCTCGGTGAAGACGTGCTTGCCCGCGGCGATCGCGGCTTTGACCGCCGCGGGGCGCTGCGCGGTGATCTGGGCGTCGAAGTAGACGTTGATCGACGGGTCGTCGAGCGTGGACTGCAGGTCCGTGGTCCAGTGCTCGATGTCGTGGCGCTTCGCGATGTCGCGCAGGCGGTCCTCGTTGCGGCCGACCAGTACCGGCTCCACCTCGAGCCGTGAGCCGTCGGGGAGTGTGACGCCGCCCTGTTCGCGGATCTGCAGGATCGAGCGGGTGAGGTGCTGCCGATAGCCCATGCGGCCGGTCACGCCGTTCATGGCGATGCGCACGGGCCTCGAGGCAGATTTCGCTGTCACAGTACCTCCGCCGGGCGGGTTGGGAATGCGGATTCCAAGGTAGGTGTGCAGCACGGTGCTCGTCAACACGGTGTTTTAACCCGGGTGAGCGGGTTCTCTAGGCGCGTTGAGAGTGTTGTGGCTGGTACTGGCTTCTTTTAAACCATAAACCCGCTACCTCTTGACACCTCGCAGGGGCTACTTCTATGTTCCCGGGAAGGCGCATTCCCGAGAAGCACCCAAGACGCACAGAGGTGTCCCGATGAGTTCTGCGAGTGGCGCGGGGGCGCAGTACACGGCTGAGGTCTACATCGGCGGCCGGTTCGAACGTCCCGATTCCGACTGGTTGCCGGTGCTGGACAAGGCGGCCGGCTCGCCGTTGGGTCGGTACGGCAACGCGTCGGCGGAGCAGGTCGATCGGGCCGTTGTCGCGGCGCGGCGGGCTCAGCCCGACTGGGGCGACACGGATGCGAACACGCGCTGCGACGTGCTGCGCGCCTTTGCCGCGGAGTTGGAGCGGCGGCGCGACGAGCTGCTGGCGCTGATCATTCGCGAGACCGGTGGTACCGCGCAGAAGGCAGATGAGGAGCTTGGACAGGCGATCAATCAGCTGCTCAACTCGGCTACGCAGCTCACGGAGAACGCTGGCGCGATCTTACCGCCGTACAAGCGCGGCAAGATGTCGCTCTCTCACGCGGTGCCGCTGGGGGTTATTGGGCTGATCGTTCCGTGGAACTATCCGATGAGTCTGGCGATGCGCGCGCTGGCACCCGGATTGGCGTATGGGAACGCGGTAGTTTTGAAGCCGGCTGAACTGACGCCGATCGCGGGCGGTCAGGTGCTCGCTGAGGCGGCGCATGCGGCTGGCGTGCCGGATGGTCTGCTGGCGGTGCTGCCGGGGGACGGACCGGGGACGGGTAGCGCGCTTTATCAGCATCCTGGATTGGATCTGATCCACTTCACGGGGTCGTTCGAGGTGGGCGCCATGATCACCGAGTACGCGGGGCGGGCGGGTAAGACCGCTGTCACCGAACTCGGCGGGGACAACGCGTTCGTCGTGCTTGACGATGCTGATATTGATCAGGCGGCCAGCTGCGCGGTGTGGACCTCGCTCTGGTACCAGGGGCAGACCTGCATCAGCGCTGGACGACACATCGTGCACCGGTCGGTGGCGGACGCGTATACGGAAGCTGTCGTGGAGCGAGTACGGAAGCTGCGCGTCGGCGATCCGTTGCGCGACACGGTGGATTTGGGTCCGGTGATCACGGCTGGCCAGCGCGATCGGTTTCACGCGGGGCTGGTGGAGCCGTCGATCGCGGCCGGGGCGAAGGCCGTGATCGGTGGTGGATATGACGGTCTGTTCTACCAGCCGACGGTGCTGGCCGGTGTCACGCCGGACATGCCGATCTTCCGCGAGGAGACCTTCGGGCCGATCATGCCGATCACCGTGGTCGACTCCGAGTCCGAGGCGGTGGAACTGGTCAACCGTCACAGGACGCTGATGAACTCGGTGTTCACCGGCGATCCGCTGCGCGGGTACGCGTTCGCGCGGCGCATCGCGAGCAACGAGGTGCATGTCAATGACGGTTACGCGCGCCACGGTGGCGAGGGCCAGCTCGCCTCGTTCACCCGGCGGCAGTGGATCGGCGTGCAGACCACGCCGGTGACGTATCCCGCTTGGGCGCAAGGCAGCTGAGCTCAAGGCAGCTGGCTTAAGCAACAGAGTCCCGGCGGGGACCCGGAGCATGCGACAGTCAAAGGAGACAGCAAGTGCGCACCACCTATACCAGGACCGTCGCGGTCCTCGGCCTGGCCGCCACGGCGGCGGTTCCCGCGTTGGCCGGCTGCAGCAGCTCGTCCGGGTCGTCGACGAACACCTCCAGCGGACCGGTGACGCTGACCTTTGTGAACTGGGACGGCGGCATGCAGGCCGTGGTCGACCAGTGGAACAAGGAGAACCCGAACATCCAGGTGAAGCTGAGTAAGCCCTCTGGCACCGGCTACACCCTCTACAACAAGCTGATCACCAACAACGCCGCGGGCACCAACCCGGACGTCACCGAGGTCGAATATCAGGCTCTTCCGGCGCTGATCTCGAACAAGGTGGTCGTGCCGGTCGACCAGTACGTCGGCAACCTCTCCGGCCAGTTCAGCCCGGCCGCGCTCTCGCAGGTGCAGTTCGAGGGCAAGACCTACGGCGTGCCGCAGAACATCTGCCCGATGATCTTCTTCTACCGCAAGGACATCTTCGACCAGCTCGGCCTCACCGCGCCGACCACCTGGGACCAGTACGCTCAGGACGCGGCGAAGATCCACGCGCACAACCCGAAGCAGTTCATCGGCAACTTCTCCGCGGTCGACTCTGGCTGGTTCGCCGGCCTGGCGCAGCAGGCGGGCGCCAACTGGTGGACGACGTCGGGCACCACGTGGAACGTCGCGATCAACGACGCGGCGACGCAGAAGGTCGCGAACTATTGGAGCAACCTGATTCAGCAGGGCCTGGTCAGCCCGGAGCCGAACTGGTCGCCGCAGTGGAGCACCGAGATGGACAACGGCACCATCGTCGGCTGGGTCAGCGCGCAGTGGGCGCCGAACCAGCTGCCGTCCGTCGCGAAGGACACCGCGGGCAAGTGGACCGCAGCGGCGCTGCCGGCCTGGAGCGCGGGCGACCCGACCGTCGGCATCTGGGGCGGCGAGACCGAGGGGGTCACCGCGAACTCGAAGCACCCGGCCGAGGCGGCCAAGTTCGTCAAGTGGATGAACTCCTCCGCCGAGGGCGTCAAGCTGCTGATCCAGAACGTGGACGTCTTCCCGGCGTCGCTCTCGAACCAGACCCAGGACGCGCTCAAGACCCCGCCGCCGTTCATGTCGAACCAGCCCGACTACAACACCCTGATGGCAAAGGCGGCGGCGAACGTGCGCACCTTCCAGATCTGGGGACCGAACGCGAACGTGACCTTCGACGCGTACTCGAACGACTTCGCGGCCGCGCTGCAGAACAAGAGCTCGCTGGCCGGGGCGCTGACGGCGATGCAGACGGCCACCGTCAGCGACATGAAGTCGCGCGGGTTCAACGTCAGCGCCGGGTGAGTTAGCCCACTGATCCGCAGCTGAGACGAGTTTCGAGCGTTGACACGGGAAGGAAAGCAACTTCAGATCATGAGCGCTATCGGAGACCGGTCCGGCACGCCGCCCGCACCGCAGAGACCGCTCGCCGACGCGGGCGGCCGAGTCCAGCCGGTCTCCGACGGCGCCGGGCCCGAGCCGAAGACCGCTCGGGCCCGGCGCAGGCGCCACCGCTCGTCGTTGCCGTTCGTCCTGCTCACGCCGGCCGTGGTGCTGTTCCTGCTGTTCACCATCGCTCCCGGCGGCTACGCGATTTATCTCAGCTTCCTGAAGATGAAGGTCGGCGGCGGCCTGCTCGGCGACTTGAACCCGACGCAGGTCTTCGCCGGACTGGAGAACTACCGCGCGGTCTTCTCGGACACAGAGTTCTGGCAAAGCATTCTCAGGATGCTGTTCGTCGCGATCATCGGCGTGCCGGCGACGATCTTCTTCTCCACCTTGTTCGCTCTCTGCCTCGACGCGAAGCGAGCCCGGATGACCGGCTTCGCGCGGCTGGCGATCTTCCTGCCGTACGCGGTGCCCGGCGTGGTCGCGACGCTGCTGTGGGGCTTCATCTACCTGCCCGCCACCAGCCCTATCGGCGGCGACACCTTCAACTACTTCGGCTCGCGCGCGGTGTTCTTCTCCGTGGCGAACGTGGCGGTGTGGGGCGTCCTCGGCTTCAACATGGTCGTCATCTACACGTCACTGCGCGGACTGCCGCGTGAACTGTTCGAGGCGGCGGAGATCGACGGCGCGACCGAACTGCAGATCGCGCTGCGTATCAAACTGCCGATGCTGGCCCCGACGCTCACGCTGGTGACGGTCTTCTCGCTGATCGGCGCGCTGCAACTGTTCAACGAACCGAACACGCTGAAACCGATCACCAACGCGATCAGCTCGACGTGGGTGCCGTTGATGCGCGTGTACACCGACGCCTTTGTCACGAACGATATTTACCAGGGCGCGGCGGCCTCGTTCGTTCTCATCATCCTGACAGTCACGGCCACCGTGCTCGCCAACGCGGTGCTGCGCCGGATTTCGCGAAGGAGTTTGCGATGACGGCCGTAGCGACCGCCATCCGGCCGGCCTCGCCGGCTCGCCGTAGGCCCTCCCCCCGCTCGCGCGTCAACTGGATCCCGACGCTCATCCTGATGGTCGGCGCGCTGTACTGCGTGCTGCCGGTGGTGTGGATCGTGATCGCGTCCACCAAGACGAACAGCGAGCTGTTCTCGACGCCGCCGTTCGAGCCGACGTTCCACGGCGGCTTCGTCACGAACATGCGAGCGCTGTTCACGTACGACAACGGAATCTTCTTCCGCTGGGCGATCAACTCGGTCATCTACGCCGTCGGCGGCGCGACACTGTCGACAATCGTCTGCGGCTGTGCGGGCTACGCGCTGGGCAAGTACCGATTCCCCGGCAGCGTGTCACTCTTCCGGATCATTGTTGCGGCAGTACTACTGCCGCAGATCATGCTGGCGATCCCGCAGTTCCTGCTGCTGGCGAAGATCAATATGACGAACAACTACGCCGCGGTACTGCTGCCCCAGCTGGTCAGTCCGTTCGCCATCTACCTGTGCAAGATCTACGCCGAGGCGTCGGTCAGCGACGAGGTGATCGAGGCGGCGCGGGTCGACGGCGCGTCCGAGTGGCGCATCTTCATCTCCATCGGCGCAAGGCTGTTGTCGCCGGCGCTGGTGACGGTCTTCCTGCTGCAGTTCATCGGGATCTGGAACAACTTCCTGCTGCCGTATGTGATGCTCAACAAGGACCAGCTCTTCCCGGTGACCGAGGGCATGTACGGCCTGCTGATCATCACCGGCGGCCAGGCAGCGCAGTACTCGATCGTCATCGCGGGCGTGCTCGTGTCGATCGTCCCGCTGGCGCTGGTGTTCCTCTCGCTGCAGCGGTACTGGCGAGTCGACCTGATTTCCGGAGGCGTCAAGGCGTGACCGTGACCGGCGAAGATGCCACTCTTGCCCCGAGTCGGTTTCGGCGCCGCCGCCATCGTCTATCCGCACGTCACCACTGCACAGGCGGTGGATTGCCTGGAGGCGGCGTGGGAGAGCGGCATGCGCTACTTCGACACCGCGCCGATGTACGGCTCCGGGCAGTCGGAGCGCCTGGTCGGCTGGATGCTGCGCAGTCGGCCGCGTGATGAGTACTTGCTAAGTACGAAGGTCGGACGATTGGTGCGTCCGGGTAATCCCGCCACCGGACGCACCGGAGCGGACTGGATTTACGACTACAGCCGCGACGGCGTGCTGACCTCGCTGGACGAAAGCATGCGGCGCCTGGGCGTCGATCGCGTGGACCTCGTCTTCATCCACGATCCCGACCACCACTGGCGGCAAGTGCTGGACGGCGCGTGGCCGGCCCTGGCGCGACTGCGCGACGAGGGCGTGATCCGCGCGGTCGGCGTCGGCATGACGCAGGCGCCGATGCTGGCACGTTTCATCCGCGAGGCAGACATCGACGTCGTGCTGGAAGCCGGCGTCTATTCGTTGCTTGATACGCAAGCGCACGAGGAGCTGCTGCCGGAGGCCCAGCGCCGTGGCGTGCGCGTCATCGCAGCTCAGGCGATGCACGGCGGCCTGATCGACGGCGTGCCGAATCCCCAGTTCCGCTACCGGCCAGTCGACGACGAGATCCGCACTAAGGTGGCCCGTATCGCAGCGATCTGCCACGAGCACGGCGTGCCGACCGCCGCTGCCGCCATCCAGTTCCCGCTCGGGCATCCGATGGTGGACTGCGTCCTGACCGGCCCGGCTTCGCGCGCGCAGCTGAGGGAGAACCTGGAGTGGGCCGACCTGCCGATTCCGCCTAGTGTCTGGGAACGCCTGCGCGACGAAGGGCTGCTGTCGCCAGACCTGCCGACGCCTACGACCCCGCTAACGCCTACGACAGGACAGCCGGTGCGTCAACGTTCTTAAACGAAGACCACCTGTGCGAGTGAAACGTCCCTCGCCGCCTTCACCCGATCGGGCCATCTAACCGACAATCATCCGGGAGCCGGTTCGCAGCAGGGGGGCGTCATGAACGACGAGCAACTTGGTCGCAACTCCGCATCGTGGGCGTATATCGGCGAGTGGCGCCTTTTCCTGGTGCTGCACAGGGCACTGATACTTGAGACCGCTTATCCGGCGGTCGGCGCGGCGGTTCACCAGTTCTCCGTGTACGGCGCGCATCCGTGGCGGCGACTGTTTCACTCGATCGGCAGCTTGCAGCGCTACGTCTACGGCATGCAGGACCAGCGCCGCAACGAAATCCAGCGCCTAGAGCGACTGCACAAGCGTATGCGGGGAAATGACGCGCGCGGCAGGGCGTTCACCGCAGCGGATCCCGCGGCTCGCGCATGGGTGCATCTGTCGCTGTTCGAGGCTGTCGTCACGATGCACCGGCTCGGCGGCGATCCGTTGCCGCGCGCCGAGCAGGAGCGGCTGTACGCAGATTTTCGGCGGCTCGCCGAACTCTTCGAGCTCGCGGACGCGCACGTGCCCGGCACGCTCGACGAGTTCGATGAGTACTTCAATCACACCGTCGAGCACGTGCTCGAGAACAACGCGGCGGTGCAAGACCTGCTCTCCGGCAGCGTGTACCGCGTACCCCCGCCGCCCGGCATGCGCATTCCGCACCTACTGTGGGTCCCGCTGCGCAACACGATGGTCGCGGCTGCCGTCGAGGCGACCGTGGCCACGTTGCCGCCGATCCTGCGCGAGCGCTTCGGCTGCACGCCGATGCCCGGCTCGTACCTCGCGGTCAGTACGCTGCATCGCTCCAGCAGGATCGTCACCGGTCTGCTCCCGGGGACGTGGCGGTACATGCCGTACGCCGCTGCGGCCATCAAAGCCGCGCGAATCACACCCCGACACGACAGCCCGTTCGATCCGATCCTGTTCTTCACCACGATCCTGGACCAGACCGGCGACGGCCGGGTCGCGCGCAGTGACCTGCTGGCGATGGCTCGCGAACTCGCGACGCACCTGGATCTCGACAGCGGCGCCGAAGACGAGCTGTACGCCGCGTTCGAATCCTGGTGGCGCCAGTTGCGCGACGCCGCAGTCGTCGATCGGCAGAGCGATGCCGAGAGCGCTGACGGCGATGACTCCGGTGTCGAGGCATTCACGTTCGCGCAGTACCGCGCCGCCGTTGAGGCCGGCCGGTATCCTGGCGAATCGAACGCGCCGGACCCGGCCGATGGCGTCGAACGAGTCGTCGACGTCGTCTGCCGGCTGATCGATCGTGACGGGAGCGGCAAGATCTCAGCTGACGAATACGCCCGCCTGTTCAGCCGCAGCCCGAGGCAGTACGAACTGATCGCCGGCCTGCGCGCGCTCGACAGCGACGGTGACGGCACGGTGCGCACCGACGAGTTCGCGGCGAAGCTGCGCGCGTTCCTGACCGGGCAACGCGATCTCCCCGCGGTTCGAATCCTGCTCGGGCAAGCCTGACCGTGACCGACTCGCAAGCATTGGAAACGTCCCAGGACGACGCTGTCGCACTGCGTAAGTCGTACGCCTTGTGCCGCCGCATCCACGCGAAGGGCAACCGCACGACGTTCCTAGCCACGCGGCTCCTCACGTCACCGGCCACGCGCTTGGACGCAGATGCGCTCAACGCGTACTTCTTCGCCACCGACCGAGTGGCTGACGAAGGCAGCCCTGAAGGCGGCACCGGCACCGGCAACGTCGACAAGCCAAGCCGCGAAGACCGCGAGCGCGCATTCGCCCGCTGGTCATCCGACGTCCTCGCCGACCTGCGCCGCGGCCACAGCGACCATCCCGTGCGCCGCGCCCTCGTGCACACCGCGCGCATCCACGACCTGGATCTGGCGCTGTTCGACGTCTTCCAGGCCGCGACCATCGCGGACAGCAACCGCACCGCCGACTTCGAGACGTTCGAGGACCTGCGCGCTTTCACGCGCGGCGTATCGGGCACGTGTGCAGTCCTATCAGTCCGCGTACTCGGCCCCGCCAGCGCGGACTGCGATCGCGTCGCCTCGCTGATGGGCGAGGTGCATCAACTCCTCGACATCTTCGAGGACTTCCCGATCGACCTACCAGAGCAGCGCCTCTACCTGCCGTCAGAAGACCTCGCCGGCTGTGGCGTGACCCGCGCTGACCTGCTCGCTTTCGCCGCTGGCACCGCCACTTCCACCCCCGCGGGCCCCAACGCGCTGAACGCACTCGACGCTCTGATCCGTCTCCAGACCGAACGCGCTCGCGCGATGCTGCACGAAGCAAGGTCGCTGTTCGACGCGTTGTCCCCGGCAAGCCGCCCCATCATCGCAGGTTCCTTAGACATCCAAGCGGCCCAGCTGGACATCATCGAACGCAGCGGCGCACGCGTCCTGCGCGAAGGAACGAAGATGCCTCGCGCACGCGTCCTGCGCCTGGTCTGGCCCCACCTGCGCGCCGCACGCCGAAGCTGGTGATCAGCCGACGGCTGACTGTCCCGGAACGCGGTGCGCCATCGTCGGATATTCGATCACCAGGCCATCCCAATCGACGAGGAGATCCCTGACGTACGTCCCAGACGCAAACCGCACCCGAGCGCCGTCCTCGGTCAACCCAAGGTGCGTATACGCCTGCTGAGATACGACCACGCGCAGCGTCGGAAGCTCGACGAACGCCATCACGAACCGCCGCTCACCGCCAGCCTCGCTCCCTGCGTCAGGCCCGCGCTGCAGACCATGCCGAATGATCGGCATCGTGTTCGTCACCGGCGAGCACGCCAGATCGCAGTCCAACGCATCGGCGAGATCGGCACGCGGCTCGCCGTTCGCAGTCCAGCCGCCACCGCCGTCGTCACGCCGCAGATCCAGCGCGTACTGCGCTCCACCGGTCGTAGCCGCGACCTGAAGCCGCGTAGTCGCGGCGCGATCGTCCGTCTCCAGCGTGTACGTCAACCAATACGGCTCCGGAAGCTGCCCGACAGCTCGGCCGGTCGCACGGAGCATCATCCCGTTGAGGCTCACCCAAGCCGCCTCGAACCCCGCCGTCTCGACGACCTGCCAGACCAGATGCCGACGCCGCTCGTCCACAGCTCCTCCTGATCCACCACTGACTGGGCCACGTGTGTAACGGGATCGTATGCGTTGGGTTCACCGCCCGCGGATCGCTGTCTCAGCCACGCATGGGTGACTACGCATGCCCTGATACGGGATAGCACGTGTAGGACGGAAGTGTCGGCGGGGCGCACATTCTTGCGCTCTTTGACGCTTGGGATTCACCAGGACTTGAGGATCTTCTTTCCAGGTAACGCTTTTCTCGGCTAAGGCCACTGATATCCGGTGGTTTGAGCTTGGAAAGGACGTACCTACCCACATGATCACCGTCCACCGCCGCCGGGCCGCGCTGCTGACCGCGCTCGCGCTGGCGCCCGCGAGCTTCCTCGGTCTCTTCGCCGGAACCCCGGCGCACGCCGCGACCACAACCACAACCATCACCTGTTCGACCTCGTACCTGCCGCTGCCGGACCCGTCCTGCACGCCGGGCGTGCTGAACCCGGACGTGACGCAGGGCACGATCGACTCGACGATATGCGTCTCCGGGTGGACCGCCACCGTCCGCCCCCCGACGTCGTACACGAACCGCCTGAAGGTGCAGCAGATAGCTGAGTACGGTTACCGCGACACCAGCACCGCCGACTACGAAGAGGACCACTTCGTCCCGCTCGAGCTCGGCGGCAGCCCGCGGGACCCGGGCAACCTCTGGCCTGAGCCGCACAGCGACGGCTCCGGTAACACCTCGTACACCAAGGACGGCGTCGAGACCAAGCTGAAGAATGCCGTGTGCAAGGGCACTGTGTCGCTCGCCGAGGCTCAGAACGCGATCATGACGGACTGGACCACCGCCTTGTCCTCGCTCGGACTCGGCTGATCCTCAGAGCTGCTCCTCAGAACACTGAGGCGTGATGCGGAGCGCGGGGCCGGCCCACGGCTCCGCGCTTCTGCGTTTATCGGCTGTGGACGCGCGATCAGGGGAGCCGTACGTCGTGGATCTGTTCGGCGGCTTCTCGTTCTTCCGAACATGGGGTCTACCCGGACGCTTCTCTCCCGCGCCGCGTTGGCGTGTGCCAGGGCTAAAGGCCCGGGCGCGCTTCGCCGGACTGCTGTGATGAGCGGATCGGCGTTAGGCAGACCGTTGGCAGCGGGAACCAGCGCAGGGCCTCGAATTGCGGGGCTAGGCCGGTGGGCGCGTCGTCGTCGGCGTCGGCGTCGGGGAGGGCTTCGAGGAGGTCGCGGGCGTCGCGAAGTTGGGCGGCCAGGACGTGTTCACCGGCGGTGACACGCTTGCGTGCGTGGGTGAGGATTGGGGTGCCGTCCGCGTCCGGGGCGAAGTGGACGTCGGTTAGGCGGAGAGCGGGGAGGGCGTCTGGGCTGCGGTGACGCCAGAGGCCGGTCGCCGGGTCGAAGTTGTAAAGCGGGAGCAGGCGGTGGCCGTGGCGGGCGATCAGGTCTACCGCGTCGATTAGGTAGTCGCGGACCGTGTCGGTGATGAAGTAGTTGAAGTTGACGCGCGTCCAGCCCGGTTTGATGCCCTCGCAGCCAAGGCTGATTTCGTGCTCGAACGCGTGCGAGCGGTCTTGGTCGATGGCCAGCAGGCGGTGGCCGTAGGGGCCGGCGCATGAGCAGCCGCCGCGTGCCTGGATGCCGAACAGGTCGCTGAGGACCGCTACGACGAAGTTGTGGTGCAGGAATCGGCCCGGCTGAGGCGCGCGTAGGCGGAAGGAGACGATCGACAGCCGGCGCGCGCGGGGGTTGCCGAGGATGTCGATGTCCGGGTTTTCGGCCCCGCAAGGGTCCCCGCCGGCCTGGGCGCACTCGTCGCCAGCCTGGCCGAACCCGGCGCCGGCGGCCCGTGCCGTTTGTCCCGCTGTGCTCACGGTCACAGGATACCCGCGCTTGACGTTGTTCCCATCTCGTATATTCTTGCTTCGGATCATCTGAGCTAAGAATAATTGCCTGGCCGGGCTTCTGCGACCCGTCTGACCTGGGAGGAAACCCCATGACCCTGTTCCGCCTGGACGCCAGCATCAACCCGGCCAGCTCGTCGAGCCGCGCGATCGCGGACATCGTCGAGGCCGAGTGGCAGGCCGCGAACACCGGCGGCGTGATCGTCCGCAAGAACCTGGGCACCGAGCCGCTGCCGTCGACCGCCTGGACGGGCGCGGTCGGGGCCAGCTGGGCGCCCGCGGAGGCCCGCACCGAGGAGCAGCGCGCCGCCCTCGCCCTGGCGGCCGGGCTGGCCGCCGAGCTGCGCTCGGCCGACGCGGCCCTGCTGGCCGTCCCGCTGTACAACTTCGGCGTCCCGCAGCACGTCAAGACCTGGATTGACCTGGTCATAGCGGGGGCCGAGAACGCCAACGAGCCGCTGCTGGCGGAAAGCTGGCCGTGCTCGTCGTCGTCCGCGGCGGCGCCTACGGGCCGGGGACCCCGCGCGAGGGCTGGGATCACTCCACCGCGTACCTGCGCCGCATCCTGGCCGACGTGTGGGGCGCGTTGCCC
>CAVQPP010000431.1:0-4381 GCA_963714445.1 uncultured Actinomycetota bacterium
GCTCATCGCCTGGCGGATCCACCAGGTCGCGTACGTGGAGAACTTGTAGCCCCGCGCGTAGTCGAACTTCTCGACCGCGCGGATCAGGCCCAGGTTGCCTTCCTGGACCAGGTCCAGGATCGACATGCCGCGGCCGATGTAGCGCTTGGCGATCGATACGACGAGGCGGAGGTTGGCCTCGATCAGCTTGCGCTTGGCCGCCTGACCGTGCAGGACGAGCACGTGCAGGTCGCGGCGGTCTTCGGGGCGCAGGTCGAAGTTGTGCAGCAGCTTCTCGTCGGCGAACAGACCGGCCTCGACGGCGCGCGCGAGCTCGACCTCCTCGACCGCGGTGAGCAGCGGGATACGGCCGATCTCCCGCAGGTACTGGCGGAACAGGTCTCCGGCCGGTCCGGCGGAGTCGGCCCACGCGGCGACGTGGGCGTCCGCGGCCTCTTGCTCCTGCGGGCTCGGCTCTTCCTCGGCCTCGGTCTCCGCCAACTCCTCCGGGTCCGGTTCCCGGGGGTCGCGGCGGGCGGCGCCGGGCTGCGCGCCGTCGGCGGCGGCGGCATCGGGGTCGACGGCCGTCAGCGCGGACACCGCGTCGTCCTCGGGCAGGACCTCTACTACTACGTCTGCGTCCGCCGTGTCGGCGGCGGTATCACGGTTCACGGGCAGCGGCATCACCCGCGCCAGCGGTAACTCCTGAGTGTCGGCCAGATCGGCACGCTCGACGCGCTCTGGTGGCACCGTCTGCGCCACCCCGGCGGTTGCTTCACGTGGCTCCGCGACCACGGACAGGAACCGCTCGCCGCGAGACTGCCCGGCCGACGACTGCTCGACCCCGCCTGGTGTGGGTCCGACGATGACACGTGCGAGGGCGCCGTCCATACGAACTCCGTCCACTTCACCGGCCAATGCGTCCGGCCGCCGGGAACTTCCTTGTCCCCGCGCGGTGCCCGACATGCCGGGCGTCAATGGCGACTTGTGCACCGCACCCCCGCCGGATCGGAGGCGCAGTCGGTTCCACCCGGTGTGGATTCCACGACTCTCCCCCTACCCCGGCGCGCGCCGTTTAGCGCTTCCGGACGGCAAGGAACTTCGGCGAATCCCTGGATTTGGCGGCGATACGCCAGGTTTCGTGCGGATGACGGAAGGATGTCGGGCCGTGGGATGCGGTGGGGTGCCTCGACGTGGCGGTTTCGGCGGTCCTGAAGCGTTTCCGGGCGACGAACGCCGTGATCAGCGGGTGGTAGGAGGGCAGTTGAGGAGGGGTTGAGAAGGGGTCGAGGAGGGGTTGGACGTGGATCAGCTTATTGATCGTTGATCTAGAAAAACCGTTATTGATCAAGGGATGCGAACAGGCCCGAGCGGAAGACGTTGAGTTCGTTCAACTCGACCGAGAGCGCTAGGTACTCCTCGGCCTGCGCGGTCGGATCTAGGCGCTGCAGCCGGGAGTGAGTTGCCGCGCGACGGCGCTCGACGGCGTCGATCCAGATTCGTGTGATCAACTCGTTCGCATAGCGCGTATCGACGGTTTGTCCGCCTTTGGCATTATCTCGCAGCATGGGCGGCTCGACGGCGAGTCTGTTGATCAGTGTTCGTAACGCATCGTCGGGTGCGGCGGCGATCACCGTGCTTAGCCAGTGCATCGGATCAGTCGCGGCGGCCACTCCCCCGGCCGCGATTATGGCGGCGTGGACGGCTACGTACGCGGCCGTCGTGAACTCCTCGGTGCCGAGTCCGTCGAAGGCCGCGCCGACGATCTTCGGGTGCTGGAGGGCGAGTTTCAGTGCCTCGCGCTGGCGGCGGGAGGCGGGATCGAGCGGTTCGACGAGGTACGGGTTGCCGGTCGCGGGCGCGTTGGCGGCACCAGTGGCGGTGGTACTGGTAACGGCAGCCGTGGCGGCGGATGTTGGTACGGGTGCGCTGGATCCCGACGACGAGGCGGGGGACGCCACGCGACCCGTCTGCTGGCCGGTGCCGGAGGCACGGGAGGCGGAGCGATAGGCGGCTGGCGCGGCGCGGCGCACCTCGGCGGCGACGATCCGATCATCGTCAATACCGAGCCAGCCGGCGAGTCTGCGTCCGTACTCGGGGCGCAGCGCCGGGTCGTGGATGGACGCGACGATCGGTGCGGCGGCACGCAGCGCGCGTACGCGGCCCTCGGGAGTGTCTAGGTTGTACTCGGCGAGCCGGGCGCGGATTACGAACTCGAACAACGGGATCCGCGCCGAGATCAGATCTCTGACGGCGGCGTCGCCGCGGGCGATCCGCAGTTCGCACGGGTCCATGCCGTCGGGCTGTACCGCGACGAAGGTCTGCGTAACCCAGCGCTGGTCCTCTACGAACGCCCGCAACGCGGCTTTTTGGCCGGCCGAGTCGCCGTCGAAGGTGAAGACGACCTCGCAGCCGAGGTACTGGTTACGGTCGGCCAGCAGCCGCCGCAGGATCTTGATGTGCTCCTCGCCGAACGCGGTACCGCACGTGGCGATGGCCGTGGTCTCGCCGGCCAGGTGACAGGCCATCACATCGGTGTAGCCCTCGACGACGACGGCTCGCTGCTCCTTGCCGATGTCCTTACGCGCCAAGTCGAGTCCGTAAAGCACGGAGGACTTCTTATACAGCGGCGTCTCGGGGGTGTTGAGGTACTTCGGCGAGTCCTTGTCGTCGGACAGCCGGCGCGCGCCGAAACCGATCACCTCGCCGCCGATGTCGGCGATCGGCCAGGTGAGGCGGTCGCGGAATCGGTCGATCGGGCCGCGTCGGCCCTCCGACGCTAGGCCGCCGACCATCAGCTCCTTGTCGGTGAAGCCACGACCGCGTAGGTGCTTCACGAGCACGTCCCAGCCGGCGGGCGCGTAGCCGACGCTGAACAGTTCCAGCGCGGCGGCGTCGAAGCCGCGCCCGGACAGGAAGTCGCGGCCGTGCTTGGCCGCCGGGGTGGCCAACTGCTCGCGGTAGAAGTCGGCAGCGGCGCGGTGCGCCTCGAGCAGCCGGGCACGCTCGCTGGTCTCGGTGCGCTTGGTGTAGCCGCCCTCGGCGTAACGCAGCTCGATGCGCGCACGCTTGGCTAGCTGCTCGACCGCCTCGTTGAAGGACAGGAGTTCGAGCTTCATCACGAACGAGATGACGTCGCCGCCCTCGCCGCAGCCAAAGCAGTGCCACAAGCCGCGCGCCGGTGTCACGTTGAAGCTCGGGGACTTCTCGTCGTGGAACGGGCACAGGCCCTTGAGATTCCCGCCGCCGGCCGAGCGCAGTTGAATGTGCTCGCCGATGACGTCAGCCACCCCGGACGCGTCACGCACGGCCTTGACGTCCTCGTCCCTGATGCGCCCGGCCATGGTTGAGATACTACGCGGCGGCTCCGACAAGGAACCTATGAAGACGTTGAGCAGATGCGTCGGTGAGTGAGGCGATCTGGTCGACGACCACGCGCAGCCTGGCCTGGTCATCGGGTGCCTCGGCCCACCAGGCGTGGAACGCCGGCTCGAGTTGGTCGGGCCGGTCGGGAAGCAGCGCGACGAGTTCGCGTATGAGGTTGGCTTGCCTCGCGCGCAGCACGTACGCCTGGTCGGTCTCCATGACATAGCGCGCCGCGACCGCCTTGAGCACGGCGTTCTCCAGCCGGATCGGCCGTGGCACGATCAGGCGCGCGTTGTAGCGGGTGTGCGGCCCGGGGCCGAACTCGGCGCGGGTCGCGTGCACGACAGCCAGGCAGAACCGGCCGATCAGCTCGCTGGCGGCGCGCTTGAGCCGGGCCTGCGCCGCGAACGAACGGTCGTACTCGCCGGGCCACCACTCGACCGACTGGAGCCGGTCTAGCGCGGCTGCCAGCTCGTCGATCTCGGCGTCGGGGGCGTAGCCGCGCGAGCGCTCGAACAGCGCGGCGCGCTCCTCGTCGATCAGCAGGACCTTGGGGTCGAGGTGCCCGGCGTAGATCGCGTCTTCGAGGTCGTGTACGGAGTACGCGACATCGTCGGACCAGTCCATGATCTGCGCCTCGAAGCACTTGACCGGCTCGGGTGGCGAGCCGATGCGTAACCAGGCGAACACCGTAGGTCGTCGGCGTACGCGCCGAACTTCGGCGTATCGGAGCGCCGCGCCCACGGGTATTTCGTCGCTGCATCAAGCAGACCGCGGGTTGGGTTAAGGCCGGCCGAACGACCGTCGGCGGTGATCACCTTCGCTTCGAGGCGGGTGAGGATGCGCAGGTTCTGCGCGTTGCCCTCGAAGCCGCCGATCCCGCCGGTGACCTGGTTCAGCGCGCCCTCGCCTGTGTGGCCGAACGGCGGGTGGCCGAGGTCGTGCGCGAGACAGGCCGCCTCGACCAAGTCGGGATCTGCACCGAGCGAACCGGCCAGCTCGCGGCCGATCTGGGCGACTTCGAGGGAGTGCGTCA
>CAVQPP010000432.1:0-18672 GCA_963714445.1 uncultured Actinomycetota bacterium
GAGGCACTCGCCCCAGTCGTAGGCGATCAGGGCGGTTTCTAGCGCCCGGCGCACGGGCTGCCAATGGGGGTGCGTCTCCCAGATGTTGCGCTCGCCCGTCGCAAAGCCCGCGTCGGGGTGGGCGAGTTGGAGCTGGCGCGTCCGATAGGCCACCAGCGAAACCAGGCGCAACTGATCGGCAGCCGCGAAGGCGGCGCAGTTCGTAATGTAGGAGGTGGGGGCAACCTGGCCAAGGTACGCCTGGAGCATTTGAAGCGCATGGTTGGGATAGCGCATCGGGGTAAACACGGTCGCCAGGACCTGCACCCATTGCGGCGACAGGTTCGCGTCGTGGTTGACCCTGCCGAATTCATCCAGGATGCCCTCTACGCTCAACATGCTGGCCGTAGATCTCGGCAAAGCTCAGTGCGTCAGACATGAAATCCTCCTCAGGAGCCCCCCAGCAGGGCAGTGGCCGGGTACAGAGCGCCTCATCGACGGCATTGTCGATTCGACTCATCCCCACCCTGGCCAGGAGAAGGTTGCATGACAACATGCATTCACCCTTAACTTCGCTCGCCGCTACTGAAGCTGTTTTTCGAGTTACTTAGTCAGGGTGAATTGTTACGAATCTATGGGCGAACAGTTACGCGATTCCCCGGAATCCAGTACCTAACAAGTCTCGCCTCGGACCGTCGTGGCGGTGGCCGAGTTGGTGGGTGACGTGACGGTTGGGTGAGGCAGGGTTGCGGGTTGGGAGGCCACCACGCCGCCGATCAGCTCGAGGCTGATCTGGTCGTCCCGGACCTGACCGGCATCCGCATCGAACTAGGCGCAGACGGCCGGATCATCGTCCGCCGGCAGTGACGCCGCTGCCGTTGCTGCCGTTCGTGTCGCTGTAGGGGTCTGACTTACGTCGGCGACGGATCCACCAGACCTCGCCGACGACCACGACGATGAGAACCACCGCTGTACCGACCGTGATGGCGTAGGCAGCGGTCCCGTGCGGCGCGGCGAAGTTCAGCGCGACGGTGTGCGTGCCCGCCGGGACCGAGACGGCCACCAAACCCTGGTCAGCCGGGACCAGCTGCGCCTTCGCTCCGTCGACGGTCGCCTTCCAGCCGACTTGATCCGCGTCGGCGACCACCAGATAACCCTGGCCGGTCGCGTTCACGGTCGCGGAAATCGTGTCCAGGCCGTCCTGATCCACTATCACTGAGGCCGGCTTACCCGAGGCTGTTGGTCCCTTCTTCGAGAGCAGTACGGAATTGCCGTCGACCTGCCCGGCGGCGAGCATCTGCACGCGTTGGTTCTGATCGGTGACGACCTTGCTGTTCGCTGCCCACCGGATGCGCGGTTGCGCGGTCAGCCGCTCGTAGATCGCGCTGGTGTCGACGTGCACGAGCTTCAGTCCATCGTCGGCCCCGGCCACCGCGCTCAGCGCTGGCGTCGTCGCGTCGGTCGCGGCGACGGTCAGCGGCGCGGACGCGTGCAGGGTCACCGTCGCGTCTAGTTGCGTGCCAGCCGCGACCGAGTCGGCCGCCACCGGAACGACGAACGGATCGCCGGCGCTCAGGTCGTCCGTCAGCCGCTTGGACTGCGCTACCTGCGTCCCGGACGAATCCTTCAGGGTCACCTGGATCCAGCTGTTCGGATCCGGAGCGTCCAGCGCGGCCGGGATCGGGCCCACCGCAGTGATGCCGATGCCGCGCAGTGGTCCAGTCGTCGGCGCCGCTGCGGTCACCGACCGCCCGGGGTCCAAGGTCAGCTGCGCGTTGTCGTCCTTGGCCGGGATCGCGGTGCCGAGAACGGAGTCGTCGAGCGCGGTGACGAAGTACTTCGTGCCGAGCGCGTCGAGGATCGGACTGCTGGCCACGGCCTGCGAGTCGTCGAGGCTGATGTAGCTGTCGACCGGCACTGGGTTGCCCGGGATGCCCTTGATCAGTTCGGCGAAGTTGGCGTTGATGAACGCGTGGCCGTCGACCGACCGCAGGCCGTACGCCACGTTCGTGCCGAAGACCATGCCGTCGGCGCCCGCCGCGTATCGCTGCTCACCGAGGTTCGCCGCGAGGTACGAGTGCGTGTCGGTGACCGGGTAGAACGTGTCAACGTTCGACTTCGGGTAGTACTGCGTCACCAAGTAAAGGCCCTGCCCTGCGATAAGCAATGGCAGCGCGGCGGCGGCCACGAAGCGGGTCTTGCGCCATAGGCGGTCGTAGTCCGGCAGCTCGCGTCGCTTCGCCGCGAGGCGCAGGAGGACGACGCATGCGATCGTGACCAGGATCAGCAGCGCCGAGTAGAAGATCTGGTGCCGGAACAGCGAGACCGGATGGCCGGGGGAGTGCGACGCCTTCAGCTGGGTCTGCTCGTTGGCCGCGTTGTGCTCGCCCTGCCACACCAGCACACCGGCGATGACCGCCACGACCACGCCGACACCCGCCGCCCACAGCGTGCCGACGCGAGAGCGACGCGACGGCGCCGTGCGCGACGCGCGGTGGCGCAGCAGTAGTTCGAATCCGACCGCAGCGAGCACGGCCAGCAGGAACTCCAGGATGCTGCGCGCCCGGGCGACGAAGTTCGTCGCGAAAATCGAGTGAAGGCCCGGCACCTTCTGCGCGATCGCGAGCGGCCAACCGCCGAGGTATACCAGCTCGGCCCACACCAGCGTCGCCACCACGAGGAAGATCCACACCCCGCGCGGCAGCAGCGCGCGCCCCGAGCGCTGCAGCGCGATGGCCACCAGCACGAGCACAGCCGCCGCCGCACTGATGTAGCCGAGGGCCTCGATGAGGTTGGAGTTGTCGTAGAACAGCGGCGGGTTATCGGCGTTCACACCGCCGAAGGAGAAGGGCGCGATCGCGGTCAGCAGCGTCGTCGCGTCCAGGTGCGCCGAGGAGGTCTGCGCGCGGCCGTTGGTGTACCAGCTGTTGAGGAACCCGGCGAACGGCAGGAGCTGGAACGCGGCCAAGCCGACGCCCGCCACGACGCCGAGCGTGGTGCCGACCACCGGCCGCCACGCGCGCCGCGGCTCCGCGCGGTGGTCCGCCGCGATCCGCACCACCGTGTAGACCGCCGCCGTCAGCAGCGTGTAGCTGGCCACCGAGGGGAAGCCGCCGAGCAGCATAGAAGCCACCGGAATGGCGATCAGCGCCACGTCACGCAGCCGCCGCTCCTGGAGGTAGCGCTCGATCGTCCAGAACAGCACCGGGATGAAGGAGGCGACCCGCGTCTGCGGGAAGTTCAGCCAACTGACCATGAAACCGCTGGCCGCGAACACCATGCCGGCGGTGATCGCGGTCGGCCGGGACAGCTTGAGCCGGCGCAGGAACAGGAAGCAGCCGCCGACCGCGACGACGATCTCCAGCAGCCGCTCATACGCCGGAGCCAGCCAGGTCGGCAGCACGTAGTACGGGATGGTCAGCGGCGAGGCCAGCGCGTAGTTCGGCGTCGAGGCGAGCGGCGTGCCGCCGCTCATGTACGGGTCCCACTGGCCGTTGGTCAGGCTGTCTTTCAGCGCGTCCTTGTAGAGGATCGCGCTGGGGAACGCTGACGTGTATGTGTCATCCAGGAACGTGTTGTTCGTGGTGCTGTCGGCGAATCCGGACTCGGCATAAGGGCTTAGGCCGACCATCTCGTTGGTCGAGGTCAGCGAGGTGGCGCCGACCAGCGGCGTGCCGATGCCCCAGAGTGCGAACAGCGCTACCGCGAGCACCGAGACCACCGTCAGCGCGCGTGGGCGCCGCCGCGCACGTGAGCGTGGCGATGGCTCTTTCGACGCTGGATTTTCCGGTTCCGGGCCGCCGACGGTACCGTTGTCCGGCGCGTCGCCCGGATGGCTCTGCTCGGGCGCGCGGTTCTCGGTGGTCACAGCGTCGGCTTCCCTGGTCATCCGGTTGCGTAGGGTTTTGACTTCGGCGGCTCGGGCCTTGTCGCCATCGAGCGAAAATAGAAGCGTGGGATGAAGGCTATCTAAGACTCCCCGCGAGGTGACCGACGAGTTCCCGGTGGCGCGTGGCCAAACGTTAGCAGCGCTGACTACCCTGGGGACGCCCACGGTCCGATTCGAAGGGAAGCTGCACGCGTGTTGCTCACAGACCCGGCGAAGCCGCTGTCCACCGCCGCGCCGGTTCCGGCCGCGCAGGCGGGCGACGACGAGAATCCGCACGTCTCGATCGTCTTGCCGTGCTACAACGAGGACGCTCACGTCCTGATGGAGATCAAGCGGATCTGCGCCGCGATGGACGGCGCGGGCTTCAGCTACGAGCTGCTGGCCGTGGACGACGCCTCCACCGACCAGACGCTGCAGGTCCTGCTGGCCGCCGAGGAGGAGTTCCCGCACCTCAAGGTGGTCGCCTTCCGCCGCAACGGCGGGGCCGGCACGGTGCGCCGGATCGGTTCGCAGATGGCGCGCGGCGAGATCGTCGTGTGGACCGACGCGGACATGACGTACCCGAACGAGCGGATCCCCGAGCTGGTCCGGATGCTCGACACCGACCAGAGCATCGACCAGGTCGTCGGCGCGCGCACCACCGAGGAGGGCACGCACAAGCTGCTGCGCGTGCCGGCCAAGTGGCTCATCCGCAAGATCGCCGAGCGGCTGGTCAACCAGCGGATCCCGGACCTCAACTCGGGCCTGCGCGCGATGCGCCGCGAGGTCGCGCTGCCCTACCTGCGGCTGCTGCCTCCGGGATTCTCCTGCGTGACCACCATCACGCTGGCCTTCCTGTCGAACCAGCACGACGTGGCCTATGTGCCGATCGACTACGCCAAGCGCGCCGGCGTCTCGAAGTTCAAGTTCGTCAAGGACGCGTACCGCTACATCCTGCAGGTCCTGCGGATGGTGATGTACTTCAACCCGCTCAAGGTCCTGATGCCGCCGGCGCTGTGGCTCGTCGCCATCGGCTTCGGCAAGGGCATCTACGACCTGGCCGCGCATCCGCTGCGGATCGCGAGCGACACGGTGCTGATCTTCCTGAGCGGCCTGATCATCGGAGCGCTCGCGCTACTCGCCGACCTGATAGTGCGGTCGCGCGGGGAATGACCGGCCTGACAAACCCCTAGGGCGCCGTGGGCATCAGCAGCTTCGCACGCACGACAAGGCCCGTTCCGGTGCGCGGGAATCCGCGCTGTACGTACCGGAACGGGGCCGTGCCGAAGCGGGCCACGCTCCCGTAGAGCGCGCCGCGAGGCTGAAGCAGCCGCGCTGACGCTCCGGTGCGCTGCTCCATCGAGGCCTGTGGCTCCGCGGCTAGCCGCCGCCGGCCGACCGCGTTGCGCGCGATCTCCAGCAGGTAGCCCAGCGGCATGCCGTACTCGCGCAGCTCGACCTGCCCGAAGCCGGTCTTCTCCAGCAGCGCGGTGATGTCCGCGGGCTCGTACCGGCGGAAGTGCCCGGCCAGCTCGTCGTGCGCCGAGTAGCGGCTTTGGTGCGCAGGTACCGACAGCAGCAGCCAGCCGCCGGGACGCACGCGCGCGGCCCACGACTCCAGGGCGGCCGTGTCGTCCTCGATGTGCTCCAGCACCTCGAACGCGCACACCAGGTCGAAGCGCTCCGACGGGTCCAGCGACTCGGCCGTCGCGTTGCGGACCTCGCCTCGACCACCGCGCGCGATGCGCTCGCTGGCCATGGCGAACGATTCCGCGCTCGGCTCAAGTCCGAGGTAGCGGTATCGCGCGGCGAGGCGCACTCCGACCGCCCCCATGCCGCAACCGATCTCGAGGACGTCCTGGACGCCGGACGGGATCATCCGGCGAATCAGGTCGTAGCGCAGCCACGCGTTCGGCGCCAGCGGAGCCAACTGGTCCATGGGCAGCGTGGTTTCACTCATTGACGGCCTCTCATCGCTTGCCAACGTGCGCGCTGGAAACCTCGTCCAGCCGCTTGATCAGTGGTCTGACGATCTGCTCGGCGGCGAACGAGCTCAGAGCCAGCCGGCGCGTGGCTTCGCGGGCCCGGCGCAGCTCGTCGCGGTCGTTTGCCAGCCGGAGCAGGGCCCCGGCCAGCGCGTCGGGATCGCCGGGCGGTACGAAGACGGCGGCGTCGCCGAGTGTCCGGCGCTGCGGAGCCGTGTCGGAGGTGACGATCGCGCAGCCGGCGGCGGCGCCCTGGAAGACCTTGTTCGGCACGACGCGCAGCGCCTTCGGGCCGGTGCCGAAGATCCCGAGGCACACGTCATGCTGTGCGACCAGCGCGGGCAGCTCGTCTGGGTCGACCCACTCCAGCCAGCGGACGGCTGCGTTGGAGGCGGCGGCCTGCCGCGTTTCGGCGGCATCTTGGCCCTTGCCGACCATCGTCGCCTCGATCGGCGAGCCGGTCAGGCGCGCTAGCGCGCGGCCGATGACGGGCGTTCCCTGTAGCGGCGTGTAGAGGCCGAAGAACAACGTGCGGAGGGGTTTCTGCACATCCGAGGTCTCATCGTCGGATGGCGTTAGGGCAGCGTCGAACCAGGGACGGGGCGCGCCGACGGGCACGACAACCCCCCGATCGCGGTATTCCTCCGGCAGCGTGCCTAGGTGTTCGTCGGTGTCGACGACGACTAGATCGGCGGAACGAAGCGCGCCCGAGTCGATCGCGCGCATCAGAACCTGGCGGAAGCCGCCGGACAGTTGCCGGTCGCGTGCGGTGTCGCTCGCGCCGATGAGGTGATCTAGGACGATCGGCGTGCGGCGGAATAGCAACCGAGCCAGGCGGACGTCGAAATGCCCCAGGTAACCGACCAGGACGACGTCCGGACGTGGCTGACGGCGCGCGACGCGGATCAGCCGCAGCCAGCGGCTCGCGAGCGTGCCGATGAGGATGGGCACTCGCCACGGCTGCGCGAGGATGGCGACGCGCGCGGCCGTGTCCAGGCCGAGCGGAGCGTTGCACTCCTGCACTTCGTAGCCGTGGGCGCGCAGGCCGTCCGCGATAATCCCGACGCGGGGGTGCGCCTTGGCGTCATAGGTGCCGAACACCGTCACTCGCATGGGAAGAGACAATAGTGCCCTTTCGAGGACCGCTAAGCTCGCCCTGTGGAAGACCGGACGACCATCCCGCGACCCGCGCCGATATCCGGCGCTCCTGCGTCCCGGTCTTTCGTCGCGCGGGTAAAGGCGGCGCTCGGGAGCACGGCTGTCCGTGTCGTGTTCGTCCTCGCGGCTGTGGCGCTCGGCGTCTACGCGGTGGACGATCAGTGGTCGCAAGTGCGCTCGGGGTTCGCCGACTTCGGCGCTGGCGCGCTCATCGGGTCGTTCGCGCTCATCCTGCTCTCGCTGCTGGCATCGTTGCAGGTGTGGCGCTCGCTGCTGACGGCCGCCGGGTCACGCGTGCCGCTCGCTCCGGCTTCGCGGATCTTCTTCGTCGGGCAGATCGGTAAGTACCTGCCCGGCGCGGTCTGGCCGGTGCTGGCGCAGATGGAGCTCGGTCAGGCGCAGCGGATTCCCCGGCGTCGTTCGGCGACCGTCGCCGTGATCACGATGCTCGTCTCGCTCGCTGCCGGGCTGCTGACAGCGGCTGTGGCGACCGTCGCGGGCTTGACCGGATCGGCTACCGGCGGATACGGCTGGGCGTTCCTCGCGGTGCCGGTGCTGCTGGTCGGCCTACATCCGCGCGTGCTCAACCCGGTCATCGACCGGCTGCTGCGGCTGGCTCATCGACCGCCGCAGGAAGAACCGCTGACCGTGCGCGCGATCGGCGCCGCGACGTTGTGGTCAGTCGGGTATTGGGCGCTGAACGGCGTGGGTGTCTGGGTACTGACCGCTCGGCTCGGCGCGTCGGACGGCCGTGCGTTCCTGCTGGCGATGGGCGGCTTCGCGTTCGCTTGGTGCGCCGGGTTCCTGGTCGTGCTGGCTCCGGCGGGCGCGGGCGTGCGCGAGGTAGTGCTGGTGGCCTCACTCTCACCGGTCCTGAGCGTGGGCAAGGCCACCGCGGTCGCGCTCGCGTCGCGGCTGCTCAGCACTATTGGCGATCTGCTCTCGGCGGGAATCGCGGCCTGGCTCGGTCGTGGGACCAAGCAGCCCGCTGATTAGCAGGTGAGCAGCTCGTCCTCGACTAGTCGGCGCAGGTGCTCGCGGATCTTCTCGAGTTCGGCACGCTGCGCGGACCACGCGGCGTACGCGCGTCGGCGCCAGCGGCGGGGGCGGGCGGCCATCCAGGAGTCCATCGCCACTCGCCAGCAGACCTCTTCGACCGCCGCGCGCAGCAGGGTCGGCGACTTGGCGACCATGGCCGCCGGAATCCGCGCGTTGATCGACTCGAAGCGCAGGTTCCACGACTCCCGGTTGGCTTTCCGTTCGCGGCGGCGCGCCCGGCGTCCGGCTCCGGCTACTCGCCGGCTCGAACGGCCGGGTTCACTGCTGTCGGAATCCATGTTCGCCTCCTGACACCGAGCCGCCCGCGGGGGAGAGGCGGCTCGCCCCCAACACGATGCCACAGCGGGTGCGGTTCAAGCAGGGCGCCGGTCAAGCCCTGACAGAATCCGGCCAAGCCGGGCAAAGGATGGTTTCCGTTCACCTAAAAGACTTCGGGCTCTATGCTCTGGTGGCGCCCTGAACTAGCGTTTCACCGTGGACCTGGGGGCAAGACCGAATGAGGGCATTGTCGGCGAGGGCGCTGCCGAGGTGCGCGTCTTCATCATGGACGACCACGAGATCGTCCGGCGCGGCGTCAGGGATCTGATCAACTCGGCGCCGGGGCTGTACGTGGTCGGCGAGGCCGCCACTGCCGCCGAGGCACTGTCCGTGGCGCCGGCGCTGCGCCCTAGGGTGGCGATCCTCGACGTGCGGCTGCCCGACGGCGACGGCGTCGCGGTCTGCCGCGAGTTGCGCTCGCGGATGCCCGACCTGCAATGCCTCATGCTGACCACCTACAGCGACGACGACGCGCTGTACGAAGCGGTGATGGCCGGAGCGGCGGGCTACCTGCTCAAGCAGGTGCGCGGTACCGACCTCGTCGCTGCGGTACACGCCATCGCCGCAGGTGAATCGATGCTCGACCCCGCGTCCACGGCACGCATGCTCGATCGCCTACGCACCCCCGTTCCACAGCACCACGGCCCCGATAGAGAACTGACGGCCCGTGAACACCACCTCCTCGACTTGATCGGCCAAGGGCTGACGAATCGAGAGATCGCGGAGCGAACCGGTCTGACCGAGAAAACCGTTAAGAACTACGTGTCGCGTCTTCTGCAGAAACTCGGGATGGCACGGCGCGCGCAGATAGCGGCTTTCGCGACGGAACGGCGCGTGCTACGCGAGAGGGGACCCGAATGGCGGCGGCAATAAGCGAGGCGAAGGAGTCGGATGCGGCAGAGCTGTCCAGGCGTGAATGCCTGCTGCTGCTGTCCACCCGGCCCATCGGCCGCATCGTCTACACCGCGCGCGGGCTGCCGGCCGTGGTCCCGGTGACTTTCCTGTTCGAACTCGGATCCGGCGCCGAAGAAGTGCTGGTGTGCTGCGTGCGCCCCAGCTGGCTGCTCGCGCCGCTCGACCAGGCGGTCGTGGGCCTCGAGGCCGACCAGCTGGAACACACCATGAACGGCGGCTGGTGGGTCACCGTGGTCGGCCGCGCCGAGCGGGTGCGCGACGAGCACGAGGCGGCGACGCTGCGTGCCGACCCGCGCTGGCCGCGCCAGATCGACGAGAGCGAGGCGATCCTGCGGTTGAGCCCCGAGCTGGCCTCGGGCCGCAGGATCGCGCCAGCGTTGCGCGACGCGTGAAGAGGGTGCGCGGGATGGATTGCCGGGCTCGCGGGCCGATGGCCTTCGCCTGGCCGCGTTGTCGTCGGTCGGCGCACCACCAGTGCGCCTCCCTCCTCCGCCTTGCCATGCTCGACCCGCGAGCCCAGGCGGCGCCAGCCGCTGATGCAGCACCGTGGGCGATCCATCCCGCGCACCCTCTAAGCGTGCAAGGCGTGCAAGACGCGCAGGCGTGGTGCGGTTGAGCACTCACGCGCCGTTGGTGTACGTATGTACGGCAAACGTATGCATAGAAGATTTATGAGACCTAACGCAACGGAACCTGCCAGCGGATCCGTGTTCCGGTGCCGCGTGCACGGCCAGGAACGTGCCGCCGCGCCGGTTCGACGGTGAACGACCCGCCGAACTGTTCTGCCCGGCGCGCCAGGTTATCCAGACCACTGCGATGCATCGAGTGCGGTGGGCCGAGACCGTCGTCCACGATCTCGATCACCGCCTGATCGTCGACCGCGATCTCCACGTCGACTCGTCGGGCCTGCGCGTGCCGGGCCACATTGGTCAGCGCCTCGCGTAGGACCGCGATCACGTGTTCCGCGATCGCGGGCGGGACGTCGGTGTCGATCAGCCCCTCCATGCGCAGCGCCACCGAGAAGCCGAGCACTTGGCGCGCCGCGTCGATCTCCTCGATGATCCGGTGCCGCAGCGGCGCGTCGGCCTTCGCCGACTGCTGGATATGCAAGGCGAAGATCGTCGAACGGATCTGGCGGATGGTGTCGTCGAGGTCGTCGATGCTTTGGCCGATCCGGGCCGCGACATCGGTTCGTTGAGAGAGGTTGCGCACGCCCTCCAGGGCCATGCAGACCCCGAACAGCCGCTGCACCACCAGGTCGTGCAGGTCGCGGGCGATCCGCTCGCGGTCCTGGTAGAGCTGCACGCGCTCGTCGTCGAGCCGGTGATCGGAGAGTTCGGACAGCTGCGCGACCTCGTGGGCCAACTGGGCGACCGCCTCGTTGATCCACGGCTCGAACGGCTCGCGCCCGGCCTGCCGGCAGACCGCCAGCACGCCGCGCACCCGGCCGTCGACGCTCATCGGCAGCACCAACGCCGGTCCGACGCCGAGATCGGCGAAGCGACTCGCCGCGATGCCGCTTGAACCGACGACTGTCAGCGGCGTCGTTTTCGGAGCGTGCGTGTGCGTGGTCGTCGTCACGGCTGGTGTCTCGGCCGGCCTTTCGGCGTCGGTGAACACCTTCGCCCGGCCGGTCCGCAGCACCTCGCCGCTGACAGAGCCCTGCCGTACCGTCAGCAGACCCTTGACGAGCTCGGCGCGGGATCCGACGGCCACCTCGACGATCTGGTGGACTCCGTCCTCGTCGGGCAGCGTCACGGCCACCAGGTCGGCGTCGGCGAGCGCGAGTGTCTGCTCGGCCACCCGCTCGAGTACGTCACTCGCCGACGCGCCGCCGAGCAACCCGCGAGCCGTCTCGGCCACGATCTCCAGCCGTCGGCGCGCGAGGTTTTCCCGCCCGGTCTCGCACGCGTGCTCCAACGCGATCGCGGCCGCACGCGCCAGCGCGGCCACCGTCGCTTCATCACGCTCGGTGAACGGTGCCCCTTCGGGCTTGTCGGTCAGCACGAATCGCGCGTGCACCTTCGCACCGGACGCGATCGATGTGCCCAGCACGGAGGTGCTGAGGTCGTGCATTGGCGCGCCCAACGTGCCCTGGCGCGCGTCGGTCAGGTCCATCGCTTTTTCGACTGTGATGCGCAGTGCCTCAGGGGCACGCGACTGTCCGGCTACATCGAGCACGGCGTCTACGAGGTCGGTCATTTCGTTCTGCTCGCTGCCCTCCGGCGGGGCTGGCGCCGGGGTGGGTGTGGGCGTTGGGCCAGGGATATGAGGTCGGTTATGACGTGGCGGACCGTCGTGCACGTGTGATTTCATGTCGAGCTCCGAATCCGCCCCCCTTGGCCGGAGCGCCGTCCGACTTCCGAAGACCGCCGTGCTGATCAAACACGGCTTGCTCAGCGCTGGTCCCGGTTTGGGTCCGCACTGGATTCGCATTCTTACAGGCGGTCTCCTGCGCGGGAAGAGGTTCGGACCAGATCGTACCGGCGTGCGAGAATCGCCGGGTGTGCCGCAGACCGGCGCGTCATCGTTCGATCACCAAGGGATTAGCTTGCGGGTAGACGTTCACCAGCATCTTTGGACATCAGGGTTCGTAGACGCGCTGCGGGCGCGGCCGAGGCCGCCGTTGCTGGACGGCTGGACGCTCGTGCTCGAAGGAGAGCCCGATTACCCCGTCGATCCGCGCGATCATGATGTTCCGCACCGCTTCGAGCTGAACCGCGCCGACGGACTCGATCTCGCGCTGGTCTCGCTCTCCGCCCCGCTCGGCATCGAACTGCTGCCCGCCGCCGAGGCTGAGCCGCTGCTGGAGGCCTACCACCTCGGCGCGCTCGCGCTACCGGAGGGCTTCGGCACGTGGGCCGCGGCCTGCGTCACCGCGCCGGACCCCGCGGCGCTCAGCGCCTGGCTCGACGCCGGCTGCGTCGGGCTGCAACTGCCGGCCACGGCGCTGGCAGACGCGGCGGGCTACGCCTGGTGCGAGCCGCTGCTGCGGGTGCTGGAGGAGCGCGAGAAGCCGCTGTTCGTGCACCCCGGCGCCGCCAGCTCGCACGATGCGCCAGCCTGGTGGGCCGCGAACGTGGACTACGTGCAGCAGATGCACACGGCGTACCACGCCCTCGCAGCGTTCGGACGTGCCGAGCACCCGGCGCTCAGGGTCTGCTTCGCCATGCTCGCGGGCCTGGCGCCACTGCACCGCGAGCGTGCCGCAGCGCGTGGCGGCCCCGATCCGACTGCCGATTCGAACGTGTGGTTCGAAACGTCGTCCTACGGCGCGGTGTCCGTCGCGGCGATGTACGAAGCGCTCGGTGTGCACCGTGGTATAGACGAGCACAACAGTCGTATGGACCAGATCGCGTTGGGCTCCGACCGGCCGTACGCCGACCCGGGCATGCTCGCCGACGAGGCGAGCGCGCAACGAGCCGCCGCCGCGCTACTCGGCCCCTCTCTGCGGCGAGAGGCGGTCGAATAGCGCATTGGCGCTAATTGGGGCGCACGGACTAGACGGATCGCGCTGCCCGATCAGACCGACCGGTTGTGACTGATGGCGCTAGTTGTGAATAGTGAGGCAGGCGGTCTGATTCAGCGTGGTGTCGGTGAAGCAGAAGTTGTCGCCGTTAGCCAGCCACACGCCGCCGCCGGACGCCCACGAAACCGTCATGTTGTGGTTCGACGGATGGCCATAGATGCTGATCACCCCCGCCGTGTCCCACAGCCTGCCCCAGTCCGAATCCGGACCGTCCGTCTCGCCGGTGACCGACTGGACGTTGAGGCCGCTGCCCACGACCGTGATGCAGACGTGCGCGCCACTCCAGTAGTTGTAGGTGTGGCAGCCGGTGCCGGTGAACGGCCTGACCAGCTGCGGCCGCACCGCGGGCGAGTGAGACGTGCTTGCCGCGGCCGCGCCGGTGGATCCCACCAGAGCGCAGAGCACTGCTATCGCCGCAATGCCGGCGCGAATCCCCCTGTGCATCACACGTCCCTTCGACGCCTTGTGTAAAGCTCTGCCGTTCACCGAGCTCGGTGAACGGCAGAGTCAATGCATACATACGCAAGGGTACGTGTAAGGCTCAACGGCGGCCAGAGCCCTGACTACCTAGGCCCGGCCAGGTTTAGACCTGACTGCTACTGAACCAAACCGACGGACGACAGCCACGTCTTGGCGACCGTCGCCGGGTCCTGCTTCTGCGTCTGCACCTTCACGTCCAGCGAGAGCAGCGTGGCGCTGTCCAGCTTGGCGTCCACCGCGTTGAGCGCAGCGGTGCCGGCCGCGTTGAGCGCGGTCTTGTTCACCAGCGGCAGCACGTTCTGCAGGCCGAAGATGTTCTTCGGGTCGGACAGGGTCACCAGGCCGTTCTGACTGATCGTCGGGTCGGTGGTGAACAGGTCGCCGGAGTCCACCGCGTTCTGCGACAGCGCCGTCTCGGTCAGCGTGCCGCCGGCGTCCAGCGACTTGAAGGTGATCTGCGAGGCCTTCAGGCCGTACGCCTGCTCCAGGCCGACGATGCCCTGGTAGCGGGTCTGGAACTCGGCCGCCGCGCCGATGGAGACGTTGCCGCCGTTCAGGGCCGTGATGAAGTCCGCGATCGACGAGCCGGCCTTCATGTTGTACTTCGTCGCCGCGTTCTTGCTCAGCGTCAGGGTGTCGTTGTCCTGGGCCTGCGCGGGCTGCAGCACCTCGAGCTTCGGGTCCAGCTCCTTGCCGATCGCCGCGTCCACCTGGTCGGTCGAGGTCTGCGGCGTGGTGGCCTTGGTCAGGCTGTCCAGGTAGGAGAGCAGGGCGCCGTTGTACTCCGGCTTAAGCGTGATGCTGCCGCTCTTGAGCAGGTTGTAGGTCACCTCGCGGCTGGCGATGTTGAGCTTGTACTGGACCGTGTAGCCCTTGGCGGCCAGCGCCTGGCCGTAGATATCAGCCAGCAGCACACTCTCGGAGAAGTTGTCGGAGCCGACCACGACCGTCCCGCTGGGCTGGTTCCCCCCACCGTTCAGCGGATTCGACGAGTTGTTGCTGTTGTTGCTACTGCTGCTGCACGCGGCCAGGAATGTGCCGGTCAGAAGAGCAGCGCAGGCGGCGGCGGTGATCCGCTTGGTAACCCTGGAATTCACGGTGGCTCCTTCAGTCAGGGGATCCGCGCGCCGGCCCCGTACTCGACTCGACGCGGTACTCGTGCGGTATGCGTAAAGTGCCCGGCGCAATCCAATCGACCGGATCTACGGGCAGTCAACCGGTGCCCGATCACCGATGGGTATCGCTTGGGGCGCTCTTCCGCCTAATGCCGGGGCTGTCTCATGACCGTTAATGGCACCGAAACACTCGCTGCGTGACCGGATGGCGACAAACCGGCTGGAGATTCGATACTGTGCTGCCGGTTCGGATCTGAAGTCTGATCATCAGCGTCGTGGTCGTCAGTTGCACCCGGACGGCCTACCGACGCCCGGGGAGGCAGGCACAGTGGCTGTGCGCAGTGGGCAGGAACTGGGACGTCCGGCGCATGGTCGCAAGACCGGCCGGCGCCTCGACCGTATCCCGTTCCGGCGCAAACTCGACGCCCTGATCGCCCTGCCCGCCATCGGCATCATCGCGTTGCTCACCCCGCTGGTGAGCCAGCAGGTCAGCACGGCCCGTGGCTGGGAGAACGCGGCCTCGTTCATGAGCGACACCGAACAGGTCAGCATGCTGATCGACGACATCGGCATCGAGCAGGAGGACGGCCTCGGCGTCGTCAGCAGCCTGCAGCAGGTGGGCCTCAACGAGTTCGACAAGGCCTCGGCGGCCACCGACCGGCAGAAGGTCGCGGTGCTCGCCGCCTACAACAACAACCCGCCGCCCGCGATGAAGGCCGCGCTCGGCGAGGTCGACGCGCTGGCCGGGCCGCGCAACCAGGTGCACAGCGGGTCGATCAACGGCACGATCCTGCTGCAGTCGTACACGAGCGCGATGCAGGATCTCAACACCGCGATGGGCCTGGCGCAGCAGGCCGCGAACCCTGAGCCGTCCGCGGTGCCGGCGGCCGAGCTGAACTTCCTCTTCCAGGCCGACCTGGCCGCCAACGAGCGCGAGGCCGCCCTCACCGAGATCGCGGACGCGCCGAGCGAGGCGCCGACCCAGTACCCGCTGGCCGAGCAGTACTCCGGTGTGGCCATCGCCTCGGCCGCGTGGCTGCGGCAGTTCATACCCCCTGCCGACTTCGCGCAGTTCGACAACATCCGCAACAACTCGCAGCAAGGCACGATCGACCAGTTCGAGACCGCCGTGGACAGCGCGTTCGTCTCCGGGGACAAGGCCTCGCTCGGCCAGCTGGCCGCCTTCTCGCGTGCGGTCACCGACTCGGCGCTGGCTCTGGCGCAGTCGCGGTCGGCCATGGAGGCGTCGATTACCGAGGGCGTCGTGCACCGGGCGCAGCACAGCGCCTCGGTCGCCGCGTGGACGGCCGTCATCCTGGTCGCCGTGGCCCTCGTGCTGCTGATCGGCCTGATGCTGCTCAGCGTCACGATCCGCCACTCGATCGCCCGACCGGTGCTGCGCCTGACCCGAGCGGCCACTCGCATCGCCACGGTCGCCGAACAGGACCTGCAGCGCGTCGCCGACGACGACCCCGGGCAGGAAGGCCCGCCCGAGCTCGAGCACGTGACGATCGCCACCCGCGACGAGATCGGCGACCTGGCCGAGTCCTTCAACCGGCTGCAGGAGACCGCCGTGCGGGTCCTGGAGCGCCAGGTGCTCATCCGCCGCAACACCGCCGAGATGTTCGGCAACGTGGGACGGCGCATCTACAACCTGACCGGCCGCCAGCTCGCCCTCATCGACGCGATGGAGCGCAGCGAGACCGACCCGGTGCTGCTCGAGCGGCTCTACCGGATCGACCACCTCGCGGTGCGCCTGCAGCGCGGCGCGGACAGCCTGGTGCTGCTCTCCGGCGAGCGTGAGCCAGCCGTGGACGCGACACCGATGCGGCTGACCGACGTGGTGCGCTCCGCGATCGGCCGGATCGAGGGCTACCAGCGCGTGGTGCTCGGCGCGGAGGGCGACTCGATGGTCACCCCGTCCGCGATCGGCGACCTGACCCTGATGATCGCCGAGCTGGTGGAGAACGCGGTCGCGTTCTCGCCGACCTCCAGCACGGTGGACGTGGCGGTGCGCAGCGTCTCGCGCGGCGCTGTAGTCGAGATCGTCGACCGCGGCGTCGGGATGACGACACAGCGCCTTATGCAGGAGAATGAACTGCTGGTCCGGCGTGAGCGGCTGGACCTGATGCCCACCAAGGTGCTCGGCCTGTTCGTGGTCGGGCGGCTGGCCCAGCGCACAGGCACGCAGGTCACGCTGTCCCAGACCGCGGGCGGCGGACTGACCGCGCGGGTCACCGTGCCCGACGAGCTCCTGCTCGGCCCGGTGGAACTGGCGGAGCGCGTTTCGGGCGGTCCCGCCCCGGCGCCCCGCACCGTTCCCACCCCGCCGATGCCGGAGCAGCGCCGGGACCGGGAGGCGGCTCCCGTGCCGGCCGGTCTGCCGCAGCGGGTCGCGGGTGCGAACCGGCAGCAGCGCGAGGGTTCGATGGCGCAACGGCCGCCCACGTTGCCGCGGCGGGTCCGCGGCGCGACGGCGCCGCCGTCGGCCCCTGCCGGAGGTGGACGTCAGGGCGTCTCGCTCGCCCCGGCGGCAGCGCTCGATCCCGAGGAAGCGCGCGCGGCGATCGAAGAGTTCGAAGCCGGAGTGGACCAGGCGCTGCGAGACAGCGCGCGGGGCCTGCCGGTCCGGCCGCCCGGGGCGACGGAGCACGTGCCGGCGCCCGGGGACATCGACGAGGAGAAGGGAGAGAGGCTTTGACCGCCTCCACCACCGACGCCGACGGCATTCGCGCCGCGGCTGCCGATTTCACCTGGATGGTCAGCCGCTTCGCCGCGGAGACCGCGGGAGTGGTCGACGCGATAGCCGTCTCCTCCGACGGACTCCTGATAGCGGTCTCCCGCCCCGGCGACCAGGCCGACTCCGAGCGGCTGGCCGCGATCGTCTCCGGCATCACCAGCCTCGCGATGGGGGCCGCGGGCAACTACGGCCTCGGCGCGCTGAACAAGGTCATCATCGACATGGCGGGCGATGTCCAGGATGACTGGAATTGTCTGGAGTTCTTCGGGCCTCAACTCATCCATGCGGGTGCGGTCCTGCTTTGGACTTTTCTGCATACGGGTCAGGTGCGGCACGTTGAAACGATGATGGTGCCTCTCGGTGGGATAGGGCACCTCATTCTCATCTTTGCTTGCCTGACGGCGCTCGTCAACCAGACGACGGGCACAAGAAAATGGTGGAAGTTCCTTGTGGGTGGCTTGTTGGTGCTGGGTATTTCGCCCTTATTGTCGCTATCGCCCGGCCGCGTTGAAACTTGGACATCCAAAGGCCATTGCAACCTGCATTCGCGGCCTTGCCGCGCTGAGCGGCGCTGTCCCGGTTCGCCTGATGAAGCGTGACAGGCTTTTCATTCTGAGCCATCCCGGTTCCGTGATCAGTCCGTCCGGTATGGCCCCTGAATCCTGCCTTGAGTTCAATCGCATAAGACTGCACAGAGCTCAGGCGAAAGCTGGCGTCCCACAGGCTCATTGATTTTGAGTGGTTCCTGCGCCAGTACGGTCGTTGCGACGAAAAGAACGATACCCAAGACGATTCTCCATGACTGATCTCCGCTGGTTACCAAATTCGCAGTCGAGCCGTTATTGTGTGAGATATGCAAAAAGGAGCTTTGCATTTTCGCTCTGATAGCGGCTCACCCAAAGCACCCTATGATCCAGCAAGATGACCTTGTAATGGTCGCGAAACCTGGATGAAAAGCCCATTGTTCTTGCAAACATATGCCCGAATGATTCGACAGATTGTCATTTAATGCAATCGTCCGGGCTCGCCATACAGAAATGTGAGCGCAGCCGGTATCCGACGAGACCAGTAGACAGCGCTATGGTTTGCGCCCGGTCGATGACTAATTGTACTGCTGGACGCTTGATGAGTGCTTGTTCAAGATTAGATGCCAATATTTGGTTCATTTTCAGGGTAGCTCCCTCTGCGTCCGGCTCAGTGAGGCGAAGGGGAGCAAAATAGTCCTTACTTTGTGGGAAGTTGTATTCAGTCGCGCCTACGCCTATGGCGACCCGATCTGGCGCTCGCAGGAGTAAAGTCGTGTCGCGCAGCAATTGCCCATTTCCCAGCCATAGGTCCGGGCTTTCCGCCAAGACCAGCCCGAACAAATCGGGACGGTTAAGAGCGACATACAGGGCGGCAAAAGCCCCTACCGAAGATCCACCGATGCCAATATGCGCTGCGTCGCCAGACACCCTGTAGCGCGCGGACACAAATGGCATAAGCTCACTTCCAAAGAATGAAGGGAGTTGTTTCCCCGTCCGGTT
>CAVQPP010000433.1:0-3306 GCA_963714445.1 uncultured Actinomycetota bacterium
CCAGCCGCCGCCGAGCGAGACGAGCGCGAGCACCAGCGAAGTGATGCCGAAGGCCCCGGAGATGAAACCGGAACCCGCCGCCTCCTCGGTCTCGTCGTCCTCGTCGAACTCGGCGAGCTCCTCGGGCTGTTCCGCGAGCTCGGGCTCGGAGATGGCCGGGGCGGACGACACGACCTCGGTCTTGGTCTCTTCGCCGTTCGGGGTAGTGGTGTTCTCCATAGGCGCACACCCTAGGGCTTTTTCCTGTGGGTGCGGTAAACATGTGGCGGCTATTTCGCGCCGCGTTCTTACGCGAACGCACCACGCGACGTAATACGTAACCATTGGGCCGCGTCGGTCCCGCGTGGCAATCTGGATACCGTGACATCCATCTCCGCCGAACTCGACGATCTCGTCCCAGCTTGGCTCACCCTTCCCGAAGTCGCCGAACGCCTCGACCTGCCGGTCAACCGGACCCGTCAGCTGCTGAAAGACCGCCATTTGGTAGCTATTCGCCGCGGCGACGGCAGGGTCCTGTGCGTTCCCGCCGCGTTCCTCGACGGCGACCAGATCCTCAAGGGTCTGCCCGGCACGCTCACCCTGCTCTTCGACAACCGGTTCACCGAGGAAGAGTCGGTGCGCTGGCTGTTCACTCCGGACGAGTCGCTGCCCGGCACGCCGGTGCAGGCGTTGGCCGAACACCGCGGCACCGAGGTGCGCCGCCGCGCGCACGCCCTCGGGTTCTGATCGACGACCATGACCCGACTTCTATGACGCTGCCTTACGCGATGCCGGGCGCGCTCGTACGTGATGCCCGTCTTTACCTATGCACCGATGCCCGGGAGGCGCGGGGCGACCTACCCGACTTCCTCGATGCGGTACTCGCCGGCGGCGTCGACATCATTCAGTTGCGGCAGAAGGGATTGGAGGCTCGCCGCGAATTAGCTCTTCTGGAGCAGTTCGCGGCGGCCTGCGCCCGGCACGGCAAACTGCTCGCCGTCAACGACCGCGCCGACGTGGCGGTCGCGGCGCGCGTGCCGGTGCTCCATCTCGGCCAGGATGACCTGCCCGTTTACGTCGCACGCCGCATCGTCGGCCCGCACGTGGCGATCGGCCGCTCGACGCACGGCGAGGGGCAGGTCGATTTCGCGCTGTCCGATCCGGAGACCGGGTACTTCTGCGTCGGTCCGTGCTGGCCCACGCCGACGAAGCCCGGCCGCCCGGCGCCGGGGCTCGGTCTCGTGCGGTACGCGGCGATGGCCGCGCCACCGCACGACCCGGCGGCGACGCCGTGGTTCGCCATCGGCGGCATCGATCTGGACACGATCGACCAGGTCATCGAAGCCGGAGCGCGCCGTATCGTCGTGGTCAGGGCGATCACGGAGGCTGTTGATCCCGGCGCGGCCGCGGCGCAGCTGGCGGCGCGATTGCGCTGACGTGCCGTCAGTCGCGCGCGTGCGTCTTAGTTGTTAGTTGCAGAAGATGAGGAAGCAGGACCTCGGCGACTGGCTCGGGCTGGGAGTCGGCTTCGGGGTTCCCGGGTCGCCGGAGCCGGAAGTCTGGGTGGGCGATGCGGTGCCGGACGGCTGGCCGGGCGGGTTGGATCCCCCGGCCGCGGGCTTGGTCTGCTTCGGGCTTGCTGACGCCGAGGCGGTGGCGGACGGCGAATGGCTCGCAGTGGGCGAATGCGACGGGCCGCTGGTCAGGGATATACCGGTGCCGAGCGAGGAATTGGCGGACTGGCTGGCGTCCGTCGGCGACGAGGCGGCGGGCAGGATCGTGGTCGCCGCGCCCTTGGTGAATGTCGGACCATTGCCGGTCAGTTCGGTGTATCCCGTCGCGCCGAGCGCGACGGTCAGCACGCCGCCGATGATCAGCCCGCGGCGGCGGCGCCGCGTGCGCGACCTGCCGCCGGGCGAGCCACCGTGCCCGCGCCCGCCTCCGCTGTGACCGCCGCGGCGGTCGCGTCGGCGCGAGGCGTGCCCCGCCGCGTCCGGGGGCGTCTGGGGCCCCGGCTCCCATACCGCCTTGATGGCAGGACCCTGATCGGCTGCGGCGTCCGGGCCGGCCGTGGGTATCAAATCGGTAGAGCCCTGATAGTCGAGGCGGCGACGGAACGCCGCGGCCTCGCTGGGGTCTATGCCCTGGTCCGCGGGCATCCACGGTTGCTCAGGGCCCTGCTGTACCCATGCCTGGACCGGGCGTGTCTCGGATCGCCGTCTTGACTCGCTCACAGTGGGCGCGACCTTATCAAAACCCGCCGGTACCCGGGAACCACCATTGACTCAAAAGCGGGACACACGAACCACATCAACACCAGGCGTTGACCAGATCCTGACGATTAACGGTGCACGGACAGGCCGCCGAGACGAGATACGAGACAGTTGCGTATTGGAAAGAGGCGCGGTACGCTCCCGCTCAGTACAGATACGAAACGGAACTGTCCCGATTCGTCACCTTCGACGCTGACAAGGGAAGCGTCGCGGGACTGATTCGCACGGGGCGCTGGGAACCTTGGGAGGGGACCCATGACTCAGAACAACGCGGCGGCGCGGCCACTGGCCGCGCACGAAGGACACCCGCGCCGCTGGATGATCCTCGGAGTACTGGTCTTTTCGCTGCTCGTGGTCGTGCTCGACAACACGGTGCTGAATGTCGCGCTCAAGACGATCGCGCAGCCGAAGCCGAAGGGTCTCGGCGCCAGCCAGTCCGACCTCGAGTGGTCGATTAACTCATACACTCTGATCTTCGCCGGGCTGCTGTTCACCTGGGGGATCCTGGCCGACCGGCTCGGCCGCAAGCGCATCCTGATGCTCGGCATGGTGCTGTTCGGCGTCACTTCGGTGCTGTGCGCCTACGCGGGGAGCCCCGGCGAGCTGATCGCCGCGCGCGCCGCGATGGGCTTCGCCGGCGCCGCGATCATGCCGAGCACGCTCGCCGTCATCGCCAACGTCTTCCCCCGGCACGAGCAGGGCAAGGCCATCGGCATCTGGGCCGGCTCGGTCGGCCTCGCGGTGGCGATCGGCCCGGTGGTCGGCGGCGCGCTGCTGGACAGCTTCTGGTGGGGCTCGGTCTTCCTGATCAACGTGCCGATCATCATCATCGGCCTGATCGCGATGACTTTCCTGGTGCCGGAGTCGCGCAACGCCAACCCCGGCCGGCTCGACCCGGCGGGCGTGCTGCTGTCCATGGCCGGCCTGGTGACCTTCGTCTACGGCGTCATCCACGGCGGCGACACCGGCGACTGGGGCAAGCCCGCGGTCTGGGGCCCGCTGGTCATCGGCGTGGCCATACTCACCCTCTTCGTGGTCTGGGAGCGCAATAGCG
>CAVQPP010000434.1:0-10242 GCA_963714445.1 uncultured Actinomycetota bacterium
GTCGCTGCCGACCGTCACCGTCGACACGCAGTGGGGCGTGCCCAGGTACGATCCGGCCGGCGAATCAGAGACCTACACGCTCAACGGCGCGCAGCTCAGCCCGGTCTCGAACCGCGGCCCGCTGGTGCCGCGCACCGCCGAGAAGGTCTTCCACGCTCGAGTCGAGAGCACCTTCGCCAAGATCGTGCGGCACGGCAACAGCCCGTCGACGTACTGGTGGGAAGTCACCACCAAGGACGGCATCCGCTCCTTCTACGGCGGCGACCCAGCGCACGGCCCTGACACTGACGCCGTGCTCGCGGACGGCTCGGGGAACGTCTTCCGCTGGGCGCTGACAGAGACCGAAGACCAGGTCGGTAACACCGTCCACTACACGTACACACACGTCTCCGACGCGGGTATCCCCGGCGGCACGGTCACGGGCACGAACCTCTACCCGGCGACGATCAACTACACCGGCACCGGCGACGCCGCTGGCGCGTACACCGTCACGTTCGTGCGTGACCGCGACATTCCCGGCTCACCGCGCCGACCCGACGTATCGATCAGCGGCCGTGGCGGCTTCGTCATGGTTACCGCCGACCTGCTTAAGCAGATCAAGGTCGATTTCAACGGCCAGCCGGTGCGCAGCTACTCGCTCGACTACACGACCGGTGCGTTCAACAAGACGTTGCTCAAGTCGGTATCGCAGTACGGCGCGAACGGGACGCTGTTCAACACCCACACGTTCGCTTACTACGACGACGCGCAGAATACGAGCGGCGCCTACAACGGCTTCGCCGCACCGGCGGCCGTCAACACCGGCGGCGACGGCGTCACCGCCGGGCTGCTCGGCCAAGGGCAAGCCAGCGCGCTGTCCGGCAGCCTGAACACCAGCATCGGCGGCCACCTCTACCTCGGCTTCAACCCGGTCTCGCCGACCAAGCAGTTCTCCGCCGGCGCGAAGGTCGGCTTCACGCACAGCAGCGGCGACGGCGTGCTGGCGATGGTCGACCTGAACGGCGACGGCCTGCCGGACAAGGTCTTCGAGCAGGACGGAGCGGCCTACTTCCGGCTGAACACCACCACCCCCGGCGGTGCGATCACCTTCGGCGACCAGAAGTCGGCGCTGCCCACACTGCCCGCGATCTCGCACGACAGCTCGAACCAGTTCTCCTTCGGCGCCGAGGCGTACTTCGGCGCGAACGTCTTCGCCAACCAGTCGGAGACCTTCACCACCAGCGACACCTACTTCGAGGACGTCAACGGCGACGGGCTGCCCGACCTGGTGTCCGGCGGCCAGGTGCTGTTCAACCACCTCGACGGCAACGGCCTGCCGACGTTCACCGCCAACTCCGCCGACACTCCGGTGCCGATCGGCGGCGGCGCCGTCGACGCGTCCGGGCTCGGCGTCGACTTCAGCCAGCAACAGCAGCAGGCGGCCGCGGCCGACCCGCCGGTCGACACGCTGCGCCGCTGGGTCGCGCCCTACGACGGCACGGTCGGCATCACCGGCGACGTCGCGCTGATCAAGGACACCAGTGCCGCCCGCGCGCAGTATCAGACCACTGACGGCGTGCGCGTCGCGATCCAGCAGAACGGCGGCGAGCTGTGGTCGACCAGCATCGGCGCGACAGATTACGCGCCGAAGACCCCGGCCGGCGTGGACTCGCTGACGGTGCATCAGGGCGACCGGCTCTACTTCCGCGTCCAGTCCGGCGATGACGGCAAGTACGACCAGGTCTCCTGGAACCCGGTGATCGCCTACCAGAACGTCACGCCGTATACCGACGTCAACAACTTCGACGTCTTCACCTACAAGGCCGCTGGCGACTTCACCACCGCCGGGCGTCGCGGCGCGATCGTGCAGGCGCCGCTGGACGGCGTCGTGCATCTGGCCGGCGCGTTCCACAAGCTCGGCGCCACCACCGACGACATCACCGTCGAGGTGCTGGTCAACGGCGACCCGATCTACGACCAGCCGATGACCGCCGCGCAGACCGGCGACCTCGCCGTCGACCAGGACATCTCGGTCCACCAGGGCGACACGCTCGCGCTGCGGGTGCGGACCGACTCACCGATCGACGTGAATCAGCTCTCGTGGGCGCCGCGCCTGTACTACACCTCCTCGCCGTCGGCCCAGGTGACCGACCCGAGTGGCAATCCGCTCATTCAGCTGCACCCGCCGGTGGACACCGACATATACCCGGTCGATGACCTCGGCGGCACCGTGCAGCAGGCGTGGACCGCGCCGAGCGACGGCACGGTGACCGTCGATCCGCAACTCTCCGCCGCTGCGAACGTCAACGGCACGCTGACGTTCACCGTCAAGCAGCGCGGCGCGCTGGTGGCCAAGGAACCGATCTCGATCACCAACGGCAGCGTCCCCGACGAGCCGCTGCAAGTGACCGTAACCGCTGGCGAGCAGCTGTTCTTCGACTACACCTCGCCCGATCCCGGCCTGACCGCCGGCGTTACCGGCGAGAGCGTGCAGGTCTCCGGCGTCGGCCAGGTGCCGAGCGCGTTGCATGGTCCGTCGCCGGCCAGCCTGGTGTCCGAGCCGTATCGCGGCTGGGCATACGTGGGCTACAACGGTGCCGACGCCCGCGCGACCTCGCCGATCGTCGAGTCGGACCTCGCGCAGAGCATCGATCAGAACACGCAGATCGACCTGCGTACGCAGAAGGCTTATCCGCTGATCCCATCCCCGGCCGACGGCGAGTGGCTGGGCGCCAACTCAGACATCTACATCAAGTCCGACACGGCCAGCAGCTCCCGGCTCAGCTCGCCGAGCCTCGGCGTGCCCACGTCGGCCGCATTCGCCGGCGCGCGCGCTCCGGAGAAGGTCAGCCACGCCTCGCAGACCGCGATCGGCGGCGGCATCTCGTTCCTGTCCGGGTCGGCGGATACCGGCTCGTGCACGGGCGACGTCGACTACATCGACATGAACGGCAGCGGCTTCCCCGCCGTCGTCAGCAACGGCCACGTGCAGTACCCGGACCAGACCGGCGCGCTGTCCCCGAACAGCGTCGCCGTGCCAGGCCTCGGCGACCCGCGCAACAGCGACGCCACCTCGGCGAACGTCGGCGTCGGCGGCAGCCCGGCGCACTTCTCCGCCAACTCCGAGGGCAAGGTGGACAACGCCGGGCACGCCCCGTCGGACAACACCACCGGCAGCCAGATGGTCGACCTCGGCCTGTCCGGCTCGCTCGGGCGCGGCGACTCGCACCCGCAGTCCGACCTGATCGACGTCAACGGCGACGGCTTGCCTGACAAGGTCACCAAGGACGGCGGCGACATCTCGGTCGCGCTCAACCTCGGCTACGCCTTCGCGCCGGCCGAGCCCTGGGGCGCCGCCGCGCTCGGCGACGGATCGAGCGAGAACGGCTCGATCGGCGCGTCGCTCGGCTTCAACGACGGCATCTACGACTTCGCCGGCGGCGTTTCGCTGAGCAAGAACAAGTCGCAGACCGGCGAGGAACTGATCGACCTCAACGGCGACGGCCTGCCCGACCGGGTTGTCAACAACTCCGGCGGCATGCAGGTCGCGTTCAACACCGGCACCGGCTTCGCGGCACCGGTCGCGTGGCCCGGCGCGCCGAACGGCGCGTGTGCGGACAACACCAGCGTCGGCCTAGCCGGCATCGACTGGAACACCGCGCGGCTGTGCAACGGCGACACGAGCGTGGGCGCGGGCGTCTACTTCACCGTGGGCATCGGCCCGCTGTGCCTGGCCGCCTGCTACATCATCATCAACCCCGGCGCCGACGGCGGCCAGAGCATGTCCCGCGAGGAGGCCGTGCTGCGCGACGTGAACGGCAACGGCACGCCGGACTACGTCTCCAGCACCGACGACGGCAAGATGACCGTCTCGAACAATGACCTCGGCCGCACCAACCTGCTCAAGAGCGTGACCCGGCCGCTGGGCGCGAGCTTCACGCTCGACTACAAGCGCACCGGCAACACGGTCGCGCTACCGCAGCAGCGCTGGGTGATGTCGAGCGTGAATGTCGATCCTGGTCCGCCGGGCAACGCGATAACGCAGGCCACGAGCTACGACTACTCGGACGGCACGTACAACCGCCTCGAGCGCGAGTTCTACGGCTTCGGCACGGTCACCGAGCACGCACTCGACACGACGCACAACAACGCCGTGTACCGCACCACCGTGCGCAGTTACCGCACTGACAGCTACTACACGCACGGTCTGCCCACGGACACCAAGGTCTACGACGCGAGCGGCAAGCTTTTCACCGACACGCAGCAGACCTATGACACGCGTGACGTAACTACCGGCGCCGACCCCGCCGACATCGGCAGCACCACGGCAACCATCTTCCCGATGCTGGTACGCACCGACGAGCGCTTCTACGAGGGCGGCACCACCGCAGGGAAGAGCACGTTCACCACGCAGCACTTCGACTCGCTGGGCAACATCGATCAGACCCTTGATGTCGGCGACGCGGGTACCGGCGACGACGTCGTGGCCAACACGAGCTACGTGAACTGCCCCGACTCGTACCTGATTGGCATGCCGGCCTCGATCGTGGTCAGCGATGCCAATGGGAACGTGCTGCGGCACCGTGAGCAGTCGGTCGACTGCGCCACCGGCAACGTGACGCAGGTCCGGCAGTACCTGGCCAACGGCTCGTCCGCGAACACCGACATGACCTACTTCCCCAACGGGGATCTGGCCACGGTCACCAACCCGCCGAACGCGGCAGGGCAGCGCTACAGCGTCAGCTACCAGTACGACACGACCGTCGCCACCTACATCACTCAGACCACCGACAGCTTCGGCCTCACCTCGAGCTCGACCCCTGACTTCCGGTTCGGCGGCAACACGTCCGAGACCGACGTCAACAACCAGACCACCACCTACGCGGTCGACGAGTTCGGCCGAACCGCCAGCATCACCGGCCCCTATCAGCAGGGCTCCGGCATCGCGACCATCACCTTCGAATACCATCCGGACGCGGCCGTGCCCTGGGCGCTGACCCACCACGCCGACGTCTTCCGCGGCCCCGGCGACACGATCGACACGGTCACGTTCATCGACGGCCTCAAGCGCGTGCTGCAGACCAAGAAGAACACCACGATCTTCACCGGCGCGAACTCGACGCCGCAAGACGTCATGCAGGTCTCCGGGCACATCACGTTCGACTTCCTCGGTCGCACGATCGCGATGGGCTACCCGACCACCGAGCCGCTCGGCTCGGCCGGGATCTACGACCCCGCGGTCGACCCGGTCACCCCGACGACGTTCGCGTTCGACGTGCTCGACCGCAACGTGGCCACCACGATGCCGGACGGCACCTCCACCACGACCAGCTACGGCTTCGGCCCGGACCGGTCGGGCGCCACGCAGTTCATGGCCACGGCAACTGACGCCAACGGCCACAAGAAGGTGACCCTGCGCAATGTGCGCGAAGACATGGTCGGACAAGAGGAGTTCTCCAACGGGACGCCCATTTGGACGAGCTACACCTACGATCCGATCAACGAACTGCTCACGGTCACCGACGACCACGGCGCCGTCACCACCACCGCGTACGACAACCTCGGCCGCCGCACGGACGTCACCAACCCCGACTCCGGCCACGTCACCACGGTCTACGACCTGGCCTCGAACCAGATCGCCCGGATCACGCCGAAGCTGCGTGCCGAGAACAAGCCGATCACGTACGGCTACGACTTCGACCGTCTGACCAACATCAACTACCCGGACAATCCGGGGAACAACGTCACCTACACCTATGGCGCGCCCGGAGCCGCAGGCAACGGCGCGGGCCGGGTAGTCAAGACCACCGACGCGTCGGGCACGCTGGTGCGCTCCTTCGGCAAGCTCGGCGAAGTCACCCAAGAGTCCAAGACGGTCAACATCACGACCGGCGCGCCCAAGCCGACGTACACGACGCAGTACACGTACGACACGTTCGGCCGCCTGGAGAGCCTGGTCTATCCGGACGGCGAGACGTTGACGTACCACTATGACTCGGGCGGCCTGGTCGACCAGGTCACCGGGGTCAAGGGCCCGAACAACTACACGTACGTCAACCGGCTCGAGTACGACAAGTTCGGCTCGAAGGCGTTCATCGACTACGGCAACAACGTCACCACGACGTACGCCTTCAACCCGCTCAACCGGCGCCTCGCGAACCTGCAGTCCGCACCGGCCGGCGGCAGCGACTTCCAGAACCTGACCTACACGTACGACCTGGTCGGCAACCTGACCGCGTTGGCCAACAACGTCGCGGTGCAGCCGAACGGCCAGAACGGCGGTCCGACCAGCCAGACCTTCGGCTACGACGACCTGGACCGGCTGACCGGCGCGTCCGGCGTCTACACCTTCGCGCCGGGCAAGCAGAACACGTACACGCTCAGCCTCGGCTACGACAGCACCGACGACAACCCGGTCACCAAGAACCAGCTCAACCAGATCATCGAGCCTTCCGGGCACCCGAACACCCAGAAGGACACCACCTACAACTTCACCTACGCGTACGCCGGACCGCAGGAGCACGCGCCGACGCACATCGGCGGCCAGACGTACACCTACGACGCCGACGGGAACCAGACCGGGTTCACCGACGACAAGAGCGGCCAGCGCCAGACGATCGTCTGGAACGAGGAGAACCAGATCCAGAGCCTGTCCAACAACGGACAGGAGACCGACTACGTCTACGACGACTCCGGTCAGCGCGCCATCAAGCGCGGCCAGGGCGGCGAGACGGACTACGTCAACCAGTTCTTCACGATCCGCAACAGCCAGATCGGCACCAAGCAGATCATCGTCGGCAGCACGCTGGTCGCCGAGAAGATGACCGCGCACGATCCGACCGTCGTGGAGAAGCAGCAGTACTTCTTCCACGACGACCAGATCGGCAGCGCAACTACGTCACCGACACCAACGGCAACGTCTTCGAGCACCTGGAGTACTTCCCGGGCGGCGAGAACATGTCTTGACAACGCTATTAACTCGCCGAGTTCACTGCTCGCTGGACTCCCCGAGGCACTTGGCCTGCATGCGTTAATGCTCTTACACGATGCCCGACGCGACGCCCGTGTAGGGACCGATGGCGAACTTGTCCTTCTGGAAGAGCAGAACCGGACGCTATCAAACAGCGAAAAAACGCAAGCAGGGCTTACCATCGTAGACAGAGCGCTCCACCTGAAACGTGTCGGCCCGTATCAAATCCAGGCTGCAATAGCTGCCCTTCATATGCAGGCAAAAAAGCCTGAGGAGACCGACTGGACTCAAATAGCCGCCTTATATGCACTATTGATGCGCATGACCCCTTCCCCTGTGATTGAACTGAACCGCATCGTAGCCATTGCGATGGCCGATGGCCCATTCTGTGGCCTTGCCCTTCTTGATCAACCGGAACTCAAGCAATCTTTACGCGATTACTATCTCTTCCACACGACCCGCGCCGATCTACTTCGACGCACCCGGCAACTGAAGAAGCAAGTGTGGCATATACACAGGCGCTTCCTCTTTTGCCACAACGAGAAGGAGCGTTCATTTCTCAAACGTCGCCTGGACTGCCATAACTTCACCGCCTTCGTCTACAATCTCGGATTGGGGCTCAAACCCAACAGCAACGTGAAAAAGCAAGCCGCGTTGCTGGTGATAGCCGGCCCGGGCCAGAAGGAAACCACTCGTGCCTTACGGATCGAAAAGCCAGCGACTTATGCGGAACTGGTCAAAACCCTTCGGACCGGCGACTTGCTGTTCATTCGCAATAAGGACAAGGAGATCAGCCATGTGGTGTTATTGGTGGGCCTATCGGCCAGTCGCCCGACAAGACGCCGCTCATTCTCGACAGCCACGGCGCTGGCGTGAAGGACGCCAATGGCCAGTCGATCCCCGCGGGCGTGCAACTGCGGCCGTTCCGCCGAGAGTGCGTGGTATTTTAAAAGCGCCAGCCATGCCCTGTGCATCCTACGCACCGATTGAGCAGGAAGTGCAACACGTTGTTGTAGAAGAGATGGAGACATTCAGGCGACCGAGAGAACTGCCATGGGACTCGATATTATGATGTTCGCGATGGAAGTCGAAGAGGTATTCCAAATCGCCATTCCCGACCAAGACCATACAACTTTGAAGACACCAGGAAGAGTGATCGATTATCTGGCCGTCCACCTGCCAATGCCAGCGACGCCCCTCTGCCTGTCGCAACGCAGTTTCTACCGGCTGAGATCGGCCATTGCCGTCCGCGTCGGTTGTCCGCGCTCGCCTTACGACCGGACACGCCGCTGCTGGAATTCATTCCTGGCGATGCCAGAGCCAGGATCTGGAAGGGGGTACGTAAGGATATAAGTCCGATTGGCTCGCTACGCTGGCCCCGGTTGGCCGCTCCAGGCTGGTTCGATAGCTTTCGACGGCCGTGCGTTGGTACTTTGCCGAAGCGACTTTGCTGCTCATAGCCCGCCTTCCCCGGCGGCCATTCAGGGGCACGAAACAGGCTGGACGCGGCCCCTGGTGGCGGAAGTGGTGCATAAGCTGATCGGGGAGAACCTCGGGCTTAGGCGGAATGAATATAAGGAGGACTCCAGTTGGGATGAACTGGAGATATATTGAGAGCAGAGTGGCGCGCGGCGGCGGGGCAATGGCCTTCCGGAGGAAATCTGGCGGAGGGGCAGTCACTGGCAGGGAGCATCTCCATTTGCCAGGAGACGCCGCCGAAACTGGCTGATGCGGCGACACTGGACGGCGGGAGTCCTGGAGGGCTTGCAGTCTCTTCCAGGTTGGTGAGCCGATTCACGGCGTCCTCGAATTCCTTGGCGGCTTCGGCACCGAAACGTAGCATCAAAACCTGCAGAATGCATTATTCCGGTGTCCGATTTTGTCTGCCTTCGTCCACAATCTGTTGACAGATCGGTGATTCGTACATCGGTTTTCTCCTCATGACGGATTTGGCGAGGACTCATATTTCCAGGAGGGCGCACCGAAATTGGCTGACGCGACGACTTTGGACGGCCAGAGCATGGGAAGGCTGGTGCAGTTGCTCCAAATTCTCAATCCGATTCAAAGCCTCTTCAAAAACTCCTTGGCAACGGCGGCACCGAAACGGATTTTAACAGCATCTAAAGTGGCTTTGACGCCGATCAATTTGTTTTGCCTTCTTCCAGAAGTTCTTGATGAAACGGGGATGTCGCTCATCGGTTCTCTCCCATGACGGATTTGGCGAGGACTCACATTTCCTGGAGAGCACGCCGAAATTGGCTGACGCGGCGACTCTGGACGGCAAGGGCGTGGAGGGCCAGCAGTTGCTCCATGTTTTCAATCACGATCACAGCCTCCTCGAATTCCCGGGCCGCCTCCCGCACGAACCGTAGCTTCAGAACCAGTAGAATGTCTTCCCGGCGTGCATTGTTTCTGCCTTCTTGCAGAAGTTCTTGATAGAACGGCGATTCGCGCATCTGTTCTCTCCCAATGATGGACGCGGCATCCACGTGGGCGTTTTGAGCATACCAAAAAAGCTCAGCGTTGTCAGCAAATCTGCTCAGGTGTAACGTATCTCCAGCACCTGACGCCGAATGGCCGCGGCGGCATGGGCCACGGCCGCCGCCGGTTCCTGCTGGTGATCGCATAGTGGATACAGACGGCATCAAGCCCTGGGAACTGCTCCCACCAGACTGCGGCTTCTCCTTCCACAGGCACACCTCGCGGAACCAGATCTGCTGCGTCGGTTCCGTTCGGCGCTGACTTCCAGCCGAAACTGTCCGTTTCTGCGGCCGATAGCCCCTGGGCAAGAACACGAAGATCAGACTGCGCGTGGGCAAGCATCGCGCTCCGAGAGCAGCCCGCTCTTGGCCAGCACGCTCCAGACCGCCGATTCCACCCAGTTGGTATACGCCTCGAAGTACACGACAAAGTGCGACGATCTCCGTTGCGGCCGCGAAAGGCACGGTCGGCCAACCGCTCCGTCGTTTGCAACGTGTCGCCGATGGCCTCCCAGCTATGCACGCTGATACCGGCCATGCGCGGCAATCCTCGGCCAGCGTTCCGAGCCACGATCTTGAAACCGACATCATAATCGGCCATGACTTCTTTCCAGAAAAATTACCATCTGCGGCTCCGCTCTTTGGTGACTGTCCGGGAAGGGTGGGTTCGGGCGAGCGTCGAGGCGTAAGCCCGACGTGGAGCGCAGCAGCACACGTCGGGCTTACGCCTCGACGCTCGCCCAAACCACCCTTCCCAGACAGTCACTTATGTATGTTGATCTAACCCGCGGGGGAAAGCGTTCTCCCACTTTT
>CAVQPP010000435.1:0-8515 GCA_963714445.1 uncultured Actinomycetota bacterium
GACTTGGCACCTCGGTGTGACCCGCGTTCACGAAATGATCGAGGAACCTCTTCCTGATCTCGTGTGTCTGCACTTCTCCGCTTTCCTTTTGCTGCTGGTCGGCCCCACCAATTTCCAGCCTATTCAGGGCCTTATCGACCGCACTACAGTACCTGTGCGGCCACCCAGACCGCCGCCTGCTGCCATCTCAACCGTTGAGAAAAGTCAATCGCACCGAGCGCCGCGGATTGTCCCGGTTCAAGTCGACCAGAACCACGCTTTGCCAGGTCCCCAGCATCAGTTCGCCGCTCTGCACCAGGACGAACGGGGATGAGTCCGGCATGGCCTGGCTGATCGTCGCGGCCGTCGCGCTCGCGGTGCTGGCCGGGCTGTGTGCCACCGGCGAGGTCGCGCTAACCCGGATGTCCAGGTCCGGGGCCGGGGACCTGAGCCGCGGCCGGAAGGGCGGCCGCGGCCGGGCGATTACCCGGCTGCGGGCCGTGCTGGCCGAGCCGGGGCGCTACCTGGCCGTGCTGCTGCTGATCCGGGTGGCCTGCGAGACCGGGGCCATCGTGCTGTTCGCCGCGGCCCTGGAGTACTACCTGGGCCACGGCTGGGCACCTTCCTGCTGGTCCTGGTCATCATGATCGCCCTGCTGTACCTGCTGGCCGGGATGCGCCCGATCCTCGGCCGCCAGTACGAGCGGGGCGCCGCGCTGGCCGTGGCCGACGTGCTGTACCCGGTGGTCCGGCTGCTCGGCCCGATCCCGCGGCTGCTGCTCGCGCTGGGCAACCTGCTCACCCCGGGCCGGTCCGCCCGGGACGCGGCTGGCTCGGAGGAGGAACTGCGCGGCCTCGTCAACCTGCTGGAGCAGCGCCAGGTCATCGAGCCCGGTGCCCGGGCCATGATCCACTCGGTGTTCGAGCTGGGCGACACGATCGTCCGCGAGGTTATGGTCCCGCGCACCGAGATGGTGTTCGTGGAGCGGGACAAGACCCTCCGCCAGGCGCTGTCCCTGGCGCTGCGCAGTGGCTTCTCCCGCATCCCGGTGGTCGGCGAGAACGAGGACGACATCATCGGCATCGCCTACCTCAAGGACCTGGTGACGATCAGCCAGGAGCACCCGGAACGCGAGTCGGTCGAGCCGGTCACCGCAGTGATGCGGCCCGCCACGTTCGTGCCGGAGAGCAAGCCGGTGGACGAACTGCTCAAGGAGATGCAGCAGCGCCGGATCCACGTGGCCATCGTCATCGACGAGTACGGCGGCACCGCGGGCCTGGTCACCATCGAGGACATCCTGGAGGAGATCGTCGGCGAGATCACCGACGAGTACGACCAGGAGCAGCCGACGGTGGAATGGCTGTCCCCGGACGGGCCCGGGTCACCGCGCGGCTGCCGGTCACCGACCTCGAGGAGCTGTTCGGCACCACGATCGAGGCCGAGGACGTGGAGACCGTGGGCGGCCTGCTGGCCCATGCCATCGGCCGGGTGCCGATCGCCGGCTCGGTGGGCACCGTGGCCGGGCTGCGGCTGACCGCGGAGAGCCTGGCCGGGCGGCGGAACCGGATCGGCACGGTCACCGTCGAGCGGGCCGGGGCGCCGGCGGCGGCAGGTGAGCCTGCGACAAAAGAGGCAGCCGGGGACTCGATGTGATGGTGCGCTGCGCACCACTACACTCGGCCAGGTGAGCGCGGTGGAGCCAGGCCCGGAAGACCTGAAAATCATCACCCTTGCCCGGTCGGCCCGGGCGCGGGTGGCCGCGGCCGAGGGCGCGGCCATCCGGGACGAGACCGGCCGGACCTATGCGGCCGCGGCGGTGAACCTGCCGTCGCTCAAACTGTCCGCGCTCCGCCTCGCCGTGGCCATGGCGGTGTCCAGCGGCGCGTCCAGCCTGGAAGCGGCCGCGCTGGTCAGCGACGCCGACGCGGCCGACCCGGCCGACCTGGCCGTGGTCCGCAAGGCCGGCCCCAGCGCGGTCGTGTTCCACGCCGGCGCAAACGGAGTGCTGCGCGAAACTCTAGCGCCGCCGGGGCGCTTTAAGGCACTCCTTCCCTCGTCGCTCAGTCCAGTTCGCGCCGCGCCCCCTTGCGCGGGCCCTCCTTCCCTGCCCAGCAGCGGCGGCACCCGCAGGCAAATACAATCGGCTGGGTGGAATTCCGCTCCGGTTTCGCCTGCTTCGTGGGCCGGCCCAACGTCGGCAAGTCGACCCTGATGAACGCGCTGGTGGGGACGAAGGTCGCGATCACCAGCAGCCGGCCCCAGACCACCCGGCGGGCCATCCGCGGCATCGTGCACCGGCCGGACGCGCAGCTGTCATGGTCGACACCCCCGGTCTGCACCGGCCGCGCACCCTGCTCGGCGAGCGGCTGGACAGCCTGGTCCGGTCCACCTGACGGAGGTCGACGTGATCGGCTTCTGCGTGCCCGCCGACCAGAGGCTCGGCCCCGGTGACAAGTACATCGCCAAGGAACTGGCCGGAGGTCAAGAAGACCCCAAAGGTGGCGATCGTCACCAAGACCGACCTGGTCGATCCAAGAAGGTCGCCGAGCAGCTGCGCGGCGGTCGGTCGAGCTGGGCGAGTGGGCCGAGATCGTCCCGGTCTCGGCGGTCGGCGACAAGCAGGTGGACGTGCTGGCCGACGTGCTCACCCCGCTAGCTGCCGCCCGGCCCGCCGCTGTACCCGGACGGCGACCTGACCGACGAGCCCGAGCTGAGCTGGTCGCGGAGCTGATCCGGGAGGCCGCCCTGGAGGGCGTGCGCGACGAACTGCCGCACTCCTGGCCGTGGTGGTCGAGGAGATTCCCGCGCGAGGGCCGCCCCGGACGACCTGATCGACGTCCACGCGAACGTGTACATCGAGCGGCAGAGCCAGAAGGCCATCGTGATCGGCGCGAAGGGCGCCCGGCTCAAGCACGTGGGCACCACGGCGCGCAAGCACATCGAGGCGCTGCTCGGGACGCCGGTGTACCTGGACCTGCGGTCAAGGTCGCCAAGGACTGGCAGCGCGACCCCAAGCAGCTGCGCGCCTGGGCTTCTACGACTAATGATCATCCCGGGGGGTCCGGGGGCTGTCCCCCCGGGCTAGCACTAGCGCCAGGTCACCTGCACGGTGACGCCGCCAGCGCCGGAGCGCCTCCGGGTCCCCGGCCAGGTGCAGCCCGGGCAGGTCAGCTTGGGTCGCGCCGGTTCCACAGCAGCAGGTACACCTCGGCGGGGTGGGCTGGCCACCGTGCAGTCTGCCGGTCCCGCGGCCGGGCCAGTCCAGTCCCAGCCGACCTCGGCCCGCTCGGCACCCATCCGCGCTGGTCCAGCGGTAGGGGAAGGCTGCCTGAACGAACAGGGCTGCGCGGCGGGCCGGCCCGTGGTCCGCGTTTCGCGTTCCGCCGGGCGAAGCCCATCAGCAGCTCATCGACGCCGTCGGCGGCCAGCTTCGGCCGGGATCGGGTCAAGGTGGCCGGGCGGTGCAGGCGGGCCGCCGCGGCCAGTCCGGGACCGGTCAGGTGACCGCGGTGCCATGCGTGCCGGTCCTCGTACCGGCGCCTGCCGCCCGGGCCCAGAACGCCAGCGGCGAGACCGCGCCGGGCAGGAACGTCCAGCAGTCCAGCCCGGCGTGCGGCCGCAGCTCAGGGCCTGCACCAGGGCGGCGTGCCCGGCGCGGAACCAGCCAGCAGCCCGTCGTCGGGGATGTCCTGGCGCAGGATGGCCGCCTCGTCCAGCCGCGGCAGTCACCTGGAGTGTGCTGCCCGGCGACGTACCTGGCCGCCCAGCGGTGCACGTACACCGATGTGCCGCAGTCAGGTCCCGGATCGTCCAGCGCCAGCGCCGGCACCGGCCGTGCCCAGGTCGCAGGACCGCGGCCGACGGCGGCCAGCCGCTCGCCCTCATCGCGCGAGCTGCTGTAGGTACGCGCTGGTCGCCAGGCATCGGGGAAGCCGGTGGTCGTCATCGGGCCGGACTTCTCCCAGCTCCGCGTCCCACATGCCGGATCGGCGGCTTGGAATCCCCGCGCGGCTGTCTGCTAGTGTCGGTGCTGCCATGCGCGGACTGCTCCTGCTTATCCGCCGCGGCGGGGGCCGTTAACGGCCGGCTCCCTCGCCGCGGGTTATTGGCGTGATCGCTGGCCGCCGCCCGATCGGCACAGGAGCGAATCTTCCGATGCAATCCCAGCAGGACTCTGTCCAGCCGCCCGTATCTCATGATCGGATGCCGGGCCAGGAGCCACACCGCGGTGTCCGGCAGCAGCCGAGCGGCATGCCCTGCCAGCGCTACACCCCGTTCCAGCCCGGTGCGACCTGCCGGACCGGACCTGGCCCGGCAAGAGCATCACCACGGCCCCGCGCTGGCTGTCCACCGACCTGCGGGACGGTGACCAGGCGCTCATCGACCCGATCGACCCCGGCCGCAAGATGGCGGCTGTTCGAGGCGCTCGACGCGGGACGGGCTTCAAACAGATCGAGGTCGGCTTCCCGTCCGCCTCCCAGACGGACTTCGACTTCGTCCGCCAGATCATCGAGGAGGACCGGATCCCCGACGACGTGCAGATCTCCGTGCTCACCCAGGCCCGGGACGAGCTGATCGAGCGGACCGTGCAGTCGCTGGCCGGCGCGCCGCCGGGCCACCGTGCACATGTACAACGCGACCGCGCCGCTGTTCCGCCGGGTGGTGTTCGGCATCGACCGCGACGCAGTGCCAAGGCGCTCGCCGTGGAGGGCACCCGGTCGGTGATCAAGTACGCCGAGCAGCTACCTCGGGCGACTGCGACTTCGGCTACGAGTACTCGCCCGAGATCTTCATGGACACCGAGCTGGACTTCGCGGTGCGAGGTCTGCGAGGCGGTGATGGACGTCTGGCAGCCCGGCGCCGGGCCGGGAGATCATCTTCAACCTGCCCTGCACGGTCGAGCGGTCCACTCCCAACGTGTACGCCGACCAGATCGAGTGGATGAGCCGCCAGTTCAGCCGTGTTGCGAGAACGTCTGCCTGTCGGTGCACACCCACAACGACCGCGTGCATCGCGGTGGCCGACGCCGAGCTGGCCGTGATGGCTCGCGCTGACCGCGTCGAGGGCTGCCTGTTCGGCAACGGCGAGCGGACCGGCAACGTCTGCCTCTGTCCGTCGCTTTGCCTAAACCCGTTCAGCCAGGGCATCGACCCGATGATCGACTTCTCCGACATCGACGAGGTCCGCCGCACTGTTCGAAGATCCGCAACCAGCTCCCGGTCCACCCGCGGCACCCGTACGCGGGCGACCTGGTCTACACCGCGTTCTCCGGCTCGCACCAGGACGCGATCAAGAAGGGCTTCGAGGCCCTCGAGGCAGGAAGCCAAGGACGCTTCGGGCGTGGCCCTTCGCTCGACTACCCCTGGGCCGTGCCCTACCTGCCGATCGACCCGCACGACGTCGGGTCGCTCCTACGAGGCCGTGATCCGGGTCAACTCCCAGTCCGGCAAGGGCGGCGTGGCCTACATCATGAAGGCCGAGCAGCGGCTCGAAACCTGTCCTGGCGAGTTGGTGATCGAGTTCTCCCGGGTCGTTCAGGTCGCTCACCGACGACGAGGGTGGCGAGGTCACCGCGGCCGAGATGTGGGCCACTTGTTCATCGGCCTAGTACCTGGCCCCCGGGCCGTGGCGCTGCTCGGCCACCGCGCCTCCTCGGTGGTCGAGGTCCAAGCACGTGCTCACCGCCGAGGTCCAGCGTGGACGGCGGAGACCTCGGCCGATCGAAGGCTCCGGCAACGGGCCCGATCTCTCCATTCCGCGACGCCCTCGGCGAGTGTCGGTGTGGAAGGTCCGGGTCCTCGACTACGCCGAGCACGCGCTGTCCGCGGGCAGCGACGCGCAGGCCGCCGCCTACGTCGAATGCGAGATCGGCGGCCAGATCTGGTGGGGGGTGGGCGTCGACTCGAACACGGCGACCGCCTCGATGCGCGCGGTGCTCTCCGCGCTGAACCGGTCCCGGCGCAGCTGAGCCACGCTGGGCCCCGCCCCGCCCCGCCCCGCGCGCCGTGCGCCGGGGCAGGGCCCAGCGTGCGCGAGAATGGCTGGGTGAGCCTGTACCGGGATGACGGGATCGTGCTGCGCACCCAGAAGCTGGGTGAGGCGGACCGCATCATCAGCATCCTGACCAGGCGGAACGGGCGTATCCGCGCGGTGGCCAAGGGAGTGCGCCGGACCAAGTCGCGGTTCGGCGCCCGGCTCGAGCCGTTCACCCATGTGGACCTGCTGCTCTACACGGGCCGCTCGCTGGACGTAATCACCCAGGCCGAGACGGTGCGGCCGTACGGGGAGCCGCTGGCCGCGGACTACCCGCGGTACACCAGCGGCACCGCCATGCTGGAGACGGCTGAGCGGTTCACCCCGGTGGAGAAGGAACCACTCATCCGGCAGTTCCTGCTGCTGGTCGGCGGGCTGCGGGCGCTCGGCGAGGGGGAGCATGACCCGCGGCTGGTGCTGGACGCCTACCTGCTGCGGACGCTGGCCTAGGCCGGGTACGCGCCCGCGCTGGACGAGTGTGCGGGGCGCCGGCACCCCGGACAGCGTCCACCGGGGGGGGGGGCGACCCCCCGGACCCCCCGATCGCCGCTCCGCGCCGAGCGGCGGCGCAGCCGCCACGGCTCTGGAGGGGCGACCCCCGGACCCCCCGATCACCGCTCCGCGCCGGGCAGCGGCGCAGCCGCCACGACTTTGGGGGCGACCCCCCGACCAGTCGCCGACTCGGGGGACACGCCTGCGGCGCGCCCCACCTCCCCAGCGGAGGTGGCCGAGGAGGAGGCGCCGCAGCGTTCCGGGTCGCGCGCGTTCGCGGTGCCGGCGGGTGGGCTGACCTGCCGGTCCTGCCGGCCGCCCGGTGCGGCGACGCCCTCGGTGGCGACGATCGCGCTGATGCGCGCGCTGCTGCGCGGCGACTGGGTCCAGGCCGACGCCAGCCAGCCCCGGCACCAGGTAGAGTGCAGCGGCCTGGTCGCGGCGTACGTGCAGTGGCACCTGGAACACTCGATCCGTTCGCTTCGTCACGTGGAGCATGTGTGAGCAAGCCGGTCCGTCCTCCCTACCCGCACCCGGACGGCCTGCGCCCGCCGGCCATCCCGGCGCACCTGGTGCCCCGGCATGTCGCGCTCGTGATGGACGGCAATGGGCGGTGGGCCAAGCAGCGCGGGGCTGCCCCGGACCGAGGGGCACAAGATGGGCGAGGCCGCCCTGTTCGACGTGATCATGGGCGCGATCGAGCTGGGGATTCCGTACCTGTCGGCCTACGCCTTCTCCACCGAGAACTCGGTGCGTTCCCCCAACGAGGCTCCGTTCCGCACCCGCTTCCACCGGCGACGTCATCGGCGGCGCCGCGACCAGCTGAACGAGGTCGGCGTCCGGGTGCGCTGGGCCGGCCGCCGCCCCCGGCTGTGGCGCAGCGTCATCAGGGAGCTGGAGGACGCCGAGCAGATGACCGAGCACAACTCGGTCCTCACCCTGCAATTCTGTGTCAATTACGGCGGCCGGGCCGAAATCGCCGATGCGGCGGCGGCCATAGCGGTGGAAGTGGCGGCCGGGCGGCTGCCGCCCGGACAAGATCGACGAAAAGGTCGTGGCCCGCTACCTGGATGAGCCGGAAATTCCTGACGTGGACCTTTTCGTGCGGTCATCCGGGGAGCAGCGGATCGTCGAATTTCCTGCTCTGGCAGTCGGCCTACGCCGAGCTGGTGTTCCTGGACACACTGTTTCCTGATTTCGACCGGCGGCACCTGTGGCGGGCGTGCGAGATGTACGCCGAGCCGGGACCGCCGCTACGGCGGCGCGCGGCCGAATCGTGGTGCCCGGGCTAGCGGGCGGGCTGGCCGGCAGCCCAGGATGGCGCAAGGGCGATCGGTCAGCGCAGGCCCTGCCAGAGGGCCAGGCCGACCAGGGCAGCCACGGATCGAGCACCCGCAGCGCGCGGCCCTGCGCGCCGAGGGCGGGCCAGGACAGCGCGGCCAGCCAGGCCAGGAACGCGGTGACGGCGAAGAGCAGCGCCGCCCCGGCCCAGCCGTGGACGGCCAGGCCACCGATGAACGCCACGGTGACCAGCCCCGGGGGCAGCCACCGGGGCAGGTGATGCAGGTCGGCGGCAGGCTTGAGGCTGGCCCGCTCGACGGACTCACGCACAGTCACAAACTATCCCATGGCCGGCCTGCGCCGGGAATACGGCCATGATTTCACCGTGTGATGGCAAAGTTACGCTCTTTTCGCCGACGCGCCGCGCAGCGCTGTGCATGCCCGCTTAATGCGCAGGGAACGGCATTGCCCGAGGCCCCTCGTCAGCTTGCGAGCTGCGGGGCGTCATCGCATTCGGGGGGATGCAAATGCGCCGGGCTATCACTATTGCCGTGGTCGTGGCCGTCACTTTTATGACATTCGCTGGAATTGCGCGGTCGCGAGCCGGGACGGGGGCCATCCCGGCGCGGCTCACCGCGGCCGGGCTGCAGCAGGTCCGGTTCGGTGGGTACACGTTCCGGGTGCCGGCGAGCTGGCCGGTCTACCGGCTGGACCGCGATCCCCGCCCGGT
>CAVQPP010000436.1:0-4760 GCA_963714445.1 uncultured Actinomycetota bacterium
TAGGAGTTGACCGCCAGCAGGTCCAGGTCGGGCGTGTTCGCCTTGTAGTACGGCCACGCGCCGACCCACGCGTCGGTGGAGGTCACCGGGTGGTTCGGGTCGGCCTGGTGGATCGCCTGGACGATCTGCTCGACGTACGCCGCGTACGCGTTGCGTTCGGACTCCAGTTGCGCGCCTGAGTAGGTGTTCTGCAAGGTGAGGATCACCTCGTTGCCCACGTCCCACATCAGCACGGCGCCGTTGTTCTTGTACTGATTCACATACTGGATGATCGTGTTGAGTGTGTTGGTCTTATATGTGGCGTCGTTGAGGTAATCCTGGCCTTGATTCAGCCAGAAGCCGCTGACCACCTTGATGCCGTTGGCGTTCGCGGCGTCGTAGATCGGTTGCGTGGTGTTGTCCGTGCCCCAGGTGCGGATCGTGTTCACGCCCATCGACGCGAGGTCGGGCAGGTACGCGGCCGCCGAGTTCGGCTGCGGACCCCAGGTGACGCCCTTGATCGTGTACGGCGCGTTGTTGACGCTCAGGCCCCAGTTGCCCTGCGTGCCGGTGACCTTGACCGTGCTCGGGTTGTTCGCCGGGGGGTTCGGCGTGGTCAGCGGCGGCGGCGCGGTGCCAGTGCTCTGCTGCACGAGCACCGAGCCGATGCTCAGCGTGCCCCCGGACGAAGTGGCCGCGTTCGGCGAGGTGCAGCCGCAGTCGCCGTTGGGGAACGAGCCGCCCATGGCCAGGTCGAAGATGATGAAGAAGCCGTGGTCCACCGCGGCCTGCCACACCGCGACGCCCACCTGGCTCTCGCTGACCTGCCAGAACTGCTGACCGTCGACGTACCAGCGGATCTGCTCGTCCGACTTGGTGCGGTCGATGATCTCAGAGTACGTGTGGTACGCGGTCTGGCAGCCGGCGCAGTACGTCAGGCCGCTGGTACGGCCGGAGAACTCGTTGCACGCGCCGGCCGGAGCGACATCGCAGTGCAGCGTGCCGGAGACCTGACTACGTGCGTTGACGGCCTCCATGATGTCCGATTCGCCGATGGCCGGCCACGTGCCGCCGGTGCGCGAGCCGGCGCCGAGGGTCCAGAACGCGGGCCAGTAGCCGATCCCGTTGACCGGGTTGGGCTGCTTGATCGACGCGGAGATCTGCATCATGCCGCCCGCGGGCGCGGCGAAGTCGCTGCGCTGGGACTCGATGCGGCCGGAGGTCCAGTTGCCGTTGTTGTTCAGCGCGGTGATGTTGAGGTGGCCCTGGCCGTCGAGGTAGACGTTGCCGGTCGAGTTGGACATCGTCTCGATCTCGCCGGTGCCCCACTGCGCCGGGCCGCCGGGAGCCTGCGTGCCGGTGTCCTCGATCCAGTCGCCGGACGGCGGGGCGGTGTTGGCGCCACCGGAGAGGTTGGCGTTCCAGACCGTGCTCCAGTTGGCCTGCGACTGCGACGGGCTCGGCGAGGGCGACGGGCTGCCGGTCGAACCGCCGCCGCCGACGAAGACCTGGAACTCCCACAGCGAGTATCCGTACCCGGTCGCACGTGCCGTTCCGTACATGCGGACGTAGCGACCACTGCCCGAGACGTTGAGCGTCTGCACGCCGCCGGTGCCGGTCGTCGTCGAGTAGATCGACGTCCAGTTCGTCGCGTCATTCGAGGTCTGAATCTGGAACGCCGACGCGTACGCGGCCTCCCAGTTCAGCACGACCTGGCAGATGTTCTGCGTCGAGCCGAGGTCGACCTGGAGCCACTGCGGGTCGCTGAACTGACTCGACCAACGCGTACCGGTGTTGCCGTCGGTCGCGGCGCTCGCCGGGGTGCCGGCGTTCTCGACCGAAGAGGCCGTTGCGGTCCCGTTCGGCGCGACGTTCGTCGTTCCGCAACTCTGTTGCGTACCAAGGGTTCCGTAGACCTGGAACTCCCACAGCGAGTATCCGTACCCGGTCGCACGCGCGGTCCCGTACATGCGGACGTAGCGGCCGCTGCCGGTGACATTGAGGGTTTGCGTGCCGCCGGCGCCGGTGGTCGTGGAGTAGATGGAGGTCCAGTTCGTGCCGTCATTCGAGGTCTGAATCTGGAACGCCGAGGCGTACGCGGTTTCCCAGTTGAGGACGACCTGGCTGATCGAGGCGTTCGCGGTGAGATCGACCTCGAGCCATTGCGGGTCGCTGAACTGACTCGACCAGCGCGTACCGGTATTGCCGTCCACGGCCGCGCTCGCCGCGGTTCCGGCGTTCTCTATCGAGGACGCGGTCGCGGTCTTGCCCTGGGAGAGCAGCGAGCCCGCGGCGTGCGCGACCCCGGCCGAGGGCGCGACGAGCGCATACGCGGCCAGGCCAAGTGAGACCAGAGCGATGAGCACGGCCCGAACCGGTCGGGGCAGCATGTTAAGTGCTTTCCTCCGGCGCGCCTTCGCGCCGGAGCTGAGGGTAGCCATTGCCTGCTCCTGCCTTGGGGAATATCACGTTTAGGCCGTTGGAGAGCGCTCTCCAACCGGGTGTGCTAAAACTGCTGCATGAGTAAAGACCGCCCCGGGCCGGGCGCCTCGCCGACGCTCGAGCACGTCGCGAAGGTGGCCGGGGTCTCCCGCGCGACGGTGTCCCGGGTGATCAACGGAATCCGCAACGTGGACCCGCAGATCCAGGAACTGGTCCGCCAGGCGGTCGCGCAGACCGGGTACGTGCCCAACCAGGCGGCCCGCTCGCTGGTGACCCGCCGCACCAACTCGGTCGCGCTGGTGGTCTCCGAGGCCGAGCACCGCACCTTCGACGACCCCTTCCTCGGCCGCATCTTCACCGACCCGTTCTTCGGACGGCTGGTCAGCGGCATCATGGGCGTTCTTCGCCCGCGCGGGGTGGCGATGGTGCTGATGCTGGCCGAGAACGACCAGGCCCGCGCCCAGCTGATCGGGTACCTCAAGCAGGGCCACGTGGACGGGGTGATCGCGGTCTCCGCGAGCGCCGCCGACCCGCTGCCCGGGCTGCTCGGCGAGGCCGGGCTGCCCGCGGTGCTGTCGCAACGCCCGGTCAGCCCGCTGCCGATCAGCTACGTCGACGCGGCGCAGAGCGCGGGGGCGAAGCTGGCCGCGGACCGGCTCACCGAGCGCGGCTGCCGGCGGGTCGCGACCATTTCCGGCCCGCTGGACATGCCCGCCAGCCAGGACCGGCTCAGCGGTTTCCGCGACGCGATGGCGCGGCGCGGGCACGCCTATATCCCGTCGGTCGAGGGCAACTTCACCCAGGAGACCGGCGAGCGGGCGATGAAGCAGCTGCTGGCCGACCACCCGGACATCGACGGGGTATTCGTGGCCAACGACCTGATGGCCCTCGGCGCGGTGCTGGCGCTGCACGACAGCGACCGCCGGGTGCCCGAGGACGTGGCAGTGATCGGCTTCGACGACAGCAACGCCGCGCTGATGAGCAGGCCGCCGCTGACCACCATCCGTCAGCCATTGGAAGACATGGCCGCCGAGATGGCCCGGCTGCTGCTCAACCACATCGACAACCCGGAGAGCCCGCCCACCTCGGTGATATTCGAGCCCACTTTGGTGGTGCGCGAGTCCGCCTGACCAGCGGTTACTTCCACGGACTTCGTCTGGTAGCGGTCCAGCGCCGCCAAATCCAGCACTGTCGTCAAATCGTGCGCTGTCGTCAAATCGTGCGCTGCCGTTAAATCGAGCACTGTCGTCAAATCGTGCGCTGTCGTCAAATCCAACACAGTGCGACGGGACGTGCGGGAGAGCTCGAGCGGCGGAGCGCATGGCGGACCCAATCCTGTCTCGTCGTTGAGCCCTCGAACCCAGGAACGTGTTTCAGCCGTTTCCGACCCGAGGTCTTGATCCTGCCCGCCGCAGTGGAGAGCGCTCTCCAGTGGGAGATGTTTCCGCTGCGTCTCCGATCTGTCAACCGCCTGCGGTCGTCGGACGCACCTCGCGGGGCGCGAGAGCGCTCTCACTCAACCAGTTGACGACACGCCACCTGTGAGCTGTGCGAATGCGCGCTTCGCCGCGAACGGTAAGGCGCAACCGGTTCCGGAACCGGTTGCATCTGGTCAGGGCTCTTGACTAGCTCGCGCATCGCAGGTTAAATCACAACGCGAAATAAGTACGTCATGGGATGCGGCCGGAAGGCGGATCAGCCGCATCCCATGGCGTGCGCCTCCCACACCGCTCGGCGCTGCGGTGATCGCGCCGTCTTCCCGTGACTTCTCCCGTCCGGCGGCGGCGTTTCTTACCCACCTGTCGGGACTCGTTCCCGCACGGATCTCGGAGCGCCAAACGATGGACGAACCGCACATCGATCCTCCGCGCGCGCGCCGGCCCCGCCGGCTCAAGCGCACCATCGCGGTGGCCACCGCAGCGCCGCTGGCGGCGGGCGGCATTCTGCTGGCCATCAACGAATCCGCGCAGGCGGCCGGCCCGGCGTTCCCGGCCCACTACGCGGCGCCCTACCTGCAGATCAGCACCGGCGACCAGGGCGACATGATCGCGGACATGAACGCGAGCGGCGACAAGTACTTCACGCTCGCATTCCTCATCCCGCAGTCCGGCTGTACGCCGCAGTGGGAAGACGGCGGCTTTGGCCTGACCCAGTTCAACTCGCAGATCAGCCAGCTGCAGTCGGCGGGCGGCCAGGTCATCATCTCCTCCGGCGGCGCGTCCGGCGGCGAGCTGGCGCAGTCGTGCACCAACGTCTCGTCGCTGACCTCGGCGTACGCGAACATCGTCAACAGCACCGGCGTCAACCGGCTCGACTTCGACATCGAAGGCGGCACGCTG
>CAVQPP010000437.1:0-13008 GCA_963714445.1 uncultured Actinomycetota bacterium
GTCCCGATACGGACCGCCGCGCTCTACGTGGAGTCGGTGGGATTCGAACCCACACTGTATGCGACCTAAACGCATTGCCTCCTGCCGTTGGGCTACGACTCCAGGGGTCTCCAGTCTAGCGGTTCGTCTTCCTGCGGCAGTAGGAGTCTGTCGTGGCGTGACAGTTAGGGCACAAGTACCGCAGATTCTCGCGACGGTTGTCGGTCAGGTCGCTGTTGATGTGATCGATCTCGAGTGTCATCGCTCTTCCGCGCCACTCGGGACCGATGCCGCATCCATCGCACCGAACCTCGACACCGACGTCGTCCAGCGCCCTTCGAAGCAGACGAGCCTTCGTCCTGCCGGAGTCCGCGGGTGCCTTGACGAGTATGCGGTGTGCTGGAAGACGCGTGGGACTTCGCGTGCCGCGACCATGGCTCGCACCGGTGAAATGCGACGTATCAATCCCGTGCTTCTTGAGCAGTCGACCCACGTGGGCTTCCGTACCGCCCACGGTGCGTGCCTCGAGAAAGCGGACGACACCTCTAATCGACGTGCTCTTGCTGGCTGCCTCAGCTAGTAACTCCGGCGTGTAACGAAAGTGACTGCCTCTGAGGTGAGTGTGGTTGAGCCCGAACGAACGGACTCTTTGGCTCACGTACCGACGTCTGTACGGCGAATCCTCCAGACCGAGAGCGACGACCACGTCACGCAGACTCGTCGCGTCGTGGAGCGCCTGAGCCAAGGTCTCCTTGGTGTAGGGGCTGGGGCGGGTGAGGGTGGCCATCGGAAACTCCTCGAATGGTTGAGCGATGCTCGCGTGGCAGGAAACGAACATTTGAACCATAGATGGGCGGAAGCGCCAGATGGCGAGCAATTTGATCTAGGTCACCCATTAGAGAGAAATTGTCTGGGCTTCCGGGCGTGTTGCGACGGTACGTGCTACCGGCTGCGCTGCACGATGCCAGTGCACTGATAACCGTGCGCGCCGCGCACCCTAGCCGAGGACGCCGGAGGCGCCGCGGGCCAGGGCGCGGGAGGCGCCGGCGACGATGGCGATGCCGAAGGCCCAGCCTAGGTAGGGCAGGATCATCGCCACTACGGCGGCGAAGCCGTGGGATTGGAAGGCGTCGGCCTGGTTGAAGTGGACGATCGGGACGAACAAGTCCGCGGCGTAGAGCGCCGGGTAGAAGACGATGTGTTCATCGGGGCGGATTTGGGTCGGGCGCTGGGCCGCGAAGAAGGCGATCGCGGCCAGTTGGATCACGACGCTGAAGAAGACCGCGCGCATCGGGCGGTAGCCGTAGCCGACGATCGTGCCGAAGGCGACGTTGACGAAGCGGTCCCAGCGGCGGCCGGTGGTGCGGCGTACGCGCTCCTTCTCGATCAGGACGGCTCGTGCGTCCTCCTCGTGGCCGAGGGCGCGGTAGTAGGCCGCCATGAACTCGTAGGGCTGCGCGCGGTAGCCGTCGCGTTGGCGGCGTAGCAGGGCTATGCGTTCCTTGCCGGGCTGGTACGGGTCGAACGCGTTGTACGTCAGGCCGTCGAGCAGCGCCTCGGCGGGCCACGTTTCGGCGCCGCCGTCCCTGATGGTCGCCACGGTGGCGTGGTAGAGCGTGAGGGGGCCGCAGTCCTTCGCCATGCCTTTGAGGTCCAGGTGGCCGCCGATGGTGACGCCGATCAGGCGCACCTCGCCGCTCGAGTGGAAGCCGTGCGTGAGGTACAGGCCGCGGCTTACCTGCATGCCGCCGCAGTGCAGCGCGGGGTTTTCGTTGATCGTCGAGAGGTGTGCGTTGCGGAAGGTCAGCACGCCGCCGAAGCTCGCGCCCACGAGCGAGACCGTACCTTTGGCTGTGAAGCCGTTGTCGAAGAAGCCGTCGCCCTTGGCCGTCAGGCCCTCGCCCTCGAGCGAAGTGGCGTCGGCGTCGCTGATGTGCATCCCGGTGAACATGGCCATCCCGTTGACGGTGGTGCCGGGCATGCGTAGCTGGCCGTGGATCTGCGCGAAGGCGAGCAGCAGGCTCCGGCCGATCAGCGCGCCGCCGAGGTTGACCGCAGCCTTGCCGGGATGTTCGACGTAGCTGCGTATCAGGTCGAGGACCGCCCCGATCTGCGCGCCGATCAAGCAGAGTGGTCCGTTGCAGTGCAGCTTGCGCGCGGACAGGTCGGTGTCCACAGTCAGCTCGTCGAGATGCAGCGCGAAGTCGGGACCGCCGTTGACGTGCACCTCGTCAAGCTTCAGCGAGCCGCGTACGTGCGCGCCCTCCGCCATGATCCGGCCGGTGTGCGAGCCGGTCAGGTCGATTGACTTGGTCACCGCCTCGTCGAAGCGCAGGGTGTCCTCGATGCGGCATTTGCGCATGGTCAGCGGCACGTCGATCTGCCCGTGCCGCAACTCGACCTGGCCGACGATACGTGCGCCGATGATGCGTACGCCGGCGGTACGCCCTGGCACTGCTCTGCGCGCGCCGAGCGCGAGGGCGGCGATCACGGACGAGCGGATCGTGCGCGAGTCGTCCCACTCGGCCGCGCGCGCCGGATCGTCGAGGTCGGAGTCACCCGACACGTACTCGACGGTCTCGCCGTAGGGGAAGGCGTTCCAGAGCCGCAGTTCGGCCGCGGTCAGCTCGGGCAGCCAGCCGGGTATGTCGGATTCGGGCTCGGATTCGATCCCAGACACGATCCCGGACTCGATCCTGGATTCGGCACCGGTCTGGCGGGCCCCCGCTTCGTTCGTCACGCGGGATATGGTGGCGCATCCGCGGGCGCGCTGTCGCAGGCGGCGCCGTACGGCGGCGTCCTTACGCCGGGATGGTAAGTTCGTGTCCTACGACGGTCGGCGCGTCCGGCCAGTTCGGCGGCGAGCGCCACTCTGCCGGGCGAAACCGGATTTCGCCAAGGCCGGTCCGCCGTGTAAGGTTTTCCTCGCTCGCCCCAATAGCTCAGTCGGCAGAGCGTCTCCATGGTAAGGAGAAGGTCTACGGTTCGATTCCGTATTGGGGCTCTGGTCGGCGGCCCGCCCGTGACGTTGGTTCCGCGAGCGTCGCACGGCGGGCTTTTGCCGATCGCGGCGGTGTAGCTCAGTTGGCAGAGCAAGCGGCTCATAATCGCTGTGTCACCGGTTCAAGTCCGGTCACCGCTACCGCTCGTTACGCGTGCGTTCAAGGCACCCTGATCCATCGGGTAGCCTTGGGTAGTTATTTTGTCAGTCTGTCAGTCCGCGAGTAGGAGTCACTCCCGTGGCCGCAACCGACGTCCGCCCGAAGATCACGCTGGCCTGCGTGGAGTGCAAGGAGCGGAACTACATCACCAAGAAGAACCGGCGCAACGACCCGGACCGGCTGGAGCTGAAGAAGTTCTGCCCGCGCTGCGGTAAGCACACCGCCCACCGCGAGACCCGGTAGTCCCGACCGCTCGGTTGAGTTCGACGAGGCCTCGATCCTCCGGAAGCCGCCCGCACTGTGCCGTGATCACTCACGCCGCGCAGCGCGGAGCGGCTTCTTGCTGTGTTCTTGCTGAGTTGTCGGATGAGCGCAGCGGTCATTTAGTCGTCGTGATGTACGCAGTGATGTAGTCGTATAGCTGTGTAGTCGTAGAAGCGTTGGACGAATACCAATAGAGGGGCCGGGCCCAATGGCGCTGGATCAGTCGTTCGTCGGCCGCACGTATCCGCCGACCCAGCCGTACGAGGTCGGGCGGGTGAAGATACGCGAGTTCGCCGAGGCGGTCGGCGACCTGCACCCCGCCTACCTGGATGCCGACGCGGCCAAGGCCCTCGGTCACCCGGACGTGATCGCCCCGCCCACTTTTCCGATCGTCATCTCGATGCCGGCCGCAGACCAGGTAGTCGGTGACCCGGCGCTCGGCCTCGACTGGTCCCGGGTCGTGCACGGCGACCAGCGCTTCGCGTACACGCGGCCGATGCGCGCAGGCGACCGGATCGAGTGCGTGGTCAGGGTCGAGTCGATCAAGTCCATGGCCGGAAACGACATGATCACCCTCGCCAGCGAACTGCGCACGGTCGAAGGTGAACCGGTGTGCACCAGCTATGCGATGCTCGTGGCACGGGCCGACAAGAGCGAGTCCAGCAAGCAGGCGGGAGAGTCCTGATGCCGCGTTACGAGGAGCTGTCCGTCGGCGATGAGCTGCCGGCGCGGACCCTCTCGGTGCACCGCAAGGACCTCATCCACTACGCCGGGGCCTCGGGGGACTTCAACGAGATTCACTGGAACGAGCGAATCGCCGTCCAGGTCGGCCTGCCCAACGTGATCGCGCACGGCATGTTCACCATGGCCCAGGCGATCCGCGTCGTCACCGACTGGATCGGCGACCCCGGCGCACTCGTCGAGTACGGCGTGCGCTTCACCAAGCCCGTCGTCGTTCCCGACGACGAGACCGGCGCGAGCGTCCAGTACTCGGGCAAGGTCGGCGCGCTGCTCGACGAGAACAAGGTGCGCATCGACCTGACCGCGATCAGCGCCGAGCAGAAGGTGCTCGGCCGCGCCTCCGCCATCGTCCGGGTGCCATGACCGGCGGATACGAACACGCCGTCGCCCTCGCGCCGTACACCACGCTGCGGCTCGGCGGGCCGGCCGATCACTTCTACACCGCGGACACCGACGCGAACCTGATCGCCGCGATCCGCGACGTCGAAGGACACGGCGATCCGCTGCTCGTCCTCGGCGGCGGCTCCAACGTCGTGATCGCGGACGACGGCTATCGCGGCACGGTCGTCCGCATCGCCACGACCGGCGTGACGATCCGCGACGGCCTGGTCTCGGTCGCCGCAGGCGTTTCCTGGGACGACGTCGTCGCGCAGACCGTCGACGAAGGGCTCTCAGGTATCGAATGCCTGTCAGGCATCCCCGGACTCGCGGGCGCGACGCCTATCCAGAACGTCGGCGCGTATGGCCAGGACGTCAGCGAGACCATCGTCATGGTCGACGTCTACGACCGCGCGACGCAGCGCATGACCGTGCTGGACAACGCCGATTGTGCGTTTACATACCGGCACAGTGTTTTTAAAGACGCGGTGTCCAGCGACGCTGCGCTTAAGGGCGCCGGCCGGTACGTCGTGACGAGCGTGCACTTCCAGCTCACGGACGCCAATGGCCTCTCAGCCCCGGTGCGTTACAAGGACCTCGCCGCCTCACTCGGACTCGAAATAGGGGAGCGCGCGCCGCTCAAGGACGTGCGCGAAGCGGTACTGGAGCAGCGCCGCCGCCGCGGCATGGTGCTCGACCCCGACGATCACGACACGTGGAGCGCGGGCTCGTTCTTCACCAACCCGGTACTCGCTCCCGAAGACTTCGCGGCCCTCGAAGCACGCTGCGAGACCCCTGCGCCGCACTGGTCCGAGCCGGACGGCCGGATCAAGACCTCCGCAGCGTGGCTGATCGAGCGCGCCGGATTCGTCCGCGGCCACGGCTCCGGAGCCGCCACCCTCTCCACCAAACACACCCTCGCGCTCACCAACCGAGGCGGCGCCACTACGGCTGACCTGCTAAGTCTTGCCGCCGAGGTACGCGATGGAGTAGCCGCGCGCTTTGGCGTCACGCTGCTGCCGGAGCCGATTCTGGTGGGGGACTTGACTTGGTAGTTAGCAGTCACTAACTTGGAATCCGGCGGAGCTACTCCGCCGCAGTCAGGGAGGTGGTCGGGATGGGCAGGATGTCCGCCGAGGACCGGCGCGAGCAGGTCATCACCGCGGCTGTCTCCGTCTTCGCCCAGTCCGGCTACGAAGGTGCGACCACGTCGGCGATCGCCTCGCGGGTCGGGGTTTCGCAGCCGTACCTCTTCCGCCTGTTCCCGACCAAGAAGGACCTGTTCCTCGCGGCCAGCGAGCGGAACATGAACGACACGCTGAAGCTGATGCGCGAGGCGGCCGGCGGCAAGACCGGCTGCGACGCCCTCGACGCGATGGGCGACGCGTACCAGGAGAAGCTGGTCACCGACCGAGACTGGCTGCTGATGCAGTTGCAGACCTTCGCGGCCTGCTACGACGAGGAGATCCAGCGGCAGACGCGGCGTTGCATGCAGGGCATCTGGGACGAGGTCGAGAAGCTCAGCGGCCTGCCGATCCAGGACCGCGTGCTCTTCTTCGCCAAGGGCATGTTCTGCAATGTGATCGCGGCGATGGGGCGCATCGAGGGCGATGATCCGCAGTGGACGCCGATCATCGAGGCGCTCGCGTCGGACAGTTCGTCGCTGCATCAAATCGGCGGCCGCCAGGCTGAGACGCAGCTAACCGCTTAGCTTTCACATCTTCAGGTATCGCAGTCGTCCCGGATATCTGACACAGCCTGATATCTGACACGGCACCACTGTCTCTTATGAAATTAGTGACCGATAACTACCTATCGTAGTTAGTGACTGATAACTAGTAACCAGGTTAACCGGAGGGGCTGACCATGTCCGAGACGACTACCGCGCCACCGATCGACAACGCGAACTCAGGGCCCAACGCAAACACTGGTCTTACTCACGCTCCGGCGCAGAGCGCGTCGTCGACGCAAACGGCGACGACAGTCACGACGACAACGACCACCGGCGCGACGAACCTCACGACGAACGCCGCAGCGGCGGCCACCATCGGCCACCCGATCCGGACGTTCGTCATCACCAGCGTCGCGATGTTCATGGCGCAGCTCGACAACCTCGTGGTGACCACGGCGCTGCCGTCGATCCAGAAGTCGCTGCACGCGGGCCTGCAGGGCTTGCAGTGGACGATCTCCGCCTACACGCTGACCTTCGCGGTCTTCCTGCTGACCGGTTCCACGCTCGGCGACCGGTTCGGCAGGCGCCGGATGTTCTCGCTCGGCCTCGGCCTGTTCACGATGGCGTCCGTCGTCTCGGCACTCGCGCCGAACATCAGCGTCCTGATCGCCGCACGAGCGGTGCAGGGCATCGGCGGTGCGATCGTCGTACCACTCACCCTCACGATGCTCTCCGCGGCGGTACGGCCCGAACGGCGCGGACTCGCCATCGGTGGCTGGGGAGCCTTGGCGGGCTTGGCGATCGCGCTCGGCCCGGTTATCGGTGGAGCGGTAGTCGAGGGCTCCTCGTGGCAGTGGATCTTCTGGCTGAACGTCCCGATCGGTGTGATCGTCGTACCGCTGTCCCGCTTCTGGCTCACTGAGAGCCACGGACCGTCGCAGAAGCTGGACCTGATCGGCAACGTGCTCGTCAGCCTGGGCCTGTTCGGCATCGTGCTCGGCCTGATCCGCGGCGACTCGATCGGCTGGACCAACCCCGAGATCCTGGCCGGCTTCGCGGTCGGCGTGGCCGCCCTCGCCGGATTCGTGCTGCGCGAGGCACGCACCGACCACCCGATGCTGCCGCTGCGCCTCTTCCGGGGCCGCGCGTTCCCGCTGATCAACCTCGCCTCGATGCTGATGTTCTTCGGGATGTTCGGCTCGGTGTTCTTCCTGGCGCAGACCTTCCAGCTGATCTGGGGCTACTCGCCGCTGGCCTCCGGCGTGCGGATGCTGCCGTGGACCGCGATGCCGATGGTGCTCGCTCCGGTGGCGGGCATCCTCTCGGACCGGATCGGCGGACGCTCGATCGTCGCACTTGGCCTGATGTTCGAGGCCGGCGCGCTGGCCTGGCTGGCCGACGTGAGCACGGTCAGCGTGCCCTACACGCACCTGCTGCCCGGCCTGGTGTTCGGCGGCATCGGCAACGCGATGTTCTTCGCCCCGATCGCCAACATGGTCTTCAGCTCGGTGAAGCGACACGAAGAGGGCATCGCCTCCGGCATCAACAACGCGATCCGCGAGTTCGGCGGCGTGCTCGGCATCGCGGTGATGGGCGCCATCTTCGCGGCGCGCGGCGGCTACGGCCCGACGCGCACACTCTCCCCGGCGCAGCACTTCCTCAACGGCGTCACGCCGGCCGTCTGGACGGGAGCCGCAATGCTCGCGACAGCGTCGCTGGCCATGTGGCTGGTGCCGAACCGCAAGCCGCGTCCGGCTGAGAGCATCGCAGCCGACTAACTCTCGCCGGCAAGTGCTGTGGGCCGACCCCGGATCAACTCCGGAAGTCGGCCCGCACTATTTATGTATCTATACGCTTATGCGTTACTTCGCTTCGGCGAGCAGCTTCTGGATCCGCGAGACGCCCTCGACCAAGTCGTCGTCGCCGAGCGCGTACGACAGTCGCATGTAGCCGGACGGCCCGAACGCCTCGCCGGGAACGACAGCCACCTCAGCCTCGTCCAGGATCACCGCGGCCAGTTCCGACGAGGTCGTGACCACTCGGCCGCGAATCTCCTTGCCCAGCACACCCTTCACCGATGGATACGCGTAGAACGCACCGAGCGGCTCCGGGCAGTCGACGCCCTCGATCTCGTTCAGCATCCGCACGATCGTCCGCCTGCGCCGGTCGAAGGCCGCGCGCATCTCGTAGACGGCCGACAGGTCGCCGGACACCGCCGCGAGCGCCGCGACCTGCGCCACGTTCGAGACGTTCGACGTCGCGTGCGACTGGAGGTTCGTCGCCGCCTTCACCACGTCGGCCGGTCCGGCCATCCAGCCGACCCGCCAACCCGTCATCGCGTACGTCTTCGCGACTCCGTTGACCACGATGCAGCGGTCGGCCAGTGCCGGAACCGCGTGCAGGATCGAGACGAACTCGGCGTCGCCGTAGACCAGGTGCTCGTAGATCTCGTCGGTCAGCACCCACAGGCCGTGCTCGTCGGCCCAGCGGCCGATCTCGGCGACCTGCTGCGGGGAGTACACCGCGCCGGTCGGGTTCGACGGCGAGACGAACAGCAGAACCTTGGTACGCGGCGTACGCGCCGCCTCGAGCTGATCCACCGTCACCAGGTAGCCGGCGTTCTCGTCCGCCAGCACCTCGACCGGGACGCCGCCGGCCAGCCGGATCGACTCCGGGTACGTGGTCCAGAACGGTGTCGGCACCAGCACCTCGTCGCCCGGGTCCAGCAGCGTCGCGAAGGCGTTGTAGATCGCCTGCTTGCCGCCGTTGGTGACCAGGATCTGCCCCGGCGCGAACGACACCTTCGAGTCGCGCTCCGTCTTCGCCGCGATCGCCGCCTTCAGCTCCGGCAGGCCGCCGGCCGGCGTGTAGCGGTGGTACTTCGGATTGCGCGCCGCCTCGACCGCCACCTCCACGATGTAGTCCGGCGTCGGGAAGTCGGGCTCTCCGGCGCCGAAGCCGATCACCGGGCGTCCGGCCGCCTTGAGGGCCTTGGCCTTGGCGTCGACGGCGAGGGTCGCGGACTCGGCGATCGAGCCGATCCGGCGCGAGACGCGCGGAAACGGGGAGGGGGACGGGGCGGTGGCGTCGGTGCTCATCGGAAGCGGTGCTCCAGCTGTTGTCGGTGCTGCTGTGATGCGCTGCGGGGGGTCGACGTCGGCTGACGACAAGCACATCGTGTCACTTTCGGGGCGGTGCTCGCAGCGTGGTTTGTGCTAATGCATCCTTGGCGGTCACGCTCCGGCGATGAGGCTACTCATTCGACTCCGCGATGCCGTAACCTCTAGACTCCAGTTGTCCTCGCCGAGGTCCGGGCCGTTGGCTCGCGGCGGGATACATAGGGTCGTAGCTCAATTGGCAGAGCACCGGTCTCCAAAACCGGGGGTTGGGGGTTCAAGTCCCTCCGGCCCTGCACGATGAACAGCGGACGACCACCTACTCACGTGAGTAGGTGGTTCCGGCTGGATCACGCAGGATCTCAACCGCGCCAAGGCCGCCTTCCGCTGGGAAGGTGGCCTTGGCGCGCCTCGCGTCGTACGCTTTGCGGTGCATGGCGCAACCGACACGAGTGACCAGGGTGAGGTAGCAGGTGAGCCAGACGCGCAGCGACGCCGAGGACCTGGACGGGGTCCCCGAGGCGATCGAGCCGCAGGACGCGGCCGAGCGGAAGGCCGCCGGGGGGACCAAGACCAAACAGTCGCGGGCCGAGCGCAAGGCGGAAGAGCAGAAGGTCCGGGCCAAGGCGAAGGCCGTCCCGGAGCGTAAGGCGACGCCGCGCAAGAAGCGGACCTCGCCGACGCTGTTCTACCGCCAGATCGTCGCCGAACTGCGCAAGGTGGTCTGGCCGACGCGTACCGAGCTGTTCACGTACACCTCGGTCGTGATCGTATTCGTGCTGTGCATCATCGGCATCGTCGCGCTGATCGACTTCGGTCTCAGTCACGCGATCCAGGCCGTCTTCGGCTGATCGCGCGGCGTTCACGTTTCGTTTCGCGCACGGTTTTCGGGGTCTTCCGGGTATTGCGACCGGATCTGCTTCCGGACGCGCGGCCGCCGCGCGGCCCGTGTGGCCGTCCACACCCTCCGCACCGGCTAGTCTGGAAGCAGTAGAGGTGTGAGCAGAAGGAAGCAGAGGCCGCAGTGTCCGACGACATGAACGAATCGGCGCAGTACGACGAGGGAGACGGCTTGACGGCCGGCTCCGTCTTTGGCGAGGCCGAGGAACCCGTCGAGACCGCCGCGGAGAAGGACGAGACGGCTTTCGACTTCGATGGCGACGGCGATAGCGACGGCGCCCTCGACGGCGACGTGCCCGAGCCGGCGGTGCCGGTCGGTATCGAGGAGTTCCGCGAGGCGCTGCGGCGGGCGCCCGGCGACTGGTACGTCGTGCACTCCTACGCGGGCTACGAGAACCGGGTGAAGCAGAACCTGGAGACGCGCATCCAGTCCCTCAACATGGAGGATTACATCTTCCAGATCGAGGTGCCGATGGAGGAGGCCGTCGAGGTCAAGAACGGCCAGCGCAAGAAGGTCAAGCGCAACAAGTTCCCCGGCTACGTCCTGGTGCGGATGGACCTGACCCGGACTCCTGGGGCGCGGTGCGCAACACCCCCGGCGTGACCGGCTTCGTCGGCAACGCCCACGAGCCGTTCCCGCTGACCATCGACGAGGTCACCAAGATCCTGATGGCCGACCAGCCGCAGCCGGACGGTACGCCGAAGCCCGCGATCGAGGTCAAGGTGCTCGACTTCGAGGTCGGCGACTCGGTCACCGTCATCGACGGCCCGTTCGCCACGCTGCAGGCGACGATCAACGAGATCAACGCGGACTCGCAGAAGGTCAAGGGCCTGGTGGAGATCTTCGGCCGGGAGACCCCGGTGGAGCTGTCCTTCAGCCAGATCCAGAAGAACTAGCGACAGTCAGAAGAACTGACGGTTGGCGACAGACCAGCAGCGCTGACAAGGAATTCTTCGGCCCCGACCATCGTTTTGGTCGGGGCCGACAGCGTCAGGTAGCCTTGAACGCTGCGCCATGACCCCCTTTGCACGCCTGGCGAGGCGTTGGGGGCTTTCGGGCGCGAAACCACGGCGTTTTCAGTTAAGGACCCGGAGCATGCCTCCCAAGAAGAAGCTCGCAGCGATCATCAAGCTGCAGATCAAGGCCGGTATGGCGAACCCGGCCCCGCCGGTCGGCCCCGCGCTGGGCCAGCACGGCGTCAACATCATGGAGTTCTGCAAGCAGTACAACGCGGCCACCGAGGCGCAGCGCGGGCAGATCGTCCCGGTGGAGATCTCGGTCTTCGAGGACCGTTCCTTCACCTTCGTCACCAAGACCCCGCCGGCCGCCCGGCTCATCCTCAAGGCCGCCGGCCTGGACAAGGGCAGCGCGGTGCCGCACAAGACCAAGGTCGGCTCGCTGACCCAGGCGCAGGTGCGGGAGATCGCCCAGGTCAAGATGGAAGACCTCAACGCCAACGACATCGACGCGGCGGCGAAGATCATCGCCGGCACCGCGCGGTCGATGGGCGTCACTGTTCAGGACTGACACAGCTCAGGACTGACACAGCTCAGGACTAGTACGGCTCAGGACTAACGCGTCGGATCGGCTGCTTCAGGCCGCCCGCCGAAACCGTGGCAGGGCCTAGCGCGGCCCACGGACCACGACTCCGAAACAGATTCAGGAGCAGCGATGCAGCGCAGCAAGGCACTACAAGGCGTCCGCGGCCACCGTGGACCGCGACTGTTCTACAGCCCGCTCGAGGCGGTCCGCCTCGCGAAGGCCACCTCGAAGGTGAAGTTCGACGCGACCGTCGAGGTCGCCCTGCGGCTCGGGGTCGACCCCCGCAAGGCCGACCAGATGGTCCGCTCGACCGTCATCCTCCCGCACGGCACCGGTAAGACCGCCCGGGTCCTGGTCTTCGCCACCGGTGACCGTGCCGAGGCCGCCCGCGCCGCGGGCGCCGACCACGTCGGTGCGGACGAGCTGATCGACCAGGTCGCCAAGGGCTTCCTGGACTTCGACGCCGTCGTGGCCACCCCGGACCTGATGGGCAAGGTCGGCCGGCTCGGCCGAGTGCTCGGTCCGCGCGGCCTGATGCCGAACCCGAAGACCGGCACGGTGACCCCGGACGTGGCGAAGGCGGTCACCGAGATCAAGGGCGGCAAGATCGAGTTCCGGGTGGACCGGCACTCGAACCTGCACCTGATCATCGGCAAGACCTCGTTCACCGACGAGCAGCTGGTGGAGAACTACGCCGCCGCGCTCGACGAGGTGCTGCGAGTCAAGCCGTCCGCCGCCAAGGGCCGGTACCTGAAGAAGGTCACCTTCACCACGACCATGGGCCCCGGCATCCCGGTCGACCCGAACCGCACCCGCTCCCTGCTGGCCGAGGACGAGTCCTGACACTGAGTCCTGAGACTCAGGTCGCTTCTCCAATGCCATCCATTACTTCACTAGCTATAATAGCTTCCATTCTTTCAACCAGCAAGAAAGCCCCGTGCTATGCGTCTGTCGTATAGTGCCATTTCGACAGAGAATTGGTCATCAACCTCCACATTACTAGTTAGGCTGTCTGATAGTGATTCCTGAATCTCCCGGTCTCGCTGCTGCCGCTGCCGCTGCCACTGCCGTCTATTTTGTACTGGTGATATTGAATCTGATGATGAATAAATCTCACGGTCTCGAGCTCGCTGTCGCCGTCGTTTGGGTCTAGTTCCTCTCTGCAAGTCCGTCTACCAATGGCGGGCCTTCTCCCCACAAGTACTACAGGTCTTAGGCTGGCGGTTGTCTGCTTCCTTTCGCATCCGCTTTGAT
>CAVQPP010000438.1:0-8907 GCA_963714445.1 uncultured Actinomycetota bacterium
CGACGCAGATCACTACGACACAGGTCACCACAACGACGGCGGCCATCGTGACGAGGAGGGCCGTCCGGCCCGGGTGGCCGTGCACCTGGTCTCCGACGCGGCCGGTTCGCCGCTGGTGCCGGCGCAGTGGCTGGTCGACGGTTACGGCGTGACCGCCGCGCTCGGGCTCGGCGGCATCCTGCCGAGCGGCGAAGTGTTCACCACGGTGATCTTCTCGCGGGTGGCGATCGACGCGGTGACCGCGCATCGCTTCGGCGCGGTGACCGAGGCGCTGCGTTCCGCGCTGGCGCCGTTCGCGCATCTGCCGCTGTTCGACCCGGCGCCGCCGGTGGCCCGGGTGATGCCCCGCGTCGACGGCGAGGCAGGCATCGACGAGCGGCACAACGCCAGCCCGATCCTGCCGCCGGCCGCGCTGGACGATTCGGCGGGCTGGTCGGTGCGTCCCAGGCCGACGGTCGAGGCGGCGCTGCGGGAGCAGCGCGAGCGGCTGGCGCAGGAGTCACGGATCGTCGAGATCCTGTACTCGGTCGGGCAGACGCTCTCCAAGCAGCTTGATCTCGGCAGGCTGGTACGGCAGGCGATCGAGGCGGCCACCAGCGTCGTGGGCGCGCGATTCGGCGCGTTCTTCTTCTCAGCGGTCGATGAAGACGGCGTCAGACGGGTAAAACACGCACTCGCCGGCTTGCCCCCGCAGAGCTTCGAGCGGCTGGGCGACCCACAGGGCACAGCGCTGTTCGTCACGGACCCGCCGAGCCGCTCCACATTCCGCAGCGCGGACGTGACACGCGATCCGCGCTACGGGGTCACCGCGCCGCACTACGGGATGCCCGCCGGGCATCCGCCGGTGCGCTCGTACATGGCCGTGCCGGTAATCGCGGCCAACGGCGAGGTCCTGGGCTCGTTCTACTTCGGCCACGGTGACCCAGGAGTGTTCACCGAGCGGGACGAGCAGCTGGCGCAGGGCATCGCGGCGCAGGCGGCCAGTGCGATGGAGAACGCGCGCCTTTATCGGCACGAGCGGACCACGGCGATGCGGCTCCAGCGTTCGCTGCTGCCGGCGGCGCCGCCGCGGCTCGGCGATCTGGACGTCGCGACCGCGTATCTGCCCGGAGAGCAGGGCGCCCGGGTCGGCGGCGACTGGTTCGACGTGATCGCGCTGTCGGCGGACCGCGTGGCACTGGTGATCGGCGACGTGATGGGGCGCGGGATCGGCGCGGCGGCGGTGATGGGTCAGCTGCGCGCCGCGATCCAGGCCTACGCGGTGATGGACCTGCCGCCGGCGCAGGTGCTCGACCAAGTCAACCACCTGGTGTGCCAGCTGCCGAATGACCAGATCGCCACGTGCGTATACGCGGTGTATGACCCCAGCGACGGACAGTGCGGTGGGCGAACGCGGGGCACCTGCCGCCCGCGCTGGTCTCGCCGGACGGGACGGTGGCGCTGCTCGAGGCGGATCTCGGCATGCCGCTCGGCCTGGAAGGCGCGGTGTTCGCCGACATGGCCAAGCCGATGCCCGAGGATGCCAGGCTCCTGCTTTACACGGACGGCCTGGTGGAGTGCCGGGACCAGTTGCTGCAGGACCGCCTCGGTCGGCTGCGTTCGGTACTCGCCGAGCTGTGCAAACCCGAGTCCGCGGTCAACGTGCAGGACGGCGCGACGCGCCTCGCCGAGGAGATGCTGACCGGCGCCGAGCACGACGACGTCGCAGTGCTCTTCGTCGCGGCGCATCCGGCGGCGACCGAGAAGGCCTCGGTGACGCTCTCCCCCACGCTCGGCGCGGCCCGCGCCGCCCGCCGGTTCGCCCGCGCGACAGCGGAGCAGTGGGGCCTGGACAAGCTGGTCGACCCGATCCTGCAGATCGTCAGCGAGCTGGTGACCAACGCGGTGGAGCACGCCGGCACGCCGATGGAGCTGCGGCTGCGCCGCCGTCCCGGCTCGGTGCTGCTCGAGGTGGCCGACGGAGACGGACGCCTGGCCCGCCCGACACCCACCGGCTCGAGCGACGAGCGGCATCGTGGCCTGGTGATCGTGCAGACGCTCTCGGCGCGTTGGGGCGTGCGCCCGACCGGCACCGGAAAGGTCGTCTGGGCGCAGATAGCGAATCCCTACGAGGACGCGGCGGGCACGGACGGCGGCGAGGCGACCGCCGAGCCGGCGCTGGAGACCTACGGCGAGCCGGAACTGCCCGAGGACGACGAGGAGCGCCGTCAGGCGGAAGCGGTCGCGCGCGCGGAGGCCGAAGCCGAAGCCATCATGGTGCGCTGAGGGTCCGCCAGAGCCCGCGCAGGGAGCCCAGACACTGCTTCAGCGCGTCAGAACTCGGTTGTGCCCTTCGGCAGCAGCGGACGCAGCTCTTCGCGCACCCGGCGCTCGATCACCGCGAGGTAAAGGTTCGCGTCCTCGTCGGCGAAGCGGTCCGTGCCCGGTTTCGCCGCGACGGCCTCACGCATGTCGAAACTCGCGCCCGCCGTCACCGTCAGGCCGGATGCCGCCGCGCGGCCGAGCAGCGCACGGTGGCGTCGGCGGCGGATCGGATCGGCGGTGGTGCGCAGTACGCCGCGCGGCGCCTTGAACGCGGCGTCCGGCAATTTGCGTGCGGCGCGCACCGCGCACGTGAGTGCGGCGGCGCCGTTGAACGGCGCGGCGCGGTCGGGGACGCGGTAGCGCGGCGCGATCGGGCCGAGGACGTGTCCGTACAGCTCGACCTGCAACAGCCCGGCGCCGGCCGTGGCGTTGATGAACCCGGTCACCAAGAGCCCCGCCGGATCGGCGCCGACGCGTACCCGGCGGAACACCCGGGGCCCGCTGCCCCGGCGCGCGACGTCCGGAGCGTCCGGCAGCAGCCGCACTTCGTTTCCGGCGGCGCGGGTGGCCAGCGCGGGCACGGTGGAGATCGCGCAGTCGTCCACGACGACTTGGCCGCCCTTGTCGGACGGATCGGCCGGGTCCAGCGTGCCGAAGCCCTCCGCCAGCCGCTCGCCGATCCGGTCGAGCAGGTCGGCCACGTCGAAAGGCGCCGAGCGGGACGCGGCCGGGCCGAGATCTATCAGCCAGCGGCGGCGCAGCACTTGGGCACCGGCGCCGACGAAGGGGTTCGCCGGGTCGGCGACCGGGTGGTGCTCAAGGCGGCCGTCGGCCAGCCGCTCGCCAAGGACGGCGAGGGCGTGCTGGGCCCATGCGGGCTCGGCGGACAGCCAGCGGCCCGGGTGAACCGGTCGCGGCGAAGCGCTCGACGACCGTCACGTAGGCGGCGATCTCTTCGCCGAGCACGGCGAGCCAGCAGCAGAAGGCGGCGGCGAGCGGTGCTCCGATACGTACGGCCAATCGGTGCCGTCGGCCGGGACACGTGCCAGGCCTCGCGCAGCCCGAAAGGGTCCGCGGTGGTGGCGATCAGCGTGATCAGCACGAGCGCCGCGAAACTCCACACCAGCGCGACGAGCAGGCCGACGTCACGTGCCACCGGTCCGGCGTCGTCGCGGCGCGTGGCGCGCAGAATCAGCCAGAGTCCGGCGAGCGCGGCGTACCAGGCGACGACGCTCCAGCCGGCGACCGCCGTGGCGAGCGCGAGGACGATCACGATCGCGCCGTCGCGGTAGAGCCTGCGAGCCCGCGAGGCGATGCGTGGCGTACTACCGTCAGCAGGTCCAGCGACGGATGCGGGACGGGCAGCCGATGCTCGGCCACCAGCAGTTCGCGTACGACCCGGTGGGCGTAGTCGGGATCGACGTGGGCCGCCGCGCACACGTAGCGGGTCGCGTCCTGGTCCGCAGGCCGACGCGGCTCCACGGCGGCGGCGCTCAACGGCTCGCCCTTCTACTCGCGGGCGGGGGCCCGGAGGCACGGCAAATTGCACAGGACAATGGAACTGCGGGACAGTGGAACGGACAGACAATGTATTGTGCCTGGCCGCAGCTGTCTGAGCGGCGTTTTCCAACCGTTTTGACCAACAGTTTGCCACTCGGGCACACTCCCGTATCCGCAGGAACATGTGCATCCGGGTGCCTGCCTAGATTTGACCAGTTATGTCCGGGTATGGCGTAGTCATCGACGGTTCGCTGTGCGTTGCTACACCTGCGGGGGAACAAGGCGGCGGTCCTAGACGTTTAGCTCACACGGACGGACGGATGCGGTTTTGGCGCTGCGGCGCGTGCCGCAGGCAGGAGGACAAGGGGACATGAGCGAGCGAGCGCTACGGGGCACGCGGCTCGGCGCGACCAGCTATGAAACCGACAACGGTATAGATTTGGCGCCCCGGCAGGACGTGGAGTACGGCTGCCCCAATGGGCACCGATTCGAAATTCCGTTCGCGGCGGAAGCCGACGTACCGGCGATGTGGGAATGCCGAGTCTGCGGCGCGCAGGCGCTGCGGGTGGACGGCGTGGCCCCGGAGGAGAAGCCGGGCAAGCCGACCCGGACCCACTGGGACATGTTGATGGAGCGGCGCACGATGGCCGACCTCGAGGAGGTCCTGGCCGAGCGCCTTGAGGTACTGCGCACCGGTGGCATCGGCCGCGGCGTGATGCAGGCACAGTCGCAATCGCAGGCGGCTTTGGTCGACAGCAGGACCGGCACGCCATCGACGGTAAGCTCCGTCGCGGCAAAGGGCGGGCCCGCGACGAAGACCCCGCCGACGAAGAAGAGCGCGACCGTCAAGGCCGCTCCGGCGTCGAAGTCGCCGGCCACCAAGTCAGTCGGCCGGCCGTCAGCGAAGCCAGCCGCCAAGAAGGCCCCGGCGGGCAAGTCGCCGCCGCGAGCCAGCCTGGCTTGGCTTGCGCGGAGCGGACGACGGGCAGAGGCCCGGCACGGGTTCCGTACTCCAGGCCTGATGCAGTCCTCGCCCCTGCGCACGGAACGAACCGGAAACGGCCGCCTCGGGCGGCCGTCTCGGCTGTGCGGACGCATGTGTACCCCGTTACGTGTTACGACTGCGGCCACCGGCCCGGCTACTTTCTTACGGCCCGACCGGTCAGCTTCGCGGCGCGGTCCTGGAAGCCCCAGACCGTGCTGCGCCACAGCGCCTCGAAGACGATGTTGCCGGACATCTTCGAAACGCCGAACTCGCGCTCCACGAAGATGATCGGCACCTCGACGACCTTGAATCCGGCATGCACGGCGCGGCGCGCCATATCTACCTGAAAGCAGTAGCCGGCCGACTCGACGTCCTTGAGCCCTATCCCCTCGAGCGTGTGCGGCGGAACACGCGGAAGCCGCCAGTCGCGTCGCGCAGCTTCATGCCGATGGCCAGGCGGACGTACAGGTTGCCGCCGCGGGACAGGATCTCGCGCGACATCGGCCAGTTGACCACCTTGCCGCCCTTGACCCAGCGTGAGCCGAGCACCAGGTCGGCGTTCTGCTCGCGCAGCGCGGTCAGCAGCTTGGGCAGGTCCTCCGGGCGGTGCGAGCCGTCGGCGTCCATCTCCACGATGACGCCGTAGCCGTGCGTCCAGCCCCCAGGCGAATCCGGCCAGGTAGGCGGCGCCGAGGCCTTCCTTGCCCTTGCGGTGCAGCACGTGGATGCGGGCGTCCGCCGCGACCAGCTTGTCCGCGATCTCGCCGGTGCCGTCGGGGCTGTTGTCGTCGGCGACGAGGACGTGGACCTCGGGATTGTGCTCGTGCAGCCGGGTGACGATCCGTTCCAGGTTCTCCGACTCGTTGTAGGTCGGGATGATCACGAGAACTTGGTCGGGGCCTGCGGCGCTGGCGGTGGCGTCGTCGGCCGGGCTGGTCGGGGAAGTCACGTACGGGCCTTCCTTGGTGGTGGCGTGGGACTCGTGGAGCTCGGGGCCGCCGCCAGGTTACCGGAGCCTTCAGCGACCTCTTGCATTGAATGCTGCTCAACCGACTGCAATCGGACCGGTTCCGGTTGCATAGCTGTAGCTTCTACGGCTTCGACTGCTACAGGTGCGGCAGCCGATACAGCTGTTGCGCGCCGACCGGCTCGCATGGCCAACGCCCAACCGATCAACGCCGCAGCGGTCATCGCCAGTTCCGGCCACGCACCAAGGCGATCGGCCAACGTAAGCCCGGTGCGCGGCGTGACCTCGGCGGCGACGACATCCGGCGTGAACTGCCGGGTCTCCTGCTGCACGTTGCCATCGGCGGTGATGTACCCGGATATACCGCTGGTCGCGGCGATCATCACCGGACGTCCGTGCTCAACCGCACGCAGCTGCGTGATCGCCAACTGCTGCTCCGGTTGGCCACTCCAGCCGTACGTAGCGTTGTTGGTCTGCACGACCATCACGCCGGTGTCGGAACGCACCGAGTCGTGCACTATGTCGTCGTAGGCGACCTCAAAGCAGATCACGTCGGCGATATGCACGCCGTTGATGGTAAGCACACCCGGCGTGTTTCCCGAGACGTAGTCGCGCGGGACGCGTGAGAGCTCTGAGATGAACTTAGTCAGCTGCGCGCGATACGGGATGTACTCGCCGAACGGCACGAGGTGCCGCTTGGTGTACGACTGCCCCGGGCCGGTAGCCGGATCCCAGACGATGCCCTCGTTGCGAGCCTGCCCCGCCCCGACATCGACGATCGAGCCGACCAGGATCGGAACGTGCACCACCTGGGCCGCCTGCATCAGCTTCGAGTAGGCGATCGCGTCCTGGAACGGATCAACGTCGTCGGAATCCTCGGGCCAGAAGACCGCGACCGGCTGCGGAAGCTTGCCAGCGGCGATCAGCGCCGCGTACTCGTCGGTGACCGCGATGTGGTTATCCAGCACCGCCGACGCCTGGCCGTACGCATCGAGCCCAGTGCGCGGCACGTTGCCCTGGATAGCGGCGAGCTCAATCGGCTTACCCGCAGTCGTCTGCAGCGGCACCAGCTGCCCCACGATCGGCACCGCGACCGCGAGCAGCATCCAGCCACCCATCAGCAGCCACGCAACCCGCCCGACCCGCTCCCGCCGATCCGCCGACCCTCTCCCCCGCCATACCCCGCGATACGACGCCGACCGATACAACATCAACAGCAAAGCAGCCAGCGCCGTGCCAGCAAGCGCGGTAGCGAAGCTGACCAGCGGCGCCCCGCCAAGCGCCGCGAGTGGCGTGAACACGGTGTGGCTCTGACTAAAGGCGAGCCGCCCCCAAGAGAACCCCTGCAGCGGCCAACGGTCGCGCAGCGCCTCCTCGGCGACCCACATCAGCGCCTGCCACAGCACCGCGCCGCGAAGCCGGGTAACCGCGGCCGTCGCCGCACCGAGCGGGACGAAGTACAGCGCCTCGACGATGCTCAGGACGATCCAAGCGTCAGTCCCGACCGTAGTCAGCCACTTGAACACGAAGACGCAGAACGCCAGCCCAAACCAGAACCCGGCCCAAGCAGCCGCGACACCCGGCCTACGCAGGCCACGCCGCGCACGCGTGGCCGCGGCGGCCTGCGCGCTGAGCGTGAATGCGGCGACGGCCGGCGGCGCGACCCACCACCACCCAATCGGCGGGAACGCGGCGACGAGCAGCAGCCCGGACAACGCGGCCGTGAACTGCGGAATCCAGTGAGTACCAGGCTGTGGACGGCGCAGCCGAGGCCTGCGCAACCTGAAACGAGACCGACGCCCCGATGTCAACGACGTACTCGAACCCTGATCCGGCGCCTGAAGCGGCTCGTCGGGGCGTTCGATCGACGCCGGTACGGTGTCCACCTTGCGAAACTATACAGGGCGAATCTATCGAGCCGAGGGCTGGTCGGCGGCCAGAAGATCATGCACGAGACGTCCACGGACCGCCGTGCGCAGGCAGCGCGGCAGCGCGACGCCAGGGGTCAGGTCGGGCAATCCGGGCACGCCAGCGCGCTCGTCGGCGGACCAGACGGCCACCCGCGAATCGGGGGTCTGTACGACCAGATCCCCGGCGTCCCACACCGCGTAGGTCGCTGGCGTCCCCGGCGCGAGCACGCCGCTCTCATCACCCGGTACGCCCGGAGCCTTCGGGTCCAGCGCACGCCACCCCCCGCGTGTGTGCGCGGCGAACGCGGCACGTGCGGTCATTCGAGAGGCTGCCGTCTGATGGAAGGCCGCCGCGCGCACCGCCTCCCACCCGCCGAGCGGAATCACCGGGGCGTCGGACCCGAACGCAAGCACCACCCCAGCAGCACTCAGCGCCGCAAACGGATTCATCCCGAGCGCACGCCCCGAGCCAAGCCGCTGGACGTACATGCCCTCCGTGCCGCCCCACGCGGCGTCGAAGCCTGGCTGCGCGGAAACGATCACGCCGTGGTGCACGAACTTCTTGATGTGCTCATGGTCCGGCATCTCGGCGTGCTCGGCACGCACCCGCGCGCCCCGCAGCCGCCGGCCACCGAGCAGGTCGTGCGCCAGATCAAGCCCGGCCACAAGCAGATCGAGCCCGTAGTCCCCAATGACATGGAACCCAGGCTGCACCCCGGCCTCAACGCACGAAACCAAGAAGCTGCCAATCTGCTCGGCCGTCAGATACGCGGCCCCGGCGTATCCAGCCGACGTCGCCGCACCGAGCCCGGTCGCGGCGGCATCGGCGTACGCCTCACGCATGCAGGCCGTGTGCGACCGATCGCGCCGTCGATGAACAGGTCTCCCCCGGCGCCGACTCCGCCGAGTTCGATCGCCTTGACCGGGTCGGTTAGCTCGCCCCAATACCCGAACACGTAGGGCGTCGGTACGGTCGGGATCGGCGCCGAGCGCGAGCAGGGCGGTGAAGTCGTCCTCTCCGGCGATTTGCGGGCCGCCACATTCGTGCACCGCGCCGATGCCGAGTTCCGCGGCGCGACGCAGCGTGGCGCGTTGCGCGTCGGCGCGCTGGCGGCGGACGAGCCGAGCGCGGCGTGCGCGGACGGCGTGGTGGGCATCGCGGGAGCGGACCGTCCTCGGCGTAACCGGCCATGGAGGTCGCCTCAGACGCAGCGTCGAGCAGCGAGCTCGACACGACCGCG
>CAVQPP010000439.1:0-7691 GCA_963714445.1 uncultured Actinomycetota bacterium
AGCAGGCGACGTATACTAGATGGGTAAAAATAACCTCTTAGTGCTGTTTGATCTGGCAGTTTGCTCTTCAACTGCCAGGTCGACCAAAAAAACTCGATATCAATGCGCGGTATCAGAATGCCTTGAAGCTCTTTTAGTAGGCATCCTAATTCAATTGGCTCTATACTTCTTGATACTAATGGGTTCCCAGATATAGATATGCATTGTCCAAGTTAAGGAGTGTGCCAATCGCGAGGAGGCTGAATCGCTGTTCAGAAGGCCGATCCGATTCTTCGGTGGCTCGCGTCGAGATATTAGAAAGCGAATTGAAAGCGATGCCGGCTGGCCAAGAGTCCGGAAAACGGATCGCAAATTCTTCTACATGCGCGGAGGGTGGGGTCTCTATTCCGGTTCCCGAATATCTCGGAAAACCAGACCGTACCCTCGCGGCTTCGGAGCGCGATAATGAAAGGCCCGCTACGCGCTTGCGGTCAGACTCGAACTCGCGGATGCTGCCAATCTGCCGCAAGCGCGTGAGCGGGCCTTTCATTATCGCGCTCGACCGCGAGGGTACGGTCTGGTTTTCCGAGATATTCGGGAACCGGATAGGCCATCTCGATCCCAAGTCCTCGCGCATGTAGAAGAATTTGCGATACCGTCTCCGGACTCTTGGCCAGCCGGCATCGCTTTCGATTCGCTTTCTAATATCTGGTTCGCGAGCCAGCTCAAGAATCGGATCGGCCTTCTGGTGTTGAACAGCGATTCAGCCTCCTCGCGATTGGCACACTCCTTAACTTGGACAATGCATATCTATATCTGGGAACCCATTAGTATCAGAGAAGTATAGAGCCAATTGAATTAGGATGCCTACTAAAAGAGCTTCCCAAGGCATTCTGATACCGCGCATTGATATCGAGTTTTTTCAGGTCGACCTGGCCATTGAAGGCAAACTGCGGTCCGAACGGCCTCTGAGGTTCTACCCGTCTAGTATACGTCGCCTCTTTCTTGGATATTATGCTTCTCGAAACGCTTCCGGAGCCTACTTGCGCCTCGCTCTTAAAAGTTGCGATGAATGGGCCATCATACGAAACGATAGTGGCAAATGCGCAATTATGCGGCAGGCCTTCCTTAACCAATTTCTTCTCGTCAAGTGTCCACCAGACTCTAAAAGGCTTAGAAGGAGGCCTTGATGCGCCTTGAATGATCATTCTGTGGTCTACTTCATGGTCACGGTGCGTGCGCCTGTTAGTGCATCTGCGTGAATTCGCTCACCTGTTCGGAGCCTCTCGACTTGTCAGTTCGCGCACTTACTATGTCTAGGAGGGGCTGGGCCCAGGCGGGGCCAAAGCAGCTGAGGAGCAGTCAGATGTCGTCGAGGACGTTGCGGCAAGACGTGTCGAAGATCCCCGTTGTGATGGAGCCTGCGGCCGCCTCAATCGCAGAAACGTTCGTACCGAAGCCGACTGAGCCCTCGTCAGACGAGTCAGGGTTAGTTGAGCCCGCGTCGGATTCCAGTAGAGACGATGCGTCAGCTGCCAGCGGTCAGCCACTTTCCGAACGCGAGCGTGCGGTGCTGACCTTCGAGAAGCAGAACTGGAAGTACGCCGGGGCCAAGGAGCAGGCGATCCGGGACCGCTTCGAGATGTCGGCGAGCCGCTACTACCAGCTGCTCAACGGATTGTTGGATCGCCCCGAGGCGCAGAGTCGAACCGGCGTTGGTCAACCGGCTGCGGCGGTTGCGGGCCGGTCGGCAGCAGGCCAGATCCGGCCGGGCGCACCCGCGCCCCGCATAAAAACGGGCATTTTCCGTTTTTCTTACCTGAACATGCAGCCGTCTTTGATGATCTCGGCGTCATCATGAACGTTCAGCCGTGATCATCAGCAGTGATTGAAGAGCCCGGGGGCTGCATGACCCAGACCTACAATCCGCCGACGCGTGCATTCACTCTTCCCGACGTCGAGGTCCTGCCCAACGTCGAGACCGCCCCAAGCTGGGGCCCACTGCGTCGGCTTCGGTTCGGCCTGCTCAGCGGCTGGTCACTCCTCTGGTTCATGATCTTCAATCTGCACGGCGGATACTCCTGGCACTACTTCGTGCAGGGCAGCACGCTGCTGTTCGAAGGCGCCGCGCCGGGGCACCCGCAGGGCGGCCTGCACGTTTACGCGAACTACCCGCAGCTGCAGATCGGCCCGCTCACGTTCGCGGTCGCGGAGGTGCTGCGTCAGGTCGGCCCTTTAGGCGGACGGCTGTTCGCCGAGCTGGTGATGACGGCGCTCGGCCTGGTGGTCCTCTACCTCGTAGAGCACATCGCGCTCACGCTGCGCCCCGAACTGCGCTGGGGCGATCGCTTCCACTACACGATGCTGGCCGGCGGCGCGGCGTTCGTGATCGGCTGGACGATCTAGCCGCCGCGTACGGTCACCTCGACGACGTCCTGGCGCTGCTGTGCGTCGCCCTCTGCGCCGCGGCGCTGATATCCGACCTGCCGGCGATCGCCGGAATCTGCCTCGGCCTGTCGGTCGACTCGAAGCCGTGGGCTCTGGTGTTCCTTCCGCTGATCCTCGCGGTGCCGAGCCGCGTCCGCCGACACGCAGCGCTGTGGACCGTGGCGACGATCGTCGTCGCCTGGCTGCCGTTCGTCCTGGCCGACACGCACACGCTGACGGTGACTCAGTTCACCATCGTCAACGAGCCCTCGTCGGCGTTACGTGCCCTCGGGGTCAGCGCGCCGAGCACACCGGGCTGGGACCGCGCAGCACAGATCGCGCTCGGCTGCCTTCTCGGCGCGCTCGCGGTGTACCGGCGCCGATGGCCGGCCGTGATCATGCTCGGAGTCGGTGCGCGAATAGCCCTCGACCCGGGCGTGTACGGCTACTACACGGCCGGCGTGCTGCTCGGCGCGATGCTGTGGGATCTGCTTGGCCTACGCCGGACAGCGCCGATCTGGACGCTCGCCTCCGGCGCGGTGCTGGCGCTATCCCCAGTCCTGATATCCGACGCTTCGCTGGTCGGTGACCTGCGGTTGTGGCTCATGCTGGTACTCGTCCTGGTCTTGTTGCTCGCGCCAAGCCCCGAGTACCGCATCCCGGAACGCAGGATCGGGCGGCGCCGCCTAGCCAAGCGCTAGCGCCCGAAGTTACTGCCCAAGCGCGGCTAGCTGATCGGCGAACCAGCGCTGCGGGGGCAACGCGGCCCCGGCGACAGCCAGCCGTTCGCACCGCTGACGGCGCTCGTCCCGGTCCATCGACAGCGCGGCGTGTAGCGCGTCAGCCGTACCGGTGATGTCGTACGGATTGATCGACCAGCGCATCCTCGCCAAGCTCTGCGTAAGCGCCAGCCTCGCGGGAGAGCACCAGACCGCAAGAGCCGCCGGTAGCGGTAGCGACGATCGGGATCTCCTTGGCGACCAGGTTCATCCCGTCGCGGATCGGATTGACCACCGCGACATCCGCGAGCCGGTAGGCAGCAAGCGAGCGGGCGAAGTCGTCCTCGACGTGCAGGATCAGCGGCTCCCAGTCCGGCGTGCCGAACTCGTCCTCGATCTCCTTGGCCGTCCGCAGCACCGCCGCTGTGTACTCGCGGTACTCCGGCAGGTCGTGCCGGCTCGGATACGCGAACGCTATGTGCACGACCTGGCCGCGCCACTCGGGGTGACGGCGCAACAGATCCGCGTACGCCTCGAGTCCGCGCACTATGTTCTTCGACAGCTCGGTGCGGTCGACCCGCACGATCACCTGGCGGTCGCCGATCGCCTCGCGCAGCGCGGTCAGTCTGCCCTCGACGTCCGGACGGCTCGCGCGCTCGACGATGAACTCCTCGTCGACGCCGAGGCTGTGCACGCCGATTCGGGTCGGAGCCTCATCGCCCGATCCGCCGACGGTCATCCGCTCGCGGTCGACGGCCAGGCCGAGGTGCCGCTCGCAGCAGTCCATGAACGCCAGCGCCCAACGCTCCGTCAGGAAGCCGAGGTAATCCGCGCCGAGCATGCCTTCGAGCACGCCGCGCGCCATCTCGTCCGGCAGGATGCCGAAGTAGTCCGGCGGCGCCCACGGCGTGTGCGAGAAGTGGCCGATGCGCAGGTCGGGGCGCAATTCTCGAAGCAGCCCCGGCACCAGCGTGAGGTGGTAGTCCTGCACCACGACCCGGGCCTGCGGGGCCGCCTCTTCGGCCAGCGCCTCGGCGAAGGCGCGGTTGTACGCGACGTACGACTCCCACTCGCGCCGGAACCGCCCGCCGTAGGACGGGCTGGACGGTGTCGCGTAAAGCATGTGGTGGATGAACCAGAGGGTGGAGTTCGCCACCGCGTTGTACGCGCGGTGCAGCGTCCCGTGCTCGATGTCGAGCATCCGCACCGGCGAGGCGGAGTCGATCAGGCCGACGCGGTCCAGCCGCCCGCCCGGGGAGCGGCGCGCCGCCGCGCGGTCGCCCTCGGACAGCGCCGCGCATACCCAAACCTGCTCGATCGCGTCCTGCGCGGTGATCGAGGACAGGCCGGAGACCAGTCCTCCGCCGCCGCGCTTCGCGGTCAGCTCGCCGTTTTCCGTGAGCGTGAAGGAGACCGGGCCCCGATTCGAGGCGACCAGTACGGAGGCCTTGCCGGGCCCGAAAGCCCGCGGAGCTCCCGCGGCGTTCGATTCAGACACGGTGTCGGTCGTATCCAGAGTGTGCCTCCGTTAAGCATGATTCGAGCCAACTCGTCTCGATACGTGACCCGGCTCACGTGCGCGCCTACGTCGCGCCGAGGGCGTGGGTGAGGAGTGGGGTCGGGGTCGTGTCGCCTGTCACGCACGCTCGCGGCGTTGTCGGGCCGCCCACGGACAACCAGTCCGAGGGCGACCCTCCGCCTTGCGATCGCACGCGCCATGCGCCACGCCCTGATCCGACCCCACTCCTCACCCACCCCCTGGTGACGCTACGCCAAAGCGAGTGATCTTAGCGGAGGACGTTCGATGACGGTCGTATCCCGCAGCACCGGCATGAAAGCGCCACCGGCTCGGGTGAACTGAGTCAGCGTGGTCGAGACGGGCTTCGGGCCGCCGAGCCTGGCCTGCGCGACTTGCAGGATCTCCGCCGCCATCCGGCCGAGCGCCTGCTCGTCCTGGTGCCGGTGCCGCCGGATCCCCGCGTCCACCTGCGCGATCGCGTCCAGGCCGTGCGCGGCGTACGTGTCGACGAGCAGCCCGAATTCGACCCCGTATCCGCTCGGGAACGGCAACGACTCGAACAGCTCGCGTCGACCGGCGTACTCGCCGCCCAGGGGCTGGACGACGCCGGCCAACTCGGGCCAGTAAAGGTTCAGCAGCGGACGCGCGATGAGTTCGGTGACCCGGCCGCCGCCGGCGGGGTGCGACCGTCGCGCCGGTCGCCAGCGGCCGCTCGTACGCCGCCTTCACCAGCAGGATGCCGGGATCGGCCAGCAGCGGGCCGAGTACTCCGCGCACCACGGCCGAGGAGAACTGCTCAAGGTCCGCGTCCACGAAGCAGATCAGGTCGCCAGAGGTCGCGGCCAACGAGCGCCACAGCACCTCGCCCTTGCCCGGACGCGGCGGGATGAAGCTGAGCACGTCCTCGCGCCGCACCACGCGCGCGCCCGCCTCGCGGGCCACGTCGGCGGTCCGGTCGGTCGAGCCGGAGTCGGCCACGACGACCTCGTCCACCAGCACCCGGACCGGCCAGTTCGGCCACGATCGCCGCGACGATCGGCCCGACCGTCCGCTCCTCGTTGAGCGCGGGGAGCACGACGCTCATCGTCGCGCCGCTCTCAGCCTTGAGCGCGAGCAGGCTGTCCAGCGGCCAGTCGGACTCGCGCGAGGTGCGCCGGGACAACCACTCGAGGCCTGGCTCTAAATCGTCCACCGCTTGTCTCTACCTTTCGAGCGCCGTCGGCACCGCTGAGTCGTCACACGGCGGCCACTCTTCCCGGACTATATGACCACCAGGTGAAACGCATGTGGTGCATTCGGCGCGATCAGGTAGAGTGCAAAGCGATCCGAATAGGTCATACGAACCGCTCGGATCTACAACTTCACAGTTTTGCTCATCCAGAGGAGCTGAGGGAACGGCCCTGCGAAGCTCCGGCAACCACCCTGGTGACCTTCGCGACGCGAGGCCCCCCAGGGCGTAGGTGCCAAGTCCGTCCCGTCGACAGTCGACGGGGAAGATGAGGAGAGAGGCCTCGCCATGACCATCGCAACCACCCTCCCCGCCCGCACCGCGTCCTTCGGCCGCGCCGTCGCGCTGTCCTGTCGCGAGTGCGGCGAGCGCGCGGAGCTCGGCCCCACGTACGTGTGCGAGTTCTGTTTCGGCCCGCTCGAGGTCGCCTACGAGTTCGGCACCGTCACCCGCGCGGACATCGAGCGCGGCCCGAAGTCGGTCTGGCGCTACGCGCCGCTGCTGCCGGTCCCGGCCGACGTCGCCGGCCGGCCGAACCTGAACCCCGGCTTCACCCAGCTCGTGCACGCCGAGAACCTGGCCCGCGAATTGGGCCTGCGATCCCTGCACATCAAGGACGATTCGGGCAACCCGACGCACTCGTTCAAGGACCGCGTCGTCGCCATCGCGCTCGAGGCGGCGCGCTCGTTCGGCTTCACCACGCTCTCGTGCTCGTCCACCGGCAACCTGGCCGGAGCGGTCGCCGCGGCGGCGACGCGCGCGGGGCTCGACTCGTGTGTGTTCATCCCGGCCGGGCTGGAGGCCGGGAAGGTAGTCATGGCGTCGATCTACGGCGGCCGCGTCGTCGCGATCGACGGCAACTACGACGACGTGAGCCGGTTCTGCTCGGAGCTGATCGGCGACGAGGCAGGCGAGGGCTGGGGCTTCGTGAACGTGAACCTGCGGCCGTACTACGCCGAGGGTTCCAAGACGCTGGCCTACGAGATCGCCGAGCAGCTCGGCTGGCAGCTGCCCGAGCAGATCGTGATCCCGATCGCGTCCGGCTCCCAGCTGACCAAGATCGACAAGGGTTTCAAGGAGCTGATCAAGCTCGGCCTGGTCGAGGACCGGCCCTACCGGATCTTCGGCGCGCAGGCGGCCGGCTGCTCCCCGGTCTCCGCCGCGTTCAAGGCCGGGCACGACGTGGTCAAGCCGGTGCGGCCGGACACGATCGCCAAGTCGCTGGCGATCGGTAACCCGGCGGACGGCCCGTACGTGCTCGACGCGGTACGGCGTACCGGCGGGGCGGTCGAGGACGTGGACGACACCGAGATCCTGTCGGCGATCCGGCTGCTGGCCCGCACCGAGGGCATCTTCGCGGAGACCGCGGGCGGAGTGACGGTCGGGGTGCTGCGTAAGCTCGTGGAGACCGGTGCGCTCGACCCCGGTGCGCAGACCGTGGTGATCAACTCCGGCGATGGGCTCAAGACCCTCGAGGCAGTCGCCGACTCCGGCGTGACCGCCACGATCAAGCCGTCGCTGGACGCGTTCCGCGCCGCTGGCCCCGGCCGCTGATCCGTCGCCCGCCACGCTTCACAGCCTCCACACTCCACAGCGCACGCCCTCAAAGTCTGCCGCCACAGCACAACCAGAATTGGAGCCAGTCGCCATGGCCGTCACCGTCCGCATCCCGACCATCCTGCGCACCTACACCGGAGGCGCCGCCGAGGTGAGCGCCGAGGGTGCGAACCTCGCCGAGGTCATCGACGCGCTGGAGAGCGCGCATCCCGGCATCCGGGCGCGTGTGCTGGACGACACCGGCAAGCTGCGCCGCTTCGTG
>CAVQPP010000440.1:0-24476 GCA_963714445.1 uncultured Actinomycetota bacterium
ATGACCGGCGTGGCGTTCGTGCTGTTCACCAACTACATGATCACCGACCCGGGCACCACTCCATCCAAACCGCTGCCGCAGTTCATGTTCGGCGGCTCGGTCGCCTTCGTGTACGGCGCGCTGATGGAGTTCAACATCGTCTACGACATGTTCTTCGCCACCGCGATCGTCTGTTTCGCCCGCGGCACGGGCTGGTGGGTCGCGCACCTCTACCAGAAGAACAAGAAGAAGCGGCTCGGCGCCGGCTCCCCGTTGCTGAACGGAGTGCCGTCCCCCGCGCTGAACGGGGCGGCGTCGCGATGACCACCAAACGGATCGCAGTGGTCGGCATCGCCTGCCGATACCCCGACGCGGAGTCGCCGGACCAGCTGTGGCAGAACGTCCTGGCCGGCCGCCGGGCCTTCCGCCGGCTGCCGGACGAGCGGATGCGCCGCGAGGACTACTACTCGGCGGACGTGAAGGCGCCGGACCGGCACAACGCGCTGAAGGCCGCGGTCATCGAAGGGTTCGAATTCGACCGGGTCAAGCACAAGATCGCCGGCAGCACCTTCCGCTCGACGGACATGGTGCACTGGCTCGCGCTGGACACCGCCGCCAAGGCGCTGGAGGACGCCGGATTCCCGGAAGGCAAGGGACTCGGGGACCTCAACGCCGGCGTGGTGATCGGCAACAGCCTCACCGGCGAGTTCAGCCGGGCCAACATCATGCGGCTGCGCTGGCCGTACGTGCGCCGGACCGTCGGCGCGGCGCTGCGCGAGCAGGGCTGGGACGACGCGGAACTCGCCGAGTTCCTCGGCCGGCTCGAGCAGCGTTACAAGCAGCCGTTCCCGGCGATCGGCGAGGACTCGCTCGCCGGCGGCCTCGCCAACACCATCGCCGGCCGCATCTGCAATCACTACGACTTCAAGGGCGGCGGTTACACCGTCGACGGCGCGTGTTCGTCGTCGCTGCTCTCGCTCGTCACGGTGGCCAACGCGCTCAGCTCCGGCCAGATGGACGTGGGCATCGCGGGCGGCGTCGACCTGAGCATCGACCCGTTCGAGGTCATCGGCTTTGCGAAGACCGACGCGCTGACCAAGAGCGAGATGCGCGTGTACGACAAGAACTCCAACGGCTTCTGGCCGGGCGAGGGCTGCGGAATGGTCGTGCTGATGCGCGAAGAGGACGCAGTCGCACGAGGCCTGTTCCGATACGCGACCATCGCCGGATGGGGTTACTCGTCGGATGGTAAGGGCGGTATCACCCGTCCGGAGGCCAGCGGCCACCGGCTCGCCATCAAGCGCGCGTACGACGCGGCCGGTTTCGGCGTCGAGACGGTGTCCTACTTCGAGGGCCACGGCACCGGCACCGCCGTCGGCGACGCCACCGAGCTGCGCGCCATCTCCGGCGCGCTGCGCGACGCGAACCCGGACGGCGAGCCCGCCGCGATCAGCACCCTGAAGGGCAACATCGGCCACACCAAGGCGGCAGCCGGCGTCGGCGGCCTCCTGAAGGCCATCCTCGCGGTGCGCCACCAGATCATTCCGCCCGCCACCGGCCACTACGACACGCACCCGGTGCTCGCCGAAGAGCGCGCGGCGCTGAAGGTGCCGAGCAAGGCGCAACTGTGGCCGCAAGGCGCGCCGATCCGCGCCGGGGTCTCCTCCATGGGCTTCGGCGGGATCAACGCGCACGTGGTCGTCGAGCACGCGGACGGCGCGCGGCGGGTCAAGGTGCCACGCACGGTCCGGCAGCTGGAAAGCTCGCGCCAGGACAGCGAACTGCTGCTGGTCGACGCCGCCGACATGGTCGAGCTGCGCGGCAAGGTGACGCGGCTGACCGCGATCAGCGAGAAGCTCTCGTACGCCGAACTCGGCGACCTCGCCGCCACCCTGCAAGGTGAGCTGGACGGCCGCTCGATCCGCGCGGCGATCGTGGTCAGCTCGCCGGAGGAGGCCGAGCGCAAGTTCGGCAAGCTGCTCACGCTGCTCGACAGCGGAGCGCGCTCGGTGCTCGACGCGGCCGACGGGGTCTACCTCGGCAGCTCGTCCGGCAACGCGCGCATCGGCTTCCTGTTCCCCGGCCAGGGTGCAGGAAAGCGCGGCGACGGCGGCGCGCTGCGCCGGCGCTTCGCGCAGGTCGACGAGCTCTACCAGACGATGGCGCTGCCGACCGAGGGCGACCTGGTCGCCACCGCCGTCGCGCAGCCGCGCATCGCCACCGCATCGGTCGCCGGACTGCGGGTGCTGTCCGCGCTCGGCATCGAGGCGGTCGGTGCCGCCGGGCACAGCCTCGGCGAGCTGACCGCGCTGCACTGGGCCGGCGCGATGGATGAAAGCACCCTGCTGCGCATGGCCACCGCGCGCGGCCGCGTCATGTCAGAGGCCAGCGACGGCAACGGGACGATGGCGAGCATCGCCGCCGGCCCCGACGCCGTCGAGCCGCTGCTTGCCGGCGAGCCGGTCGTCATCGCCGGATACAACAGCCCGACGCAGACGGTGGTCTCCGGCCCGATCGACGCGGTCGAGCGGGTCTGCGCCGTGGCGTCCCGCCGGGGATTGCAAGCGATGCGGATCAACGTGTCGCACGCCTTCCACTCCGACGCGGTCGCCCCGGCCGCCAAGGAGTTCGGCGCGGGTCTGGCTGACGAGACGTTCGCTCCGCTGGAGCGCCGCATCGTCTCCACGGTGACCGCCGACGACCTGCCGACCAACGCGGACGTCGCGGCCCTGCTGACCCGTCAGATCCTCGACCCGGTCCGGTTCACCGAGGCGGTGGAGAAGCTGGCCGCCAGCGTCGATCTGCTGCTCGAGGTCGGTCCAGGCAAGGTGCTGCGCGGCCTGGCCGCCGAGATCGCCCCGGTCATCCCGTCGATCTCGCTGGACACCGACAGCACGTCGCTGGCCGGTCTGCTGAACGCGGTCGCCGCGGCGTACTCGCTCGGCGCGCCGGTGCGGCACGAGGCGCTGTTCACGGACCGCTTCACCCGGCCGCTGCCGCTGGAGAAGGAGTTCAAGTTCTTCGCCAGCCCGGCCGAATTCGCCCCGGAAGGTGACTTCGACCTCGAAGTCGCCGCGCTCCCGGCCGCCATCGCGCAGTCGAGGCGGACGTCCACAGATGCCGCAGCACCCATCGACTCGAACGCCAGCAGCCTCGAAGTGCTGATCCGCCTGGCCGCCGAGCGGGCCGAACTGCCGATCTCGGCGGTCGACCCGAACGCCAACCCCCTGGACGAGCTGCATCTGAGCTCGATCACCGTCGGCCAGATCATGAACCAGGCCTCCCGGGAGATCGGGCTCACCGCGCCGATCGCCACCTCCGCGTTCGCCACCTCGACGCTCGCCGAGCTAGCAGCCATGCTCGACGAACTCGCCGACACCTCGCACGGACAGGACGAGGACACGCGCGCCGTAGTGCAAGGCGTCGCGCCGTGGGTCCGTGCCTTCTCCATCGACCTGGTCCCGGCCGCCCCGGGCGCGGGCATGACTTCCGCGTCCTTCGGCGACTGGCAGCTGTTCGCCTCCGAGCGGCACCCGATCGCCGACGCGCTGCACGAGGCGCTGCGCAAGGCCAAGCTCGGCGACGGCGTGCTGCTCTGTCTGCCGCGCGACTGCGACGAGCAACACGCGGCCCTGATGATCAGCGCGGCCCGCGCCGCGCTCTCGGTCAACGGACCGGTCCGGTTCGTCGCCGTCGGCGACCGGCGGGGCGCGGCAGGCCTGGCCAAGACGCTGCACCTGGAGGCGCCCACCGTCGCCACCAGCGTCATCACCCTGCCACTGCCGGACGACATCCCGGCGCAGCGCGTCGAGGAGATCGTCTCGGCGATCGTCAAGGACGTCGCGGCGACGGAAACCTTCGCCGAGGTCCAGTACGACGCGGCCGGCATACGCCGGGTGCCGATCCTTCGGCCGCTGCCTCCCGCCGCGGAAACCACGACCTCACCGCTCAGCGCGGCGGACGTGCTACTGGTTACCGGCGGCGGCAAGGGCATCACCGCCGAGTGCGCCCTCGCGCTCGCTCGCGACACCGGCGCGGCAGTCGGCCTGATGGGTCGCTCCGCACCGGCCGACGACGCCGAGCTGGCGGCGAACCTCGAGCGCATGGCGGCAGCCGGCGTGAACTACCGCTACGTGCGTGCGGACGTCACGTCAGCGGACGAGGTCAAGGCGGCGGTCAACGAGATCGCCAAGACGCTCGGACCGGTGACCGGCGTGCTGCACGGCGCCGGGCGCAACGTCCCGCAGGCGCTGACGAACCTGGACGAGTCCTCGTTCAAGCGCACCATCGCCCCGAAGATCGCCGGACTTGAGGCGGTGCTCGCCGCCGCCGACCCGGCCAACCTCCGCCTCCTGATCACCTTCGGCAGCATCATCGGACGCGCCGGACTGCGCGGCGAGGGCGACTACGCCACCGCCAACGACTGGCTCACCGACCTGACCCGCCGCGTCCAGGAGGACTACCCCCACATCCGGTGCGTCGCGCTGGAGTGGTCGGTGTGGTCCGGCTCCGGGATGGGCGAAAAGCTCGGCGTGCTCGAATCGCTGATCCGCGAGGGTATCGAGCCGATCCCGACCGACGAAGGCATCGCGCTGCTCAAGCAGGTGCTCGCCAACCCGCACGCCCCCAACGCGCTCGTCGTGATGGGTCGCGCGGCCGGGCTGCCGACCATCTCGCTGGAGAACCGCGAGCTGCCGCTGACCCGGTTCGTCGACCGCACGCAGGTCTACTACCCGGACATCGAGCTCGTCGTGGACGCCGACCTGTCCGCGGACGGCGACCTGTACCTGGCCGACCACCTGCTCGACGGCGACCTGCTGTTCCCGGCCGTCATCGGCATGGAGGCGATGACCCAGGCCGCCGCCGCGCTGACCGGCCGTCAGGAAGCGCCGGTGCTGGAGAACGTCGAGTTCCTGCGGCCGATCGTCGTCCCGGTCTCGGGCACGACCTCGGTGCGGATCGCGGTGCTGGCCAAGGACGCCGACACCGTGCAGGCCGTCATCCGCAGCGGCGAGACCGGATTCCAGGCCGACCACTTCCGCGCCACCCTGCGATACGGCGCCGCCGCGCTCGAGGACGAGCCGAAGCCGGTCGCCAAGGAAACGCCGTGGGTGCTGCTGTACCCGGACCGCGACCTCTACGGTCCGGTGCTTTTCCAGGGCGCCCGCTTCCAGCGGCTGCACGCCTACCGCGAGCTGGCCGCAAAGCATTGTGTCGCGCTGATCGAGAACCAGGCCACCGCGCCGTGGTTCGCCGGGTTCCTGCCCGCGGACCTCGTGCTCGGCGACCCGGGCACCCGTGACGCGCTCATGCACTCGATCCAGTGCAACGTCCCCGACGCCACGCTGCTGCCGTCCGGCATCGAGCGGCTGTACCTGGCGGACCCGGGCGCGGTGCGCGGCCTGGAGCGCGTGTACCTGCACGCTGACGAGCGTTGGCGCGACGGCGACACCTACATGTACGACCTCGATGTACGGGACGAAGACGGTCGGCTCGTCGAGCGCTGGGAAGGGCTGCGCTTGCAGGCGGTCCGCAAGCTCGACGGCGCAGGACCCTGGAAGCCGGCACTGCTGGGCCCGTACCTGGAGCGGCGCACCGAGATCGCACTGCCCTCGGCACTACGCGTCGTCGTGCACCCTGACGGCGACAGGCCGGTCAAGGGCACGGAGGCGCGGCGTAAGCAGACCGCGAAGGCGGCCGTGATGGCGCTCGGCCCAGGCACCGAGGTGCGTTACCGCGCCGACGGCAAGCCGGAAGTCCACGGTGTCCATGAAGGCGGGGGTGCACGGTTCTCCGCCTCGCACGGCGCCGGCCTCACGTTCGTCGTCGCGAGCGAGCACGACCACGCGGTCGGCTGCGACGTCGAGCTCGCCGAGGCGCGGTCCGACGAGGACTGGTCCGGCCTGCTCGGCAGCGACGGATTCACGCTGGCGCGGCTGCTGGCCAAGGAGAACAGCGAGGACCTGTCGGTCTCGGCCACCCGGGTCTGGGGCGCGGTCGAGTGTCTGCGCAAGATCGGCTACGCGCGCACGCAACTGACCAGCGAGACGAAGCCGGCCGCCGGCGGCTCCGGGCCGGGCCTGGAGCGCTGGGTGGTGCTGCGCTGCGGCGCGGCGCGCATCGCCACCTTCCCGACCTCGGTCGAGGGCGTCGGCGCGCCGGTCGTGTTCGCGATGCTGACGGAAGGCGGCGAATGACCGTGGAAGCTCCCTACTACGAATACAAGCACCTGGTCGGCTTTGAAGAGACCAACCTGGTCGGCAACGTCTACTACGTGAACTACGTGCGCTGGCAGGGCCGGTGCCGCGAGATGTTCCTGCGCGAGAAGGCCGTCTCGGTGCTCGACGACATCCGCGACGACCTCAAGCTGTTCACGCTGAAGGTCGAGTGCGAGTTCGTCGCCGAGATCACCGCGTTCGACGAGCTGTCGATCCGGATGCGCCTGGAGGACCTGACGCAGACGCAGATCGGCTTCTCGTTCGACTACGTGCGCGTCAGCAACGGCTTCGACGAGCTGGTCGCGCGCGGCCGGCAGCGGGTCGCGTGCATGCGCGGCCCGAACAACGACACCAAGCCCTCGCGGGTCCCCGAGGCGCTGCGCGCCGCGCTGGCTCCGTACGCGGCCGGCCCGACCGCGCCGGCGCAGAACGGCAGGCAGTTGGTCGGGGTGAGGAGCGGAGGCTCGTGAGCATGACCACGACCGACCAGACCCCTTATACGCAGTCCCCGTTCACCCAATCCAGACCGCCGGCCCGCCGGCTGCCGGAGATCACGCACGACCGCAACATGCTGCGCGGGGTCATGGGCAAGTTCGCCACCGGCATCACCGTGGTGACCGCCGGGCAGACCCCGCCGCGCGGGATGACCGCCAACTCGTTCACCTCCGTCTCGCTGCGACCGGCGCTGGTGCTGGTGTGCGTGCTGCGGGAAGCCGCGATGCACGACGTCATCCTCGACTGCGAGTCGTTCGCCGTCTCGGTGCTCTCCGCGCAGCAGGAGGCGGTGGCCCGGCACTTCGCCAACCACCGCCGGCCGCGCGGCGAGGCCGAGTTCGAGGTGATCGACTCCACTGCGGGCAAGCAGACCGGCGCCCCGATCCTGGCGGACGCCCTCGCCTGGCTCGAGTGCCGGCTCGACGCGGTCTACGACGGGGGAGACCACTCGATCTTCCTCGGCGAGGTGCTGGACATGGGCCACGGCTCGGAAAGCGACGCCCTGCTGTTCTACGGCGGCAACTTCCACCGCCTGGAGACCGCCGTCCCGGACATCGACGGCTGATTCGCACCCACGCTGCCCGGTCCTTCAGCCGGGCGGCGTGGTTCAACCTGCACGTCATCGAAGGGTGAGGAACATGTATTGGACGATGCAGAAGGCATCCACCCTGCACGCCCTGATCGTCGGCGCCGGGGTGTCCGGGCTGACCACGGCCCTGGAACTGCGCGAGCGCGGCATGCGCGTCACGGTGATAGCCGAGAAGTTCGCGCCGGACATCGTCTCCGTGGTCGCCGGCGCGCTGTGGGAGTGGCCGCCCGCGGTATGCGGCTACCACAGCGACCAGGTCTCCCTGGAGCGCTCCAAGGAATGGTGCATGACCTCGTTCAAGCGGTTGAGTGAGCTGTCGGAGCGCCGGACGCCCGGCGTCTACCTGCGGCCGGTGAACTTCTACTTCCGCGACCCGATCGAGTCGGACCCGGTGAACCTGGCCAAGATGCAGGAGATCAAGGCCAACGTCCCCGGCTACGAGCGGCACCGGATCGGCGACCTCGACGGGGTCAACCCCGACTACGGCGTCGTCGACGGCTACAAGCACCTCGCGCCGATGGTCGACACGGACGCGTACATGCGCTGGCTACTGGCCGAGGCGCGCCGCCTGCGCATCGCCGTCGAGCAGCGCAAGGTCACCGGTCCGCTGCGTGACCAGCGCGCCGCGCTGCTCGCCGAGTACGACGCCGACGTGCTGATCTGCTGCGCCGGCCTGGGCACCGCCGAGCTGGCCGAGTCGGCGATGTACCCGCTGCGCGGCGCGCTGGTGCGGGTCAAGAACGACGGCAAGCGCTTTCCGCGCATCACCGAGGCGCACTGCGTATCGCAGAGCCCCGAGACCGGCGTGCAGGACATGGTCTTCATCGTGCCGCGCGGCGAGGACATGCTGGTGCTCGGGGGTCTCACCGAGCCGGACAAGTGGACCACCGACCTCTCGCTGGCCTACGGACCGGTGCGCGAGATGTACGAGCGCTGCCTCGCCTTCATGCCCGCGCTCGAAGACGCCGAGATCGACGTCACCGAGCCGGTACGCAGCGGCCTGCGGCCGTTCCGGCGCGAGAACGTGTTCGTCGGCTACGACGCGGCCGAAGGGATCATCTACAACTACGGCCACGGCGGCTCCGGCGTGACCCTCTCCTGGGGCTGCGCGCAGGAAGTGGCCAGCCTGGTGCCGGTCGCCGTCGACAACAGGGTTGCCGTCGGCTGACCGAGACGCACGAAAAAGGGCGCCGTCCCACGGCGCCCTTAGCGCGTTCACCGAATACGTTTTACGAGAATGCCTTTATAAGAATACTGAGAGACAGGTGAGCCGTGAGTCCCCGCCAGGCAGACCCCGGACTCGGCGCCACGCTCATTCAGGCCGCGGCGCGGCTGCTGGCTGAGCGTGGGCCGCTGGCGCTGTCCACCCGGCAGCTCGCCGCCGCCGTGGGGACCTCCACGATGGCCGTCTACACCCACTTCGGCGGGATGGACGACCTCGTGCGCGCGATGGTGCACGAGGGCTTCGCGCGACTCAACGACCGGATGCGCGCGGTCGACCAGACGGACGATCCGGTCTGCGACGTCGTCGCCCTCGGCGCCGCGTACCGCGGCAACGCCCGGGAGCATGCGCATCAGTACGCTGCGATGTTTGGCGGATCGAGCCTCGGCGGCTTCTCCCTGAACGATGAGGACCGCCAGCACGGCCGCTACACCCTCGAAACGCTGGTGGAAGCCGTCATCCGCTGCATGGAGGAGGGCCGCTTCCGGCCGGGCGACGCGCAAAGCGTCGCGCACCAGATGTGGATCGCGATGCACGGCCTGGTCACGCTCGAGCTCGGCGGCTATCTCATCGGCCCCTACGACGCGGACGCATGCTTCGACGCGCAGATCCTCAGCCTGATGGTCGGCGCTGGAGATGACATCGAGGCGGCGACGAAGTCCGTGCAACGCGCACGCGAACGCAGTCTTGCCGGCTGATGCCGGCCCGGTAGCCGGCGAAGTCCTTTCGGACTAAAGCCGGGGGCTGACAAGGATCGGCCAAGCCGTCGCAAAGCTCGTGCTCAGGTCGGCGTGTCGTGACGGTCCGTCAGCAAGGATGCGCAATCCGAGAGAAGCCTAAAGGGCGCGCGGTGGGGCAGGCTCTTACCTGTCCTTGGTTGAGAGTTGGTCGAGACCTGGTCGGGGGATCCCGGTCGAGGCCGCCTCGCGCGAGTAGGAGCGTCCCGGATGGACCACGGCAGAGCACCCGAAAAGACCGCGCGTCATTTCGACCTTTACCGGTCAATCGCGCTTATCTGGAGCTCGCTCAATCCTCTGGTGAAAGCCACGCAGGAGGCGATCGCCGGCAACTGACGAAAGCTAATCAGTAGTACTCGATAAGGGCACCGAACGGGGCACGGGAACGGGAACACGTCGAGCCGACCTGAACAAATTGGCGCTCGGCGAACGGGATCTGGCGAATGTCGGCTCGTCCGGCGCTCGCCCGCAGCCGTGGCAGAGCCTTGAGGAAAAGCTGTGGCGGTTTCCCGCCAGCGCCGTTCGGGTCTGATCAGTGTGCTGCTGCACGTCGACAATGTTTGTGTACTGACTTGCGAATATCTCGCGTCGTACACTTGTGCTATATCTGATGAGTAATGCAGAGCATTACCTGGCTGGTTAAATTAATGGAATCGGACAAATCTAAATCTGTGATGTCAGAAGGGTTCAGAGTTACATTGGGAACCGAAATCTGATAAGCTGGCACTCGGAGTGATGGTGCGACGGATGCGACCGGTCGGTCGCGGTTTCCGCCAGACCATCTCGCGCAATCCTGGGACGGCTCGGGCCTCCACCCACCTACCGAGCCCCGTCCATTGTCGGGTAGCCGCAAGAAATCTCCATGAACGCCGAAAAAAAATGCAGCGCGCCGAATCGCCTCGCAGGGTCCTGCCAGGCGCCCCCACCGGACGCGGGCTGTGCCCGTGGTCGACGTCGACGAGTCTCGGGAGCGGTGAACAGTGCTGATGAACAGCACCAGACCGCGAACCGGCGCCGGCGGAAGGGCAAAGATCAACGGGCCGCGCCGTCGTGCGCCATCTTCCGGGCGTACACGAGGTGCGCGTTCCCTGTGCTCAACGTTCATCGAAAGGTCGTCCAACACAACACCATTCACATTCCACTCATCACTCGCACGGGGAGGGACGGATGGATTTCTCTTATGTTGCGGTCGAACGCTCGATATCCACCATGTGGATGCGTTACGGCGAACCGCTCTCACTAGCTGAGATGGCAGCGACAGCCACCTTCAGCAAGTTCTACTTCTCACGGGTATTCAGGACGGTGACGGGCACGTCGCCGGGGCGGTTCCTCACCGCTGTCCGCCTGTATCGGGCCAAACAGCTGTTACTCAAGACCCCACTGAGCGTCACCGACATCGCGTACAAGGTCGGTTACAACAGTCTGGGGACGTTCACCAGCCGCTTCACCCGCAGCGTGTGCTTCTCGCCCGCCCGCTATCGGTCATCGTCCCAGGCCGGCATGCCGCCGCTGCCGCCTTTCACGATGTCCGATTCGCCGTCGCGATGTAGCACCGTGTTCGGCACCATCCACGTACCCGAAACCGAGCTGCCGGTGAAGGTCTACGTGGCCGCGTTCACCACCCCGATCGTGGAGGGCGTGCCCGTCGCTTGCGACGTGCTCGACGTGGACTCCTCGGGGAATTACCAGCTCGCCGGGGTGCCGGACGGCACCTGGTACATCCGCGCCGCCGCGGTTGCGGTGCGCGATATCGATCCGGAGCCGTGGAACCGGCGGCCGCTGTTCGTCGGCGCGGGGTCAGTGATGACGGGAGGTGCCCGCGGTGTCGAAGTCGACCTGCGGATGCGTCCCATGACGCGCGTCGACCTGCCGGTTTTGCTGGCGCTGCCCGAGTTGGACAGCCAGCGGCTGCCCGAACTCGTCCCGGTGGCCTGACAGCTGGTATCAGCCTACGGACTTGCCTTCGCGGTCGGCGCGCTCAGGTGCCGGCCGCGAAGTCGCATTCGGGGAGAACAACCCTCGGGGAACACGAAACGTCGCGTCCGACTGAGCCGGACGCGACGTTCTTGTATCAGAAACCTTGTATCAGAAACCTCGTATCAGCTTCCGTTAACCCACATGCCATGGAAGCCGTGCGGGACGCGCACCGGCAGCTTCACCGTGGCGACCGGCTCGCCGGCGAAATCCGCGGTGTCGAGCACGACCAGGTCACTGCGGTCGGTCGCGCGGTCGTAGACCAGGCTCATCAACCAGCCGTCGCCTTCCGGCGCATAGCCGGTGCGCGGCACGAACACCGCCTCGCCGCTTTCCCGGCCGGCGCCGAATTCGTGCACGTCAGTGCGCTGAGCCAGCAGATCGTGGCGCAGCAGTGCGGGTCCGGCGAAAATCCCGCCGGCCTCAGGCCGCACCGCGGTGGTGAATCCGTACCGATTGCGTGAGCCCTTGTACCGATCGTCGATCCGGGGGAATTCCTGCACGTAGTCGTCGAGCTGCCGCTCGGTCACCATGCCGCTGGGCAGGTCAACGGTCCACCGCCACAGCGTCGGGTTCGACTCGCCCGGGAGCAGCGGGTCGCGGTCGAAGACGCGCTCGTGCCGGATCAGATCGATGACGATGCGCCGATCCGTCTCGTACGCGTTGAGCGGGTGGAAGACGTAGCAGGGATCGACGTCCATCCACAGCACGTCGGCGTCGCCGCCCTCGCGCGGCAGGACACCGAGGCGGGCGCCGTGGCTGTCGTCCCAGGCGTAGGGCAGGCGCGAGCCGGCCGCCGCCGCGGCGGGGCTGAAGGTGACCGGCAGGTCGTAGATGACCGCATACCGCTCTGTCAGCGAGAACGCGTGCATCATCGGCGTGTTCTTCATCGAGATCGGCTCGGCCTTGCGCACCCGGCCGTCCACGCCGATGATCAGGTACTGGATATGAGGCAGCTCGTGGTAGTACGCGATCGCGTGCATCTCGCCGGTGAGCGGATCGATCTCCGGGTGGGCGCTGAAACCGGCGGGCAACGTTCCGTCGAAATCGCTACGCGCGACGGTCGCCAGCTCGCCGCTCAGCTCGGTCGGCAAGGCCCCAGCGTCGCCCACAGCGTACGTGCGACCAGCGTGGCGGATGAGGTTGCCGTTGCAGTTGTCGCAGAGCCCGTGGCGCGGTCCTGGGGCCGCCAATTCGCCGAACGCGCGGCTGACCCGGTCCGTGCGCACCCAGCGGTTGCGGTACCACTCCACTCGTCCGTCGCGGATACGCAGGCCGTGCACCATCGCGTCGCCGGCCAGCACGTTGTGCCGCGCGGGATCGAACTCGCCGAGCGGGTTCGGACCGATCCGCAGGAAGCTGCCATCAAGCTCGGCGGGAAGCTCGCCGATCACCGTCGGGTTCAGCACCGTGACTTCTTCGGTGACCGGACGCGTAGTGATCATCAGTGTCCCCTGACCCATAGCGGCGTTATATATCTGCGTTATATATCGGCGTTATGGATAGGTGTACCCTCCCCCTGAGGTGGTGTCAACCGGTCTCAGTGCCCTCAAAGCAAATCGACCGCTACCGCAGCGAAACATGCGGTAACGGTCGATCAGGGAACTACTGCGCCTTTATCACACGGAGTGCACAGTCATCGGCAGGCCGCCGCGAATCCGCAGCGTGAGCATCGGCTCGCCGACGACGTCGTAGTCAGGCACCTTCTTCAGCCGCAGCTCGCGGGCGATGGTCGAGAGCACGATGGTGGCTTCCATCATGCCCAGGTTGTTGCCGACGCAGAACCGCGGTCCGGCGCCGAACGGGATGTAGGCGTAGCGGTTGCGGCCGGCGGCCTTGTCGGGGTCGAAGCGCTCCGGGTCGAAGGTGGTCGGCCGGTCCCAGAAGCCGGGATGCCGGTGCAGCAGGTACGGCGTGATGAGGACGTTGGCGCCGGCCGGTACGTGGAAGCCGCCGATCTCGTCTTCGTTCACTGACAGCCGCGGCAGGATCCAGACCGGCGGGTAGAGGCGCATGACCTCCTCCAGCACCATCGTGGTGTACCTGAACTTGTAAAGATCCGTGTACACCAGCGGCTCGCTGCCGCTGAAGGCCTCGACGGCCTCCTCGTGCAGCCGCTCCCAGACCTGCGGGTGCTTGTCGGCCAGGTAGAGCGCCCAGGTGACCGTGCTGGCCGTGGTCTCGTGGCCGGCGAACATCAGGGTGACCAGTTCCTCGCGCATGCGGGTCCTGGCAACCTGCGGATCAGGCTCCTGGCGGGTCGACTCGATCAGCCGGGAGATGATGTCGTCGCCGTCCTCGCTCGGGTGCGCGATGCGGTCGGCGGCGAGCTTGTCGACGATGCGCTGCAGGTCCTTTCGGGCCTTCTGGAAACGCAACTGCCCGGGCAGCGGAGCCCAGATCGGCACCGTGCTCAGCGTCATCATCTCGAAGACGGCCTGGTTCTGCATGGCCTCAATGGAGTGCCCGATCGAGTCGAACGCGCTCAGGTCGGCGTCGATCAGCGTGCGACCGAGCACCCCGAGAGTGATCGCGGTCATCTCGTCGCGCACGTCCAGCGGGCCTTGGCCCACGTGCGTGCGCAGGTTGGCGACCAGCTTCTCGGCTTCCTCGACGATGGCGCCCATCTGCCGGGCGATCCGCTTGGCCTGGAACACCGGCTGGATCGTCCGGCGCTGCTTGCGCCACAACTCGCCCTCGCTGGTCAGCAGGCCGTCGCCGAGCACCCGGCGAGCGTGGATCTGCCCGATGCCCTTGTGGTAGTTGGCCACGTTGTCGGCGAGCACGTGCTTGGCGTGGTCGGGGTGGTTGAACACGTGCAGGATCTTCGGGCCCAGCGGCAGCCGGACCGCGTCGCCGTACTGCGCGACGATCCAGTCCATCACCTCGAGCCGGTTCTTCATCAGCCGGCGCATCAGGTTCGGCGTCGAGGAGTACGGCGGGCGCGGCGGTATCCGCCGGGTCCGGGTCGGCGGCGCGCTCGTGATGGTCACGGGTTCGCCCCCTGCATCGTGATCAGCCCGGCGGCGATGCGCTGACGCCACAGCTCGAACGCCGGCACGCCGTCGATCGGGCTGGGGTCGGGACGCACGTCGTGGATGATCTTGGCTGCCTGCTCTGGCGTAACTCCGCCAAGCACCTTGGTCGCGAGGCGGGTGTGCTCCGTCACCAGACCGGTCTCCACGCGCGCCATGGCCGCGAACGCGCTGCCCTGAGCCACTTGCGGCGCGTAGGAACCAGCGCGGCGCAGGAACGCCCACAGCTCGTCCTCAGTGGCGCTGCCGGCGTACGTCGCGGCCAGGCCGGAACCGGCGTACAGGTCGGCGCGCCGAGCCTGCGGGAACTTGTCGATCAGGTCGGCGACCCGGCTGGGCTCGGCCCCGCCGACGAACCACATGGCCCGCCCGATGCCCTGGTCGAGCGCGCGGTCCGCGTATGCGCTCGGGCCCTCGAACGGCCAGGGGAAGTTCGGCTCCTGATAATGCTGGTGCACGTACTTGTCGGTCTTGAAGAAGGCCTGGTGGAAACCGTAGCCGTCCAGCGCGAGCCAGCGCAGCAGCGGGTCCGGCATCGCGGCGTCCAGCTTCTTCCAGGTGAACCGCGGCACCCGGGCCATCGCCCAGCCGACGCCGACGTACTGCATGTAGACGTGGCCGTGGATGTGACCCTGGGCATCCCTGTTGCCCCTGGCCTGGCTGGCGATGAAGTCCGCGACATGGTGGCTGTGTCCGAAGGGCAGGCCGTCGCGTACGCCGTAGCCCATCGCCGCGCCCTCGTAGGCGAAGCCGCGAAATTGCTTCGGCAGCTGCTCGATCCGGCTTTCCGCCTCGGCCGCCGTGCTGGAATCGGCCGCGTACCGGTAGCCGTGCATGAACATCTGGCCGACGGTCTCCAGCATTTCCCGGGTGGCGGGGCTCTTGATGTGAAAACCGCGCGTTTCCATACTCGTGGAAGCCATGCCCGGTGTGATGATTCGGCCTCTGAGAGTTCCCCAAATGCCGGCCACATTCTCTCCTCTCGGCAGCGTGCCCCCGAACGTAAGTAAGGGAATCCAAGTTCGGAGTCTGGCAGTGGGCTGAACAGGGGCCTACTTCGAACGTGCGGGATCGACCACGCCAAAGAGCCGGGCCAAACAGTGAAGCCCCCGGCCGATGCCGGGGGCTTCACAAGTTGTGGCTACCTACACAGCTGGCGCCGCGAGCAGGAGTGCGAAGCCTCCGGCCGTGTCAGTCCACCACTCGCGCACGTCCAGTCCGGCCCGAGCGAGCTCGGCGGACAGCGCGCCGCGCTGGAACTTGGTCGAGATCTCGGTCAGCAACTCGTCGCCGCGCTCGAACTCGAGCGTCAGGTCCAGCCCGCGGATCTTGACCGTCTGCGCGGCGGTCGAGCGCAGCCACATCTCGATGCGCTCCTGTTCGGCGTTGAAGACCGCGTCGTGCGCGAACGCGTCGAGGTCGAAGTCCGCGTCCAGCTCCCGGTTGAGCACCTGGAGCACGTTCTTGTTGAACGCGGCCGTCACGCCCTGGCTGTCGTTATACGCCCGCCACAGCACGTCGCGGTCCTTGACCAGGTCCGCGCCGAGCAGGAACGAGTCGCCCTCGTCCATCGTCTTTCGCAGACCACTGAAGAAGACGTGCCGCTGCTGCGGATCGAGGTTGCCGATGGTGCTGCCGAGGAAGGCGACCAGGCGCGGGCCGTCCGACTCGGGCAGCGCGAGTTCGGCCTCGAAGTCGGTGACTGTCGCCGAGACGCGCAGCGCCGGATAGTCGCGGCACAGCGCCTCGCCAGCCTCGCTCAACGCCGACGCGCTGACGTCCAGCGGCGCGTAACGCTTCAGCGTCCCGACCTCGGTGAGCGCGTCGAGCAGCAGACGAGTCTTGCGCGACGATCCCGCGCCGAGCTCGACGAGCGTTTCGGCCCGCGTCTGCGCCGCGATCTGCGTGGCGCGATCCGTCAGGATCTCGGTCTCGGCGCGAGTGAGGTAGTACTCGGGCAGCCGGGTGATCTCCTCGAACAGCTCGCTGCCGTAGGCGTCGTAGAACCACTTCGGCGGCAGCGAACGCGGCGAGGCCGCGAGGCCTTCGAGGACGTCCGTGCGCAGCTGGACGGTGAAGTAGTCGTCGGGCAGCCGCTGGTCGAGCGTGAAGTGGCCGCCCGCGAATGAAGAGGTCTGAGGGGATGAGGACGCAGTGGGGTGGATCGTTGCCTCCGGGGCTTCGGGCGTGCCGATGGGGTCGATGGAGACGTCTGAGACGTCGCCGTGCAGCACGCTGTCTTCGGGGACTTCGCGCCACAGCGCGCTGTCGCCGTCTGGTTCGGATGCGACCGTCAGGCCGCGCGGGGTGGCGCGATACCAGAGCGTGTCGCCGTGCCGTATCGCGGTGACCGAGCGTCCATCGGTGAGCAGGAAGTTCAGTCGAGCCTCGGGACGGACGCGTGCCACCTCCCGGACGACCGCCGTTAGCGCGTTCTGCGGCGTCTCGCCTCGCCGCAGGCGCACCGCGACCGCCGCCCACAACAGGGCTGAGTCACTGAGCGATTCGAGCCCGAGCAAGTCGGCCGCGCTGAGGCCGAGGTTGACCTCGTCGGGCAGCTGCCGCCAGTTCCGCACGGCGCCGTTGTGGCTGAACAGCCACGGCCCTTCGCGGAACGGCGCGGCCGCGCACTCGTCCGCGCTAGTCCCGGCCGTGGCGTCGCGGACTGCGGCCAGGACGGCTCCGCTGCGGATCGAGCGGGAGAGTTCGGTCACGTTCTCGTCGGTCCAGATCGGGACCGAGCGCCGGTAGCGCGTGGGTCTAAGCGCGGCCTCGTCAGCCGCATCCCTGTCGACCGCGTACCAACCGAGGCCGAAGCCGTCGGCATTGACCGTTCCCTGGCGCTGGAGCTTCGGCGCCCACGACTGCCGGTACAGGCTGTGCGGTGGTTCAGTCAGGACCTCGGCCAGCCTGACCGGTGCGCCGAGGTAGACCAGATGACGACACATCAACGGACTCCTTCGGCACTGCTGTTGGATTCGGCACCGTGGTTGTCGGCGTCCCGGGCAGTGCGGAATCCGCTGAAGATCTGCCGGCGGATCGGCCAGTCCCAGTTGCGGAAGGTGCCACGGCAGGCGACCGGGTCGACGCCGAACGCACCGCCGCGCAGGACCTTGTAGTCCGGGCCGAAGAAGACCTCTGAGTACTCCTTGTACGGGAACGCGTTGAACCCGGGATAGCCCTCGAAGTCGCTCGAGGTCCACTCCCACACGTCGCCGATCAGCTGGTGTACGCCGAGCGGTGACGCGCCCTCCGGATACGCGCCGACCGGCGCCGGACGCAGGTACCGCTGGCCGAGGTTCGCGTGCTGCGGCTGCGGATCCTCGTCGCCCCAGGGGTAGCGGCGCGAGCTGTCGCTGGCCGGGTCGTAGCGCGCGGCCTTCTCCCACTCCGCCTCAGTCGGCAGGCGCCGCCCGGCCCAGCGTGCGTACGCGTCGGCCTCGTACCAACACACGTGCATGACCGGCTCCTGCGGCGGTACGGGCTCGACGACGCCGAAGCGCCTGCGCTGCCAGCCACTCCCGCTGCCGTCCCGCTCCCAGAACAACGGCGCTTCGAGCCCAGCCGCCTGGCAATGCTCCCAGCCGGCCTCGGTCCACCATCGCGGATCCCGATAGCCGCCGCCGTCGATGAACTTCTGATAGGCGGCGTTGGTGATGGGGAACGTGTCGAGCCAGAACTGCGGCACCTCGACCTCGTGCGCCGGCCGCTCGTTGTCCAGCGCCCACGGTTCGGCGGACGTGCCCATCACGAACGGACCGCCGGGGATCAGGATCTCGCGCGGCAGCCGCTCGGGATCGACGGCGGCCGCAGGTGGCTCGGGCGCGTCGAGGACAGCATGACCCTGACGTAGCTGGTGCGTGGCGAGCATCGTCTCGTCGTGCTGCGCCTCGTGCTGCGCGAGCATGCCGAAGACGAACCCGTCCGCGAGCAGCGGATCCGCGTCCGCGTCCGCATCGATCGCAGCTTTGTCCAGTACCTCAAGAGCCTGATCGCGCACCTCGGCGAGGTAGCTGCGGGCCTGCTCGGGGGAGAGCAGCGGCAGCGCGGGGCGATCGGCGCGCGGGTGCTGGAAGGCGTCGTACATCGAGTCCAGGTCCGGCCGCAGCCCCGGTCGGCGGCCGGCCTCGCGCACCAGCCAGATCTCCTCTTGGTTGCCGACGTGCGCCAGGTCCCACACCAGCGGGGACATCAGCGGGGAGTGTTGGGCCGCCAGGTCCTGCTCGTCCACGCACCCGGTCAGCGCGAGGGTGCGCCGCCGGGCGGCCAGCAGCGCTTCGCGCGCACGCTCCCGCAGGTCGCGTGCGTCCGGGGCCTCTTTTTCGGTCGATGTCGTGAGCTCGCTGTTCACGATGTGCCTTCCTGGCCAAGTTGATCGAGCTGATCGTGAGCCGGACATCGGCCCCGCTCGGTGTACTGGTCGATGAAACGGCCGACCGCGTCGAGCAGCGATCGGGGTGTTCGGCCGCGCAGCAGCGCCGTTTCGGCAGCTGCCACGCAGGCACGCGCGGCCTTGCCGATCTCGGGATCGGTCGGTCCGAGGCGCGCGGCGCGCGTCCACACGGCGTGATTCGGCAGGGGAGAGCGCCCACCGCACAGCGGCTCGGTCGCCTCGTACGCGGCGTCGGCCGCGACCGGGTCGTCGAGCAGCGCGGCGGTCACGGCGGCGGCGATCCGCCAACCATCGTCGGGCTGCGCGTCGATCATGCGCAGCTCCAGCCACCCGCGCGGGCGGATCGGCGGGAAGAGGGTGGTCAGGTGGTATTCGAGGTCGGTCATAGTGGGCTTGCGCAGGCCGGGGACCTCGCCGCGCGTCCACGCACGGAAGGTCAGGCCGTGCGGCGCGTTCCAGTCCGCGCACGCGGGATCGGGATCGCGTACGCAGAGCAGGTGAGCGTCGAGGGCGTATCGAGTCCACGCGGCGCGTGGATCTTCGTCCCCGTCGTCATGGATCGGCGCGTGGGTGCGAACCGGCTCCGTCTGAGCCCAGACAGCCTGCCGCGTCGAGAACCAGCCGGTGGCTGAGCCGCGATGAATCGGAGAGTTCGCGAACGCCGCCACCAGCACCGGACCGACCCGGTGCGCCAGTTCCCAGCGGCGCCGATAACCAGAAAGGCCGGGGGAGTCATCCCCGGCGTCGAGATTGACCTGCATGGAGGCGGTGCTGCGCATCATGACCCGGCCCCACGGGCCGATGTGGTCGAAGTGCGCCTCCATCGCGCGATACCGCGGATCATCGAGCACCCGCGGCGGCTCGTGCTGTGGTTCGAGGCCGTTGCCCACCAGGGCGAGGCCGTGGGCGGCGAGTACGCGGCGTATCTCCGCCAGGTCGGCTGCGGCTTCTTCCACGCAGTCCGCGAGGTTCCCGGCCGGTGGAGAGCTCAGTTCGAGCTGGCCGCCAGGTTCTCGGGTGATCGCGCCGCCGCGTTCAAGCAATTGGTCATCGAGGGCGGCCAGCGCCGCGTCGAGCCGCCCGGGGGCGACCGGCGAGCGCGGATCGGACAGGTCGTGGACCAGCCATTCGAGTTCCACGCCGACCCGCTCGGGCGGCCCCGTCTTGAAACAGACGCCGTGCACATATGCCTCGGCGTCCTCCTCCTGTATCAGAGGCTCCACAGTGTTCCCTCGCAGTTCGAGATCCTGTTCCGTGGTCGAAGATCACACTTCGGATCACGATACGGGAAGCCACCGACAGGCGAAACTGGACGATGGTTACCTAATGCTTACCTGTCGGGCCGACTACATCCCAGCCGGGCGTACGCGGCTCGGGGGTGATCTCCGCGGGGCTCTGCACCGGGCCGCACTGCGGGCAGGTGATCGCGACGGTCAGTTCCTCGCCGCAGGAGTGGTGGAACACCATCGGCGTCACGGCGACGGCCCACTTGTCGCCCCAGGCGTGCAGCGCCAGGATCACCGGGCCGAGATCCCAGCCCGCCTCGGTCAGGTGGTACTCGAAACGCGTCGGCCGTTCCTGGTAGCGGCGCCGTTCGATCACGCCGCCGGACTCGAGATCGCGCAGCCGCGCGGCGAGCCGGTCACGGGGCGCACCGGTGTTGCGCGCGAGCTCGTCGAAGCGATGGTTGCCCAGCAGCAACTCCCGCACCACCAGCAGCGCCCAACGGTCGCCGACCAGCTGGAGCGCGGCGGCCACCGAACACGGCCGGCCGTGCGGCGGGCGGGACGCTATCGCGGGCTCGCGGTCCATCCTTGAAGGTTGCCACATCAAACCGTCTACGGCTAATCGCCCCCGGCGCTCGTCCGCTCGCTCGCAACCGGTCATCCGACCTTCGTCTCACCACCTACTCGCCTTTGCTGACTCACCGCTGCGCGAGCGGATCCCGGAACGAGGCGAGCTCCAACCGCCGCAGCTCTTCCTCCTCGGTCACCTCCATGTGCTGCACCGCGCGGCGCAGGATCGGCGGCGCCATCAGCGACGTGACGATCGCGATGAGGATGACGATCGTGTACGTGTCCGTATCCAGCACGTGCAGCCGCAGGCCAACCGTCGCTACGACGATCTGGATCACGCCGCGCGAGTTCATCCCGGCGCCGAGCCCCAGCGCCTCCCAGCGGGATAGGCGGCTCGACAGCGCGCCGATGTACGCGCCGGAGAACTTGCCCGCGATCGCGATCGCCATCGCGGCGATCGTCGCGAACAGCACGACCGGGTGACGCAGCTCGGTCAGGTCCACGCGCAGACCGGCCGTGGCGAAGAACAGCGGCGCGAGGAACGACATCACTACCGCGCGCAGCGGCGCGATCCGACCGAGGTCCAACCCACCAGCCGAGCCGATCATCAGCCCGGCGGTGAACGCGCCGAGCGACGCTTCCAGTCCCATGGCCTGCGTGGCGGCAGCGCAGAACACGATGAGGACCACGACGAGCCCGATCGAGACGGTTGCCTCGGTGCGCTCGGCCATGCGCAGCAGCGGACGCACCACCAACCGACCGCCGACGATCGCGAACAGCGCCACGCCAGCCAAGTAAGCGAGCGAGAGCCCGATCGAGCCGCCGCGCACGCCCGCAGTGGCCATCGCGGCGACGATCGACAGGATGAACCATCCGGTGACGTCGTCGACCACACCGGCCGCGAGGGTCAGCTGGCCGACGTTGCGGTGCAGCAGATTCATGTCGGACAGCGTCTTCGCGATGACCGGCAGGGCACTGACACACATCGCGACGCCGACGAACAGCGCGAAGGTCTGGCGGCTCGACGAGCCGGACAGCAGCGAACTCGGCGCCAGGTATCCGGCCGCGACGCCGAGGGCCAGCGGGATCAGCAGCCCGGCGAGCCCGACCCGCAGTGCGGTGCCGCCGCGTCGGCGCACCATGTGCAGGTCCACTTCGATGCCTGTCATGCCGACCAGCAGCAGCACGCCGATCTGTCCGAACGCGTCGAGCACGTGGAATTGCGCCTCGTTGGTCGGCAGTAGCCAGTTGGAGAGCGACGGCAGGCCGTGCCCGAAGACAGTCGGGCCGAGCAGCACGCCGGCGGACAACTCGCCGACGACCGGCGGCATGCCGAAGCGCGCGGCCACGCGGCCGAGCAGCATCGCGGTGAGCAGAAGCAACCCCACCTGCAGCAGGAAGACCAGGAGCGAGTGCGCGGCGAGCGGTGCGGGCGGCGTGGCCGGTCTGACCAACTGCCATGTCATGCAGACCTCCGGATGGACAGCGGGTGACTGGACATTGAGATGCCGCCGCGGCGTGGGCATACGGCGGCGGTCCATCACCCTGCTGCCTCTCGCAGAGTGCTGTCTTCTCGCAGCGTGCCGCGTCCCGGAGCTGGGCAGCGGGGGAGAAGCGCGCGCATCGCAAGTGTGCTGATACTGCGCGTGAGAACCCGGCATACCCCGCACGTCCCGCACGTCTGAACCGCCCGACAAGGGGGTAAGTGCTTTGACCTCAATCCTCGCTGCACCGCGAGCGCTGGAGGCTCGCCCGACCTCACTGTTCGTGAACGGATACTTCCCGCGCCGCCGCCTGGCCGTGTTGCTGCTCGGGATACTCGGCGGCCTGTTGGTCGCCTACGCCTGGAGCGCGCAACTGGCCGACGACGAAATCGGCTTCAACAGTGCGAACGCCATGCTGGGCCACGACGCCAACACCACGGCCATCGGCGGCGTCGGCTCGGGCATCCTGTTCGCGTTCGTCGCCGGGCTGGCCGGCTCGTTCACCGCGTGTAACATCGCGGTCTTCGGCGCGGTCGGTCCGCTCGTCGGTCAGCGCGCGCAGACACGTGGCGGCCGGTTCCTGGAGACCATCAAGCCGCTCGGCTGGATGGCCGTCGGGATGATCCCGGTCTCCGCCGCGTACGGTGCGCTCGTCGGCATAATCGGCACGCGGATGCCGCAGTTCTCCACGGCGGCCGGCCACGGCTTCACGCCACGCACGATCCAGTCGATGGTCGCGTTCGGCATCATCGGCATGGTCATGATCGTGTGCGGACTCGCCGCGCTCGGTCTGACCCCTGACCCGCTGGCCCGCATCTCGAAGCGGTTCCCCAACTTCCCGTTGGTGATGATGGGCGCCCTCGTCGGCGGCTTCCTGATCGGACGGCCCTACCCGCTGTTCCGCGACCTGTTCCGTCACGCGGCGAACGAGCACAACGCGCTGTACGGCGCGGGCGCGTTCGTGTTGCAGTCGCTGGGCAACATGATCGTGATGGGCCTGCTGTTCGTGCTGCTGTCCTACGTTCTCGGCGGCCGGGTGCAGCGCTGGGTGGCGGCGAAGCCCTCACGCGGAGCGATCCTGACCGCGTCAGCGTTCTTGATCGCCGGTGTGTTCACCTTCGCCTACTGGGACCTGAAGGTGCTCGCGCGCATGGGCGACTTCTGGTGGCCGTCCGCGCCGTGGCATTAAGAGGCGCGGCATTGACAGGCGCGGCACTGACCGCTCACCACTGCTCGATCACTGCTGTGTCGTTGCCGTCTGCGGCGACACAGCAGTCAGCATCGACGCCAGGGCCGGCTCGAGCGAGTCGCCGGCGCCGATCAGCAGGTTGTGAGCCTGGGACGCGAAGAGCATTTCAGCCGGGTAAGGCTCCACCAAATACCCGCCGAGCTCCAACGTGACCAGACCATGAATCGCGATCCACATCTGATTCGCCACCGCCTGCGGGTCGTCCTGCCGGAACCTGCCCGCCTCCATGCAGCGGGCCACCGCGCGCACGACCGGCTCCAGCACGTACCGGCCGTGCTGCCGGTCCTCGTCGGTCAGCTTGAAGCCGCCGAGATTCGATCCGCCGAACATCACCGAGTACAGATGCCGGTTCTCCAGCGCGTTCTCGCGATAAGCGATGCCCAATGCCGCCACGTCCGCCACCGGATCGTCCGATTCGGCGACCGCGATCATCCGAGCATTGAGACGCCGGAAACCCTCGTGGACCATCGCGCGAACCAGATCGTCCATCCCGCCGAAGTGGGTATAGACGGCCATGGTGGAGGTTCCGGCGGCGGCGGCGAGGCGGCGGGTGGACAGTGCGCTCGGTCCCTCCTCGGCCAACAGCCGCGCGGCCGTCTCCATCAACGCGGGGCCGAGGTCGGGATCTGCTTGGCGTGGACTCACCCTCGCATCATGGCACTCGCACCGCCAGCTGCAATATCAACGTTATATCGATGTTATGGAATCACGCCGCGGTTCGCCCGCGTGCGATAGGTTTGGAAACGAGACTTACCCACCGGACACGAGGGGCACAGGATGACTACCGAATCGACATCGATTCCGAGCCAGTACGGTACCGGCACCACGCGTGAGCGTATCGAGCAGGCGCTGACCAAGGCCGGCCACTCGCTCGACTCGCTGACGCCCGATCAGCTCGCGATGCTCGAACACTTCCATGTCAGCGGCCCGCTGGCCACCGCCTCCCTGATCGACCTGCTCGCCATAAAGGCCGAGGACCGTGTCCTCGACGCGGGCACCGGTATCGGCGGCACCGCGCGCTACGTCGCGCAGAAGCACGGCAGCAAGGTCACCGCGATCGACCTCACGCCCGAGTACGTAGTCGCCGCACAGTGGCTGAACGAGCTGGTCGGACTCAGCGAACTGATCGAGGCGCGCGAGGCGGACGTCACCAGCCTGCCGTTCGCGGACGAGAGCTTCGACGTCGTGGTCAGCCAGCACGTGCAGATGAACATCGCCGACAAGGCGCGTCTCTACGCCGAGGCGTTCCGCGTGCTCGCGCCGGGCGGTCGCCTGGGCATCTGGGACGTGACGGCCGGCCCGGTC
>CAVQPP010000441.1:0-7595 GCA_963714445.1 uncultured Actinomycetota bacterium
CTGCGCAGGCGAATATTACGGCGGCCACCCGAATTGGCTGCCGTCCCCGGTCCAGGGCCAGCGGCGGCACGACCAGCGTGACCAGATAACCCACGAAGAGAACCACGCCGAATATGGTGTCCAGGCCGCCTGCCTCGCCCAGCGGGGCGAAGACCAGCGGTGACGGAATCACCATGAGCAGGAAGAGGTAGACGCTCAGCAGCGTGACCGCGTCGGTGCTGCGCTTCCGGCTCGTTTCCTCGAGCCTGAAGGTCCATTACCTGCGCGGTCACAGAGCTCCCCTCTCGGTGGCCACAGCGGGTAAGGCCATCTACGACCCCCCGGTGCATGCCTCCCCGCACCGGGCGGGTCGTCAATCCTGACAATGTCCGGATCCAGGATACTTGGTAAGCCGGTTCCGTCCAGGTCAAATGAGCGGATATTACTCCGGAAGGCGGTGGTCCGAGCAGCCCATCTCGGCCGGCCGCAGCGAGGGCCGGAGCAGGGCCAGGATCGCGGCCCGGGACTGCGGGTGGCCGCGGATCAGCCAGGAGAACTCGCTGACGACGTTGAGCCAGTAATAGCACCAGGCGGTCGGCGCGCTGTTGCGCCGCCGGTACAGCCGGACCCGGTTGACGATCTGCATGACGTGCGTCCGGTCATTGCGGCCCGACCCGCCGCCGATGTGCACGGCTACCGAAGCGGCTCGTAGCGGGTGAGCCACCCGATGTCGCGGGCCCGGAGCGACAGGTCGATCTCCTCGAGTACAGGAAGAAGGACTCATCCAGCCGCCGAGCGCATCGAAGCACTTACGGGACATCAGCAGGACGGCTCCGGTCGCCCAGTCCACGGGGTGCGGGTAGGTGTACTCGGTGGCCTGGCTCACCCGCTCGCCCAGGGGGCCCGGCGCCGGTCCATTCCAGCCCGGCGGCACGCAGCAGCGAGGGGGTACGCCGCAGCGAGCGTTCCAGGGTGCCGTCCGGGGCCCACAACTGGGGCCACGATCCCGGTGCCCGGCTGGCGCAGCGCCGCCAGCAGCGGGGGCACCGAGCCGGGGCGGAGCCGGACGTCGGGGTTGAGGACCAGGATGGCCTCGGCCCGGGCGGCCTCCCGTATCCCCTTGTTGATGCCGCCGGCGTAGCCAACGTTGGCCGACCGCACGACGCGGCAATCGCCCGGGCGGCCACGAGATCCGCGGTTCCGTCGGTTGAGCCGTTATCCACCACGACCACGTCCGTGGTCAGCCCGTCCAGGGCGACAGGCAGCGAGTCGAGCAGATCACCGATCAGCGGGGCGCTGTTATAGGTGACGATGACCACGTTCAGCTCGGGAGACACGTTCGTGATCATAGGGTGCCCGAGCCGGTCAGACCGGGCGTCCGCGGTCATGACGCGGCGCTGGGCTGAGGCCGATCGTGGCGGCCAGGGTGTCCGCGCGGGTGGCCCAGGAATGCCGGGTGGCGAACGCCTGGCACCGGGCGCTGCGCTTCGGGTCCCGCTGGCCCGCGGCAGGCCCAGGCCCACCCGGCGCGCCGACCATTCGCGACACCGCGCTGACCATGTCGGCAGGACTGCTGACCAGCGCCATGATCTCGTCCGGGGCCGGGTCGCTACCGGCCAGGTCAGCCTGGATCCACCGGGAACCTGGCAGGTCGGTCGAAACCACGGGCAGGCCACCGCTGAAGTATTCGAGCGTCTTCATCGGGAAGCTGGCCTGGTTGAACGGGCTGTTGGTGTACGGCGTGATGCCGATGTCCATGGCCGCGAGGTAGCTGGGCACCTCCTCGGCCGGGATGCGGCCGATGTACCGCACGTTCGGCCGGGCGATCAGGCTCGCGAACCGCTCCGGCTCCCAGCGCGAATCGTGTGGGCCGACGATGAGCAGGGATAGCCGGCGTCGCTGATGGCGGTCAGGATGCCCATGTCGATCCGCTCGGACAACTGCCCGACCAGCCCGACAACGGGGCCGGGCAGGCCGGTGGCGGACGGCGCGGGCTGGGCAGGGCCGGTGACGCTGGGGCAGCCGTTGGGGATCACCACGGTCTTGGCACCCAGTGCCGACCAGTGGCTGGCCAGCCCGGTGGACACCGCGGCCACCACATCGGCCCGGTTCAGCGCCGCGCGCTCCTGGGCGACCAGCCAAGTCGCGGACATGCCCATCAGCTGCGCACCAGCCACCCAGTCATCGGTGCAGAAGAGCACGTTGACGGCCCCGTCCCAGCGGCCCAGCACGTCGGCCAGGTAGCCGCAGACGACAGCCGACGGGCGGATGTCCATCCGGCGCAACGCCCAGCGGATCTGGGCCCGCAGCAGCGGGGAGGTGGTCTGCCGCACTCCCGGGCGGGTGAGACCGGCAGCGCCACCGGCGTCAGGCAGGTGAGCCGGTCGGCCATCGGCGACAGCCCGGGCGCGATGCCGTCGCGGAGCTTGCCGTGCCGCCGGGCGGAGGTGACCACCGAGCTTTGCGGCTCCACCCACAGCACGTTGGCGTACCGGGTCATCTGCTCGGCCATCGGCCGGTCCGTGCCGATGACGCCGTGCCACGACGTCGGGGCGATCCACACCAGATTAGGCAGCCCGGGTGTCAGGGCCGATCGGGCGGTGGCTGTCCCTTGGTGCCGGCTTGCTGTATCAGTCATCTGTCCCTGGCCTGTTATACGCGGCGCCGGCCGTGGTGTCCGGACCGCACCGCGAGGGTGAACTTGGCAACGCGCCAGCGGGCACTTTACCGTGGCGAATCCCGGTGGGCGGGATCACCTCAGTACCGCCAGGTAATTCGTGGCCCCGCGGAAGAACTCAAGGGGTCTCGTCGTAGTGGGAGATCTTGAGCGTCCGCCCGCCGGGGACCATGCGGTGCAGTGTGTATCCCAGCGGGGTCAGCAACTCCCAGAAATCGCGGAAAAAGGTCCGGCTGTTGACGTTAGCCGAACCAAACTCGAAGGCCAGCGCGGCGATCTTGCGCTGGGCAAGGTAATTTTCCGCACCCCGGAGAGCGAATAGCTCATGACCCTCTAGATCCATTTTCAGAAAGTCAACGTGGTCCACATCGTTGGCCTGGAATACGTCGTCCAGCTTCAGTACCTGCACTTTAAGGGTGGTGAAGTCCTCGCCGTGGGCGAAACTGTCGCCGCGCGGGTGCAGGCTCATCCAGCCCGATGCGCGGTGGGGCACGTACAGCGGCATGACGGACGCTGCCTCGCCCGCCGCGGCCTCGATCACCGTCACGTTGTCCAGTCGGCGCAGTCGTTCCGCGTAGTCAGGCACCGGCTCGACCAGCAGCCACCGGCCGCGCTGGTGACCCAGGCGGGACCGGACCCCCTCGGTCCAGGTGCCCATGTTGGCCCCGCAGTTGACCACTACCGGTTCGGCCATCTCGTGTAGCGCTCGCGACGCGACCAGCAACTCGCCGTCGTCCCACCCGCTCCCGCTGCCTTTCCCGGTGAGCAGGCTGAGATACGTAGTCAGCAAGTCGAGGCTGGAGGAAAACCGCGCCGCGGCGGCGAAATTAGCTATCGGGGGCGTGACCGCTTTTGCCAGCTTGCGCGCCGTAGTGTTCGATTCCAGGCTCATCATGGCGGAATTCATACGCAACTGCGAACCGGGGAAGGGCCTGCTCAGGCCGGCCGGACCGGGTACGGTTGCGTGGTGCTCAAACTGCTGCTTATCGCCCCAGCCTGTGACGGGGAAGACGTGGGCGAGGCGTGGGACGCCTACCAGTGGGCCAGCCGCCTGGCCGGGCGGTATGAGCTCACGGTGCTGACTTACCACAAGCGCGGGAGGACCCCGGCGCGCGCCAAGCCAGTGGCGTGCGGGTGGTCGAATGGGCCGAGCCCCGTGGGCTCGGCCGGGCCGAGCGGCTGAACAGCATGATGAAGCCCGGCGTATGTGCCCTTCTACCTCAAGGCGCGGCGGTGGATCCGGCGGGCGCAGGCCCGGGGCGAGCATTTCGACGTGGCGCATCAGCCCGTCCCGGTGGCGCTGCGCTACCCGTCGAGCCGCCGGGCTGGGCATCCCCTACACCCTTGGGCCGGTTGGCGGCAGCCTGCCCTCGCTGCCCGCGTTCGACGGTGGTGAGGACACCTCGCCCTGGTATGTGGGACTGCGCCGCTTCGATGCGTTCCGCATCCAGCATGATCGGTTGCTGCGCCAGACCTATCAGCGGGCTGGCTGCGTGCTCGGGATCGCACCGTACGTCGCCGATCTGCTGGGCAGCGTTCCGCTGCAGCGCTTCGAGGTGATCAGCGACGTCGGCATCGAGCAAACCCGGCCCCGGTGGACCGGGCGGCCCGGCCGGACGGGACCGTGCGGCTGCTGTTCGTCGGCCGGCTGGTGCGGACCAAAGGGGCCCGGGACGCGATCAGCGCGCTCGACCTGGCCCGCGACCTGCCGGTCACCTTTAAACAGTTGGGCGACGGCTTCGACCGGACCGCCTGCGAGAAGCTGGCCGCCGATCTCGGGCTCACCGACCGGGTCCGGTTCCACGGCCGGGTGCCCCGCGACCAGGTGGAGAGCTTCTACCAGGCGGCGGACATCTTCGTCTTCCCCAGTTACCGTGAGCCCGGCGGCAGCGTGGTCTTCGAAGCGATGGGTCATGGCCTGCCACTGATCGTCAGTGACCGCGGTGGCCCCGGGTACATGGTCGACGAATCGTGCGGGATCAGGCTGCATCCCGTCGAGCCGGCCCAGTACGCGAGCGACCTGGCCGCCGCGATCTCCCGGCTGGCCCAGGACCGGCCACTGCGCCAGGCACTCGGGGCCGGAGCACGCAACCGGGCCGCACAGATCGCCCTCTGGGACAGCAAGGTAAGCCCGGCTGGAAGAAATTCATTCCGAGATGCTCCGGCCTTCGGCCTGAGCGCGGCAGGAACCCGATGAGGCCGGTAACTGTCTGCTACCGATGCCCGGAATAGGAACGTACCACCCACTTTGCCATGGCATACTGCCCTGCATGGCGGATGCGCGAGTTACGGTGGTCCTCAACGCCGATGATCGGTTTAGCCGGCCCCTGGCCGCGACCATACGGTCGATTATTTCTCAGCTGAGCCCCGGGCGGCCGCTGAACATGTATGTGTGCGATATGGGGATAACCCCGGCGAATCGGGTAAAGATCGAGTCGGTCGCGCAGCAAGACCAGGTGAACTTCCAGTGGATTTCGTCGCTCGCGGAAAAGACTTCGCACCTGCCCGCGGACATGACGCACATCTCTACCGCGGCGTACGGGCGGCTGTTCATCCCGCAAGTTCTGCCGGCGACACCGAGAAGGTCCTGTATCTCGACTGCGACCTTATCGCCCGGCGGTGCATCGGCGAACTCTTCGATACGCCCATCGGCGATTTCGCCGCGATGGGGGTGGCCGACGCAGGCTCGCCGTTCGTCTCGTCCATCTATGGCGTCCCCTTCTGGCCGCGGTACGGGCGTAAGGCCGATGACGTCAACTTCAATTCTGGTGTGCTGTTGCTGAATCTGCCGGTCCTGCGCGAAATAGATTTCACCGGCGCGGCTATCAGCTATCTCACTGACGGCTGGATCGGTTTCTGCAGGATCAGGAAGCCATCAACGGCGTCCTGGCTGGGCGGATCGGGCACGTAGATCCCCGCTGGAATCAGCAGACGGAGGTTTTTGAGGAGCGCTTCGCGGCCACGCTGCCATACAGCGAGGAGGAGATGCGCGGATTGTTCAAGGATCCGTGGATCGTGCACTTCACCACACCCGCCAAGGCGTGGAACTATGAGAGCACGCATCGATTCCGCGAGGAATGGTTCAAGAACCTGGACGAGACTCCCTACCGGGGATGGCGCCCCAAGCGCAGCCAGTATCTCGCCTGCCGAGGCCGGCAAGGTGATGCGGCGGGGCGGCCAGGTTCTGGCCAGCCTGCGGGCGGGCTAGCGGGGAACCGCACAGCGGCTGACCGGAGCCGCCAGCCGCTGCCCCCGGGACGATTGGATTGAGCTATGCGAATGGAATCAGTGCGTCACGCGCTGAGCGGGTACCGGCCCGACCGTCTCGCCCACCGCGGCACAGTACGGGCCCGGATGTGCGCGGAGAGATCCTTCCTGGCCGCCCGCGCTGGGATCTCGCCTGGACGCACCGCGGCTAAGCGCGGCCGGATTCTCGCCTATCATTCGGTCGGCACGCCCCAATGGGGGGTGAACGATGTCCGCCCGCGCGACTTCGAGCGGCACCTGCAGGTCGCGGCGGATCAGGGCTGGAGCTTCGTCACCCCGGCCGAGGTACTGGCCGAGCCGGACAAGCAGCAGCTCGCACTGACCTTCGACGACGGGCTGACCAGCGTGCTCACCAACGCCGTGCCGGTGCTGCGCCACCATGGGATTCCCGCCACCGCCTTCGTGGTCACCGGCTGGGCGGATCACGCGCCACCGGGTTTCGAGGGCCTGGTGCTGGACTGGCCCGGGGTGAGCGCACTGGGTGACAGCGGGCTGACCCTGGCCAGCCACTCGGTCACTCATCCCGACTTTGGCCAGCGGGCCCGGCGGAAGCCCGCCGTGAGCTGGAGGAATCCCGCGACCGGATGCGCCAGATGCTCGGCATCGTGACCGACGAGTTCGCCATTCCGCTCGGCCAGTCCGCCAACTGGACTGAAGCAGCGGGCCAGGCGGCCGCCGGGGCTGGCTATCGCACGGTCTACGCGCAGTCCGTCAATACCCGGCCGGCCTGCACCATTCCGCGTACGTTCATCACCCGGATCGACAAGCCAGTGCTGTTCCGTGCCGCGCTGGCCGGTGCCTACGACAACTGGGAAGAGTCGTATTAGCCCGCCCTGCCACTACCGGCCCGGGGGCCGGACTTCAGGCTAGTCGCCGGGCGCCGAGATCTCCTGCGAGCCGCCGCCGGTGAACACGTTGCCGGACCAGACATTGCCCCGGCCTCCCGCGTGAGGCGGCCCCGGGGCCAAAATAACCGCCCTGTGGGTAGTACATCGTGCTGATCAGATTGTTGGTGATGACGATGTTGTAGGTGGCCGGGCCGCCAGTGTTCTGGCCGCCATAGATCGTGTACCCGCCGCCGGCCAGCAGGTTGTCAGTGATGAGCACGTTGGCTTCCACGCCGAAGTCCTCGAACAGCCCGATGGCGTCAGTCTGGTCGTGGTCCACGAGAATGGTGTTGTGTTTTATCGTCAGCTGCTGTGTGCCGCCGTTAGAGGTGATCCCGTTGATGTGATCGCCGCTGATATATCCCATGTTATGGATGTAGTTGTTCTGGATCAGGCCAGAATATACCTGGATCCCGGTACCGGTATACCAGATGTTGTTGCCCAGGATCTGCGTGCCGGTGCAGTCACCGTAGATGTCTTTGATACCGACCATCAGCCGCTGGGAGCCGACATTACCGCCGTATATATCTGAGTTCTCGACGGTCACGTTGTGGGTATGCCGGAGGCTGACGCCGAAGCCGTTCCCGGTGTCCTTGATCGCGTCGTCCTTGATGGTGACGTCCGATGCGGTCACGTCCACGTCGTAGGGAATGGACAGCCCTTCCAGGACCGCGCCGTTACCATCAACCTTGACCCAGCCACGTGGGTCGTAGTACCAGCCCGGTCCCTTGGAAACCTGGCCGGGAACGGCAAGAATACGCAACTGTGCGCGCGGCGTAGAACAG
>CAVQPP010000442.1:0-3433 GCA_963714445.1 uncultured Actinomycetota bacterium
ATCCCGCGCGAAGCCGACGAAGTCGTCATCACCTTCCAGGCCGGCGTCCCGGTAGCCATCGATGGCCGGAAGGTCACCGTCCTGGAAGCCATCACCGAGCTCAACCAGCGGGCCGGCGCCCAGGGGGTCGGCCGGCTCGACATGGTCGAGGACCGCCTCGTCGGCATCAAGTCCCGCGAGGTATACGAGGCCCCCGGCGCCATCGCGCTGATCACCGCGCACCAGGAGCTGGAGAATGTCACCGTCGAGCGCGAACTGGCCCGGTTCAAGCGCGGCGTCGAGCAGCGCTGGGGCGAGCTGGTCTACGACGGCCTGTGGTTCTCCCCGCTCAAGCGCGCCCTCGACGGCTTCATCGAAACCGCAAACGAGCACGTGACCGGCGAGATCAGGCTGAAGCTGCACGCAGGCCGCGCCTGGGTCACCGGCCGCCGCTCCGGCGAATCCCTCTACGACTACAACCTCGCCACCTACGACTCCGCGGACGTCTTCGACCAGTCCCTGGCCAAGGGCTTCATCGACCTGTGGGGCCTGCCCTCGAAGATCGCCTCGCGCCGCGACCAAGCCGCCGGTGACCAGAAGGCCTGACCGTGACCGACCGCACCAAGACGGGACTGCTGTGGAGCTCCCGATTCAGCAGCGGACCGAGTGACGCGCTGGCGGAGCTTTCCGCCAGCGTGCACTTCGACTGGCGGCTGGCGACCTACGACATCGCCGGCTCGCGTGCCCACGCCCGCGCCCTCCACCGCGCGGGCCTGCTGACCGACGCCGAGCTCGCCGACATGCTCAAGGGACTGGACCAGCTCCAGGCCGATGTCGAATCCGGGGCGTTCACCCCCGTCCTCGCCGACGAGGACTGCCACACCGCCCTGGAACGCGGCCTGATCGAGCGTGTCGGCCCGGAACTCGGCGGCAGGCTACGCGCTGGCCGCTCCCGCAACGACCAGATCGCTACCCTCGGCCGGATGTACCTGCGGGACCAGGCACGCATCATCGCCGCGCTCGTGACGGACCTTCAGCAAGCGCTCACCGGTCAGGCCGAGGCGCACCTGGACGTAGCGATGCCGGGCCGCACGCACCTGCAGCACGCCCAACCGGTCCTGCTCGCGCACCACCTGCTCGCACATGTCCACGCCCTGGGCCGCGACGTCGACCGCCTGCGCGACTGGGACCGACGCACCGACAGCTCGCCGTATGGCAGCGGCGCGCTAGCCGGTTCGACCCTCGGCCTGGATCCGCAGGCCGTAGCCGCCGAACTCGGCTTCAGCACCAGCGCCGCGAACTCCATCGACGGCACCGCCTCCCGCGACTTCGCCGCCGAATTCGCCTTCGTCACCGCGATGATCGGCATCGACATCTCCCGGATCGCCGAAGAGGTGATCCTGTGGACCACGCGCGAGTTCCGCTTCGCCACGCTCGACGACGCCTACGCCACCGGCTCGTCGATCATGCCGCAGAAGAAGAACCCGGACATCGCCGAACTGGCTCGCGGCAAGACCGGCCGCCTCATCGGCAACCTCACCGGCCTGCTCGCCACGCTCAAAGCCCTCCCGCTCGCGTACAACCGCGACCTGCAGGAGGACAAAGAGCCCGTCTTCGACTCGGTCGACACGCTCACGGTTCTTCTGCCCGCTTTCACCGGCATGATCGCGACGATCACCTTCCACGGCGAGCGGATGGCCGAGCTCGCACCGCAGGGCTTCTCGCTCGCCACCGACGTCGCCGAATGGCTCGTGAAGCAGCACGTCCCGTTCCGCGAGGCACACGAGATCGCTGGCGCCGCCGTCCGCTACTGCGAACAACGCGACATCGAACTCGCCGATCTAACCGACAACGACCTGGCCGCCATCGACCAACGCCTAACCCCAGACGTCAAGCACGTGCTCTCCGTCCCCGGTTCGCTCGCCTCGCGCGACGGTCGCGGCGGCACCGCACCCTCACGCGTCCGGGAGCAACTGGCCGAGGTCCGCGAACTCTTGACAGCACAACGCGAGTGGCACGGTGCCTGAGCCGAGCACAGCACCAGATCCAAACAACGGGCTGCCCCGCAGCTTCTTCGACCGGCCCGTCCTGGAGGTCGCCCCCGACCTCCTCGGCCGGCTTGTCGCGCACAACACGCCCGAGGGGAGCGTCACCGCTCGACTCACCGAGGTAGAGGCCTACGACGGCCCGAACGACCCCGGCTCGCACGCCTTCCGCGGCCGATCGCAGGAACGGCGCGATGTTCGGCCCACCCGGCCACGTCTACGTGTACTTCACCTACGGCATGCACTACTGCATGAACCTCGTCTGCGGTCCGCCCGGTATGCCCACTGGAATCCTGCTGCGCGCCGCCGAAATCGTCGACGGCGCAGACGTCGCCCGCAAACGACGTCCCGCCGCGAAAAGCGACCGCGACCTAGCCCGCGGACCCGCCCGCCTAGTCGAAGCCCTAGGCGTCACTCGCATCGACGACGGCGCCGATATCTGCGGCACCGGACCCCTGCTGGTCCTGCGCGGCGAACCACCAGCCAAGGGTCGCGTACTCACCGGCCCCCGCGTCGGCCTGCGTGACGCACCCGACTTCCCTTGGCGCTTCTGGATCGACGGAGACGCCACGGTCAGCACGTACCGTCCTCACGTGCCCAAGCGAAGAACCGGTTAGCGATCTTCGTCCGTCATCAGGCACGCTAGTAACCAGCAACCAAAGCGCCAATCGAGCGAGAGACGGACGAACCGTGATCGACATCGTCGACGAACTGAAGTGGCGGGGCCTGATCGCCCTGTCCACCGACGAAGAGGCCCTGCGCAAGGCCTTCGCGGACGGTCCAGTCACCTTCTACTGCGGCTTCGACCCGACCGCGCCGAGCCTGCACATGGGCAACCTCGTGCAGCTGATCACGATGCGCCGGATCCAGGACGCCGGAAACTTCCCGCTCGGCCTGGTCTTCGCCGGAGAACATTGTGAGCGAGGCCGTCCAGCCGATGGCGAACACTGGCGCCGGCGTCATCACCCCGAAGACGATCGGCGCTCTGGTCGCCGTCTATCTACGTGGGCATTCGCTGAACCCTAGCCGCTGAAGCGCGCCCTGCCGATTTCGGCCATGGCGTGCAGATCGGCGGCCAACACGATCGCGTCCCGATCGACGCCGAACTCGCCCGCGAGGTCGACGTCGACGACGAGACGACGGGGCTCGACCCGGCGATTCGCGCGGTTTCCGGAGCGAGCAAATTACGCCTCGGCATCATCGACGCCTGCAAGCCTACCGGGCCAAGCCAGGCTCAAGCCTAGCGGGGGATCTTCGGCAAGCACGGTTTGACGATCCGCTCGCCGAATATCCGGCGCGCCCCGAACAAGTGTCGAATGAGCATATTCGTGGGTGAAGGCCGGGGCCGCTCGAGTAAATGCGCCAACCGCCGTCGACGGCGATTGTGCCGAGCAATCAATTTAACGAAT
>CAVQPP010000443.1:0-7961 GCA_963714445.1 uncultured Actinomycetota bacterium
TTATAGGGCACATGAACGATGTCGATGCCGGTGAGATGTTTCAGAGACTCGGCCGCCATGTGGTAGTTCGACCCCGGTCCCGGAGGAGCCGAAATTGAGCGTGCCCGGTTTGGCGCGCGCCAGCGCCAGCAATTCGGCCATGTTTTTTGCCGGCACTGACGGATGCACCACCAGCACCAGGTCGCTGTCGATCAGCGGCGCGACCGGCACGAGATCGCGCATACGACTGATAGGGCCTGTGCGTGGACAGAGAATTCTCGTTTACGGTCTGCGTGCCGGAGACCATCAGCAAAGTGTAGCCGTCGGGCGCGGCCTTGGCGACGTAGTCGGTGCCGATGGTGGTGCCGGCGCCGGGCTTGTTTTCCTGGACGAAAGACTGATGGAGCGACTTGCGCAGTTCCTCGGCGATGGCGCGGGTGAAGACGTCGGTCGGGCCGCCGGCGCCGAACGGCACGATCATTCGGACCGGCCGCGAGGGGGTAATTCTCGGCCTTTTCCTGCGCTCCGGCCGGTTGTGGCGCGCATGTCAGCGCGGCTGCCAGCACCAGCAGGGCGCCATAATGTCGCATAAGTGGCATGCAGGGACTTTGTCCCGGGGTGTGCCGCCCGCGACGACTATCGAGGGCGGCTCGCGGCCCTGTCAATCGCGCCGGCGCGCTCTTCAGTGATTCACGACGGTGGATGTTCCCAATGTCGCCTTGCACCCCATTGTGCGCTGCGCTAAGCCTCAACTGTCATGAAACTTAGCGCAGCGATCTTGACACGTAGATGTCACCGTTGCTGCAAAGGGGGCGCGTTGGTGTGGAGGCGCGGCGTTAGCCGCTCCGAATTAATGGCGGTCGGGGACGGCGCGTAGGACGAGGATGGCCATGTCGTCAGACAGGGGGGCGTCGCCGAAGTCCTCTACGGCGCGTTGGATGCGGGCGGCGACGCCTGCTGCGGACATGGAGCGGCAGTCGGCTAGGACAGCGGCTAGGCCCTCGGAGTCGAGCATCGCGTCGCCTCGGCGGCGTTCGCTGGCGCCGTCGGTGAACGCGAGCATCGTTTCGCCGGGCTTGAGCGTCAGCGAGTCGAGGTGGAAGCCGGGGTCGCCCTCGAGGACGCCTAGCAGCGGCTGGCTTTGGGCGCCGGGGACGACCGTGCCGTCTGCTCGCAGGACTAAGGGCGGCGGGTGGCCGGCGCAGACAACCGCTAGGGCCAGTGAGCCGTCGGGGAGGGGTTCGGCTTCTGCGTAGAGGAGTGTCAGGAACCTGCCTCGCTCGCCCTCGTCCAGGATCGCGCGGTTTAGGCGGGCTAGGACGGCTGGGGGGCGTAGGCCCTCGCGTGCCAGGAGTCTTAATGCGTGGCGCGCCAGGCCGGTGACCGCTGCCGCTTGGGGGCCGGTGCCGCAGACGTCGCCGATTGCCAGGCCCCAGCAGCCGGGGCGGATTTCGAAGACGTCGTAGAAGTCGCCGCCTACTAGCGCGTCCTGGCTTAGGTGCGCGGGGGCCTCGGTGTTGCCGGCCGGGTGGTAGACCACTGCGATGTCGGCGCCCTCGATGTCGGGGACCAGCGGAGGGAGGAGGGAGGACTGGAGGGCGTGGGCTGTTTCCCGTCTTCCGGCGTATGCGAGGGCTGAGTCGTATGTGACTGCTACTCGGCGGCCCAGGTCCCAGGCCAGTTCCGCTGTGTCGTGGGGGAAGCGGTGCTCAGCCGGGGTGGCGAGGGTGAGGGTGCCCAGTTGTCGTCCTCGGGCGGAGAGGGGGACGATCAGCAGTTCGCCGGGGTGTAGCCGGTCTGCTTCGGGGACGTCGGCTAGTGACGGCCAGTCTTCGGCGTTTGATGTGGGGGATGGGGCGCCGGATGCGATGACCGCTTTTTCCAGCGGGTCGTGCAGGTCTTCGTCTGCGTGCCAGACGAGGGCCAGGCTTGAGCGGCCTGCTTCGTCGAGGCGGTGGACCGCGCACCAGCGCGCTAGTGCGGGGACTACTAGCTGCGCGGCTAGTGCGAGGGTGCGGTCCGGGTCCAGGGATCCTGCTAGGAGTTCGCCGGCTTCGGCTAGGAACGAGAGGGCGCCACGGCGCGCTCGGCCGGCTTCGGCTAGGCGGGCGGATTCGACGATCGCGGCGATGCGGTCTGCGCCTTCGCCTAGCCGGACGGCGTCTTGTTCGGTGAAGCGGCCTGGTTCGCGCGCTACTACGCCTAGTAGGCCGGTGGTTCCGTAGAGGCCTGTGATGCCTGGCGTCGCGGTGAGCGGGGCCGTTGCCATTGAGCGCATGCCGCCTGCGGCCAGGGCGCTGATCAGCGGGGTGCCGTGGTCGGACGGGCCTGCCAGGTCCGGGTAGACGGCGGGAAGGCCGGTTAGGCCGATGCGTCCTGCGGCGCTTGGCGGGGCGGTCACGCGGGGCATGCCGGGGGGCAGGCCGGTTTCGGCGCGCAGGCGCAGGCCGGCGTCCAGGCCACCGTCGTCGGCTAGGAGTACGAAGGCTCCGTCGGCGTTTAGCAGGGCCTTGATCTTCTCGGCGGTGAGGGTTAGGTAGTCGTCGAGGTCTTCGACGGTGGTGCGGGTGGAGGACTGGCGGGCGGCGGCGGAGTGGGTGGTGGTGGGCGAGCCGTCGTCGGCTAGCTGGGGGAGGGGGGCGGGAGGTGTGCGGGAGGTGGAGTTCGAGGCGGAGGTGTCGTTGGGGGTTTGGGTGGGTTCGGAGGCGGTGTCTGGGGTTGGGTCTAGGTCTAGGACGAACCAGACCTGCTTCATCGCGCGCGTGTACTGGACGCCCCACGACGACGCGATCTGGGCGGAGAGGTAAAGGCCTCGGCCGTCTTCTGACTCTGACAGAGGGGCGTCTTCGTCCCAGGTGGCGCCAGGTGCTGGGATGATGCGGCCGGGGTGGCGGTCGGCTACGGCTACGCGGACTGCTTCGGCTTCGCCTGTTTGATTCCGCAGGAGGGCACAGGAGACCTCTGCTGGGGTGCCGGCGTGGACGATGGCGTTGGTTACTAATTCACTCGCGATGAGTACTGCGTCGTCGACTACGTTGTCGTCGCCCCACTTGCTTACGGCCTCGCGGACGAATGCGCGTGCGGGCGCTACCGCCGAAGGATCTGGTCCGAACAGCGCCGTGCTGAGGTCGCTTCGGCCGCTTCGGTCCCTGTTATCGGTCAACGCATCGTCATCCGCCTTGCTCACGCGTCGATCGTATCCACCGTGGCGGCGATGTGAAGGAACGCTTCGTGGTCGTATCGTCCCGTTCCGTGGGCGGACTTCTGCTTTTCTTCCCTGTATGGCTGATACGGTGCGAGACTGGCAACGGTATGTAGCCCGGACATGCGTTCTGTGATTTCCTCAGGACGCTCGGTGATCGGCAGCAACCGAGGAAAGGGACCCCATGGCTCAGCGGTCAGGCACGGCGACCGAGCGGCCGGGAGCCGCGGTCAGGCTGGAGCTCGACGACGGGCTGGACCTCAGCGGACTTGTCAAGGTGCTGCGAGCGGTCCGGGACGGTGACCTGCGGGTGCGCCTCGAGGTGGTGCCCGGCACGCCGCTGGCTGAGGCGGCGGCGCTGTTCAACGAGATCGTCGACCGCCAGCAGGTCTTCTGCGCCGAGATCGACCGGGTCGCCGCGTCCGTCGACCGGGACGGGCGGATGACCGAGCGGATCCCGCCTGCCGCCGGGCGCGGCGCGTGGGAGCAGGCCGCGCAGTCCGTTAACGCGATGCTGGACGGCATCGCCGGGCCGATCGCCGAGATCGACCGGGTGCTCGAGGCGCTGGCCGACGGTGAGCTGACCGAGGCGGTCGCGCACCCGGCGGATCTGGCGCCGGACGGGCGCACGCTGCGGGGCGACGTGCTGCGCAAGGCGCGGGCGGTGAACCGGCTGGCCACCCAGCTGAAGGAAGTTCACGAGACGATCGCGTGGCTCGCGGCGACCATTGGCGGCGAGATCGCCCTATCGGACAACCCGGCGGCGACGCCGTTCCGGCCGGATCGGATGCCGGGCGAGTGGTCCGAGCTGATCGGCGCGATGGACCATTCGTGGGGTCGGCTCGGCGGGCAGATCCAGGAGTTGCTGCAGGTCACGTCGGCGGTGGCTGGCGGCGATCTGTCGCACAAGGTGCAGGGGCCGGCGTCGGGGGCGATGGCCGGGCTCAAGACGACCATCAACGACATGGTCGACCAGCTTTCTGACTTCTCGTCTGAAGTGATTCGCGTCACTCGGGAACTGGGTACCGAGGGTCGGCTGGGTGGCCAGGCGAACGTGCCGGGGTCGGCCGGGATTTGGCGAGATCTGACCGAGTCGGTCAACTCGATGGCTTCGAACCTGACCGCGCAGGTCCGCGACATAGCCGGGGTTACCACCGGGGTGGCGCGTGGAGATCTGTCGCAGAAGATCACGGTCGAGGTCGCCGGCGAGATGCTGGAGCTGAAGGAGACCATCAACACGATGGTTGATCAGCTTTCCGGATTTGCCGATGAGGTCACGCGTGTGGCGCGTGAGGTGGGTACGGACGGGAAGCTCGGCGGTCAGGCGCAGGTACCGGGGGTTGCCGGAACTTGGAAGGACCTGACGGACAACGTCAACTTCATGGCGAACAACCTGACCAACCAGGTGCGTGAGATTTCCCAGGTGACGACGGCTGTCGCGCGTGGTGACCTGACGGAGAAGATCGAAGTTGACGCGCGTGGCGAGGTGCTTGAGCTGAAGAACACCATCAACGCGATGGTGGACCAGCTGTCGGCGTTCGCGGACGAGGTCACGCGTGTTGCGCGCGAAGTCGGTACCGAAGGGCAATTGGGTGGCCAGGCGAAGGTGCCCGGGGTCGCGGGTACGTGGCAGGACCTGACGTACTCGGTGAACCTGATGGCCAATAACTTGACCACGCAGGTTCGAAACATCGCGCAGGTTACGACGGCGGTCGCGCGCGGTGACTTGTCGCAGAAGATCACGGTTGATGCGCGCGGGGAGATTCTGCAGCTGAAGGAGACCATCAACACGATGGTCGATCAGCTCTCTGGCTTCGCTGACGAAGTAACGCGCGTGGCGCGTGAAGTGGGTACCGAGGGTCGTCTTGGTGGTCAGGCGCGCGTACGCGGCGTCGCTGGGACGTGGAAGGACCTGACCGACAACGTCAACTTCATGGCGAACAACCTGACCAGCCAGGTGCGCGAGATTGCGCAGGTCGCGTCTGCTGTGGCGCGCGGTGACCTGACGGAGAAGATCGAAGTTGACGCGCGCGGCGAGGTGCTGGAGCTGAAGACCACCATCAACACGATGGTGGATCAGCTCTCTGCGTTCGCTGACGAAGTGACGCGTATCGCGCGCGAGGTGGGTACGGAAGGTCAGCTGGGTGGTCAGGCGCGGGTGCCTGGGGTTGCGGGCACGTGGAAGGACCTGACGGACAACGTCAACGGGATGGCCAACTCGCTGACCAGCCAGGTGCGTAACATCGCGCAGGTTACGACGGCGGTCGCGCGTGGCGACTTGAGGAAGAAGATCGACGTCGACGCGTCGGGCGAGATTCTCGAGTTGAAGACGACCATCAACACGATGGTCGATCAGCTCTCTGCGTTCGCGGCCGAGGTCACGCGTGTCGCGCGAGAGGTTGGTACCGAGGGCAAGCTTGGTGGTCAGGCCACCGTTGAGGGCGTGTCTGGTACGTGGCAGCGGCTGACGCTCAGCGTGAACCAGCTGGCCGGGAACTTGACCGCGCAGGTGCGCGCGATCGCCGAGGTGGCCACCGCGGTGACGCGTGGCGACCTGACCCAGCAGATCGACGTGGACGCGTCCGGGGAGGTGGCCGAGCTCAAGGACAACATCAACCAGATGATCGCGAACCTGCGCGAGACCACCCGGCGCAACCAGAACCAGGACTGGCTCAAGGGCAACCTGGCCCGTATCAGCGGCCTGATGCAGGGCAAGCGGGATCTGCTCGCGGTGGCGCAGCTGATCATGGCCGAGCTCACCCCGGTGGTGAACGCCCAGCAGGGCGCGTTCTACCTGCGCGAGTTCGATACGGTTGCGGATGCTGGCCGGGTACGGCAAGCTGACGGAGTTGCCGGGGTCCGGGTCGGATGGCGCGGCGTCGAACGCTGCGGCCACTGCGCCGATTCGGTTCCGCGTGGGCGAGGGGCTCGTTGGGCAGGCCGCTGACCAGCGCAGTCCGATCCTGGTTGAGCAGGTGCCGTCGGACTACCTGCCGATCGCCACCGGCCTCGGCGCGGGTACGCCGGCCTCGCTGATCGTGCTGCCGGTGCTGTTCGAGATACCAGGTGCTCGCGGTCATCGAGTTCGCCTCGTTCCACAGTTCACCGAGATCCAGCTGGCCTTCCTCGACCAGATCGTGGAGACCATCGGCGTGACGGTGAACACCATCATGGCCAACAGCGTCACCGAGGATCTGCTGATCAAGTCCCAGCAGCTGACCGCGCAGCTCGAGGACCGCTCCGAGGAGCTGCAGCGTCAGCAGGAGGAGCTTCGCCGCTCGAACGCCGAGTTGGGCGACAAGGCGGCGCTGCTCGCTCGGCAGAACAAGGACATCGAAGTCAAGAACTCGGAGATCGAGCAGGCCCGGCAGGCGCTGGAGGAGCGCGCCGACCAGCTGGCGCTCGCGTCGAAGTACAAGTCCGAGTTCCTGGCGAACATGTCGCACGAGCTGCGTACGCCGCTCAACAGCTTGCTGATTTTGGCTCGGCTGCTCGCGGACAACAACGATGCGAACCTGACGGACAAGCAGGTGGACTTCGCGGAGACGATTCACTCCGCGGGATCTGACTTGCTCGGGCTGATCAGCGACATCCTGGACCTGTCGAAGATCGAGGCCGGCCGGATGGACGTGCAGGCGGCCCCGATAGCCGTGAGCACGCTCGTCGAGTACGTCGAGGCGACGTTCCGGCCGCTGACCGTGGAGAAGGGGCTGGACTTCAACGTCCGGCTGGATCCCAAGGTGCCCGCGGAGCTGCACACCGACGAGCAGCGGCTGCAGCAGATCCTGCGCAACCTGCTGTCCAACGCGGTGAAGTTCACCGAGTCGGGATCGGTGGAGTTGCGCGTGACGGTGGAGAGCGAAGTCCCGTTCGGCACGGTGCTCGAAGGGGATTCGGCGCAATCCGGTCCCTCGCGGGCGATCGCGTTCACCGTGGCTGACAGCGGGATCGGCATCGCCGAGGAGAAGCTGCGCATCATCTTCGAGGCCTTCCAGCAGGCCGATGGGACGATCAGCCGTAAGCACGGCGGTACTGGACTGGGGCTGTCGATCAGCCGGGAGATCGCGCACCTGCTCGGCGGCGGCATCACCGTCAGTTCGACGCTTGGGCGCGGGTCGGTATTCACGCTCTACCTGCCGCTGGAGCAGGCCGCTGAGACGGCCGCGCGGCCGTCGTCCACGCGGCTGCCTGAGCAGCGCGGCGTGATAGACGCGCAGAGCATTGAGAAGGCGCTCGCTTCGGCGTCGGCGGATCGGGGCGAACGCACCGATCGCGGCCGTGCCAACGGGCAGCTTTTCCTCGGCCGGGACGCCTCACGGGAAGACGCGCCGCGCTTTTCCGGACGGTTCAGCGGCGAGACCGTACTCATTGTTGACGATGACGTACGCAACGTTTTCGCCCTGACAAGTGTCTTGGAACAACGAGGGCTGTCGGTGCGCTACGCGGAGAACGGCCGCGAGGGTGTCGACGTGCTCGAACGGGCAGACCACATCGACCTGGTACTGATGGACATCATGATGCCGGAGATGGACGGTTACGCCACGATGGCCGCGATTCGCCGGATGGACCGCTTCGCCGACCTGCCGATCATCGCGTTGACCGCGAAGGCGATGCACGGCGACCGGGAGAAGGCGCTGGACGCCGGGGCGTCCGAATATGTGACGAAACCAGTAGACATAGACCAGCTGCTCAGCCTGATCAGGAGCTGGCTTGATGCAGGCGGTGACGATCGACCGGTACGGTAGGGCGACATCGCAGCGGGAACGGACAGGCGGCCGGC
>CAVQPP010000444.1:0-9149 GCA_963714445.1 uncultured Actinomycetota bacterium
GGAGGAGCTGGCGTGAATGGTGGTCATCGACCCGTCGTTGCCCTGCGACATCGCGTTGAGCATCGGGACGACTTCGCTGCCGCGGACCTCACCGACGATCACTCGGTCCGGGGTCATCCGCAGCGCCCACCGCACCAGCTCGGCCAGGGTGATCTCGCCCTCGCCCTCGACGTTCGCCTCGCGGGACTGCATCGCCACGACGTCGGGGTGGGCGCGGGTGTCCCAGTCCAGGCACAGTTCCAGGCTGTCCTCGATGGTGATCAGCCGCTCGCGCGGCGGGATCGCGCACGCGAGGGCGCGCAGCAGGGTCGTCTTGCCGACCGCGGTGCCGCCGGAGACCAGGATGTTCTTGCGCGCTTTGACCACGGCGGCCAGGAACGCGGCGAGCTGGGAGTCCAGGGTGCCGTTGGCGACCAGGCCGTCCAGGGCCGCGCTGGCGAGCCGGTCACGGCGGACGGCCACGCACGGCCGGCCGGTGACGGCCATCACCGCGAACAGCCGGCCGCCGCCCGGCAACGGGACGCGACCCGGGGGTGGCCCGGTCGAAGCGGCGTTCCTCGTTCCCGGCCCGGGTGGCGATCGCGCGGATCAGGTCGGTCAGCTCGGCGTCGCTGCCGGCGATGGGCGCGGCGCGGACCCGCCGGCCCCCGCGTACTGGACGAACACCTCATCGCAGCCGTTGGCGTTGACCGACTCGACGTCCGGGTCGTCGAGGAAGGGCTGGAAGCCGCCCAGGCCGAACAGCGCGTCGAAGACCGCCTGCCCGACCTGCCGCTCGGTGTCGGTGTCCAGGGGCGCGCGGGCGTCGGTAAGGGCGCGGGCGGCCTCGTCGTCCAGGGTCTCGGCGATGAGGCGCCGGCCCAGTTCGGCGCGCCGCGCCGGGGTCAGCTGCTGCGCGCCCTCTGGCCCAGCGGCCTCTCGGCCCAGGCGGCGGGCGACCTCGTCGCGCAGCCGCCGGGTCAGCTCGTGGTCGTGCCCGTTGCCGGGCTGCGGCGCGAGGTCCTGGCTATCGGGGTGTGTCACCTGCGGTCACCTCTGCTGGGTGGATGCGCCGCGACCTGGGCGGGGCCGGGCGCGGCGGCCGGGACGGCGATTGGCCGGGTCCGGCAGCCAGCTCGGCGGCGATGCTGGCCGCTGCCCGGGCCAGCGGCGCCCGCCGGATCTTGTGCATGTCGGCGCGGCAGGCGACCAGGTCCGCGGCGCCGCGCGGGTCGGCGGGCATGCTGGCCTGCACCGGGATGTCCAGGGTGGCGGCGATTTCCCCGGCCGGGTAGCTGGCCTCGGCGGCCCCGCGGCCGGCGTCGGGGGCCAGCAGCAGGGCCACGCGTGCTCCCGCCCGTGCCAGCCCGTCGGCGCGCAGGGCCAGGTGGGACAGTTCGCTGACCCGCGGGCGGACCATCAGCAGCGTGATATCTGCCTGGGTGGCGAGGGCAGCGCCGGGGAGCCCGGGTCCAGGCGCCCGCAGTCGGCGATGACCGTGTCCGGCCCGGCGGCCAGCGACGCGAAGACCGTGGCTGCCGTTGCCGGCCAGCGCGGCCAGGCACGCGCCGGCCTGCGCGCCGGCGCTGGCGCGATGACCAGGTGCAGCCCGCCGGCCGAGTTCGCAGGCGTGCTGCCAGGCAACCTCGCTGCTGCGGTCGTGGCGGGCGGCGGCGGCCAGGCCGGTCAGGCCGGGGGACGGGCGGCAGGCCCAGCCACGGGCCGAGATCCCCGCCCGCGGGGTCTGCCTCGATGACCAGCCGCCGCGGGGCGGGCCAGGCCGCGGCCAGGGCGAGGCAGGTGGTGGTCACGCCCGGGGACCCTTTCACCGACGCCAGTGCGATCAGCGGCACCGTCGTTCACCCGCCGCCCGGGATCGTGGCCAGGGCGATCTGCCCGGTCGCGGCCGCGGCAGCCACCTGCGGGACCGCGTTCTGGCTCAGCCGCAGCTCCACCACGGTGGTGCCCGAGCTGGCGTTCACGTTGACGCCGAGGACCACGGCCTGCCCGACCGGCAGCGCCGGGGACGCACTGCCCTGCGAGGACGAGGCCGCCGAGGATGCGGCCGGGGTGGCGAGCACGTCCACGGTCTGCCCGGCCGACAGGTCAGGCGGGTACTGGCCGGCCTTGTACCGCGACCCCCAGCTCGTCCTGCCCCGCGGCCGGGGCTGCCGCGCCGATGTCCCCGGATGTCAGCAGGGCACCGGCGGGCAGCGGCCCGGGCAGCCGGGCGGCCCAGCACGCTGGCTTCGGCGGCGGCGGGCACCAGGCTGACCGGGCCGCTCGCGCTGACCCGCACCACCTGCAGGTCAGCGGCAGTCAGCGGCTGCCCGGCGGCGACGTTCTGCACGGCCGCCAGGACCGGCTTGCGGTTCCCCGCCTGTACCCAGCCAGCGGCGAAGATCAGGGCGCATACCGTCACCACCAGGACGCCGATTACCGCCAGCGCCCAGCTGCGCCGCCGCGGCCGCAGCGGTGCAGGAAGAGCGGGCCTGCCATCGGCAGACCTCCGCGTCCCGGAAAGCACTGTCATCACGCACCCCCGGCGGTGTTGACGGCCTGGGATTCAGCGACCCGCATGACGGCTGCGGCGGCGGTGAACAGCGGCGGCAGCGCCCCGCCGGTGCCGCCTGGCCCGGTCCAGGTGATGTCCCAGGTGATGGTGGCCGTCACGCGGTAGGCCGCATGCGGCTGCCCGGCGCTGGAGCGGGTATAGGTGTAGCCGCAGGTCGGCGACGGCGACGCGGGATTATCACCCGTGGTGTACACCGTGCCGGGACCGTGGCAGGTGATCGTCACGCCATCGCCCATCCGCCAGGACGCCGAGACCGGGGTCGCGGTCGCGGTGACCGACTCGCCGGGGACATGCGCGGTCTTCGACTGGGGCTGCCAGACGGCCGCGGCGACCCACAGCCAGGTCGGCAATCGGGTCAGCTGCACGGCGTTGGGCGCCGGGGATGAGCGGATCACCGGATCAGGCAGCCGCAGGTACCGCACCGCGAGCTGGGCCAGCACCCCCGGAGCTGGGGGCGCCGGGGGACCCCCGCCGCCAGGCGGGCCGACGGCCCCGATCGGGCAGCCCACGGTCTGGGCCGTGATCGTGCAGCCGGCCGGGACGCAGCCGAACGTCGCGCTCACCGTGCCCGAGCAGCCCGACCCCGGGCCGCTGCCGACAGTGTGGGGGCCGCCGCCATGTCCGGCCCGTGCCAGGACTCCCCGGGCCGCCAGGGCCTCCGGGGGTGCCGACCGTGACCGTGCAGCCCGGCGTGTAGCTCTGACCACATGTCGTGCCCGTGAGCCCTCCGCCGCCCGGGCCGCCTTGCGCGCGGGCCGGGCCCTGCCACAAGCCGGTCACGGCCACGGCAGCGGCGAGCACCAGGGCCACGCGGCTGAGCGCCTTCATCAGCATGTCCCCGCTTTCTCCACCACGAGAGAGGTCACCTTCCACACCGGGCCGAACAGCCGCAGCTGGGCATAGACGCGGTGCCGCCCGGCCGGGGCACCGCTGGCCGGGCGGCCCGATGTCGTGTACTGCCGCCACCGCGAGTCATCCGCGCAGTCGGTCACCGACGAGCTGTCCGGGCTCGCCGCCGGGGTCACGCTGGTGACCCGCGGGTCAAAGGCAGGGGTGCCGCGCAGCACCACGCCGTGTTGGTGGTTGTCGTACAACGACCGGGTCAAGATCATCAGCGCGTCGCCGGCGGCGTACTGCGACAGCGCAGCCGACTGGTAGTCGGCGGTGCGGGCCGCGGTGGCGTAGGCGTGCCACATGCCGGTGTAGGCGGCCAGGATCTGCGTCCGCGGATCAGCCTGGCGCGGCCGTGCTATCGGACGCTGACGGCGACGCGGACGGGGAGGGCGGCACGTGGCTCGCCGGGCTGCCGCCGCAACCGGCCGCCGCGGCGGCCAGGCAGCCGGCCAGCGCCATCGCGCGCAGCGCCTTCGCGACACCAGGCAGTTCCGCCACCTCCCTGATGATCACGGAATCCTGGAGGTGGTTTCTTTCCTGCCATTACCCCCCATAGTTACTTCAACGTTCAATCGATGGCACCTCTTAGTGCCATGGCGCGACATGCAGTTTCATTTACCCCTGACCTGCGGCAGCGCCCGCGGGCAGGGCAGATGAAAGGGAGATAGTCGTGACGGGCGTGATATCTGCGTTCTTGCATGATTGACGTGACGCGACTTGCTGAAATGGCGGAAGTGATTGCTGTGCACTGCCTGCGAGTCCGGCAGGATTGGCGGCCCGCCGGGGCGGCGCTGCGGGCCGTGCTGGCCGCCTGCGCCGCGGAGGGCGCGCCCTACGACTCGGCTATGCGGGCTGCCTCCAGCAGGGCGCCGGCGAGCTCTCGCGCCTCGGCCGGGGTGAGGTCGTCGCGATCGGGATCAGGGCCGGCGGAGGAGGACAGTGCCAGGCGGACTGTCGGCGGGTACTCGCGGCCGTCCAGGTCGGCGAATGCCTCGACTTCCACGCGGACCGGCTGGCTGGCCGCGGCCCGGATGCCATCGATCTCGCCGAGGACGATTTCCCGGACGAGCCGCAGGTGGGTCGTCTCGCCCGCGGCGGGCGAGCCCGCGACATGAGCCGCCGACAGCTGACACCATGGGGGGCAGATGGTGTCTCGCTCGCGCAATGATTCGGTCAACCGGCCGCCACCTTGGGTGAGGGAACGAACCGCTCCGCGCGGAGCATAAACCGCCCTGAATGGCGGTGCAAGAGGCTCGCGGTACGGCGCTGCCTGCCGTCACGCCTTTGTCTCCTAACCGGCGGGGTATCGCGGGCAGGTGGTCAGCGGCCCGGCGGGAGGACTCCGCCGGGGAAAACGACCACGTGCATCCAGAGCCAGGCGGAGATCTGCAGGGTCGCGTCGTCCGCCTCGATCACCCCGTACGCCGGGTGGCGCACTCGCAGAGGGTATTCCCGCGGCGGGAACGCGACCTCATGCTGGTCCCACAGCGCCCGCGCCTCCGGGCCGGTGTCCTGCAGGCGGGCTACCAGGACGGCGAACCTGTCGCTGGTGATGTTGCGGGCGTACTGGTAGCGCAAGCCCGCGATGATCGCCCGGCGGGCGGTGTGCACGTCCGGCATCAGCGCCTCGCAGTCGGCGCTGAACAGGTACATGACCAGGTTCTGCTGGCCGTGCGCCTAGTCGAGCCAGCTGCCGACCCACGCGCTCATCGCCTGGTTCCGCGCGATGACTGTCCAGGTCTCGTCGGTGATGACGGCCGGATTCGGGTCCTGGCGGGCCAGCACCTCCAGGAACACAGGGCTGACCGCAGCCCGCGCGCCGTCGGGAGGAACGGCAAGCAGCGGCGGGTCGTGGCCGGTAGCCAGGACGTGCAGGGCGCTGCGCTCGGGCGCCGTCATGCGCAGCGCGGACGCCACGGCCTCCACCATCTCCGGCAGTGGGCTCACGATCTCGCCCCGCTCGAACGACGCGTACCGCCGCACGCTCAGTCCTGCCAGGTCAGCGGCATCTTCCTGGCGCAGCCCGGTGCTACTGCCCTGCGGCACCGGGCGGGCCATCCGGGACCGGCATGCCTGCAGCAGCCCGGTCAGCTCGGCGCGGCGCCTCCACTCCGCGTTCCCGGCCACGGCCATCGCGGTCCTTCCCCGTCCCGCTCAGCCCCCCCGTCCCCGCTCAGCGTGGCAGCACGTGCCCAGCGGGTAATAGGCAATTGCGCTGCCGACAATCCGCCACTTCATGTGCTGTCCTATTGAGTATGGGGCACTCCGCAGAAGGGCGGCGAGCCATTTGCCAGCCGGCCAGTCAGCCCTGCTCAGGACACGCCCCCTCCCGCCCCAGGCTGGCCCGCCGGACCCGGATCGGTCGTGCCCGCCGACCTGCGCTGCGCGAGACCGGCGGCTCCCCTGGCTCGTCTGCCATGCGCCACCGCCGCCCGTCGCGGGCACCGCCCGCCGCCCTCAGCACACAATCGCAGCGAAGACGCAACAGCTGACAAGGTCCAGCTCGCCAGCGCGCGGGCCGCGGCGGCAGGCGGCCAGCACGCGACAAACATTGGGAGTTCACCTCACCACCTGGGAGCAGCCCTATCGGGGAGAGGCACAGTGAACTGGCAGAATCTGATGTACCGGCTCGCGCCGCTGCGCAGGCAATGGGATCTGGCGGTGCTCGCCAACCTGGCAACCGGGACCGAGCGCCCCGGGGACCTGATAGAGGCCATCAACACCCAGGCCAGCGACGGCCGCCGGATCGGCTGGAAAGTCCTCAACGACACGCTGCGGCGGCTGGAGCGAAGCGGCTACGTCGCCCGCCAGGAGATGCCGGGCGTGCCGCGCGAGACCCGCTACCGGCTGCGCCCACCCGGGCACCGCCTGCTCTCCGCGCTCAGCCAGCCCGATAGCTCGTATGACGATCACGAGCCAGGCGACGGTCCCCCCGGCGCTCCCTCCCGCGGGCACCCGGCGGGGAACCAGAACGACGGCAGCAGCCCCGGGCCCATCCCACGCCCGCCCACAGCCTGACCTCACAAGACACCCGGCCCCTTGGACTGGCGGCCCGGCCGGCGCCTGCGTCATATTGCCCGCATGATGGCCCAGACGAATTTCCCGCCGCTGTGGTCGCGGCAATACCAGCCCCACTGCTCGCTAATTGCCTCCACCAGCATCAGGCCACGGCCATTTTCAGCCTCGCCGCTGGCGTCCACCCGGACCGGAGGCTGCGGGCTGGCATCCCACACGAGAATCAGGATCTGCGCCCGGTCGGACACCAGCCATAGCCGCACCGGGGAGACTTGCGTCACCGCCCGGGAAGCCATAACAGCGTTCGTGATTAGCTCGGTGACCAGAAGCTCAGCGCTTTCGCAAAGGCTTGCCAGGCCCCACTCCCACAACACCTGCCGAGCATGCAGGCGCGCGCACGGGACTGCGCTGGCGAGCGCGCCGAATTCGAGGAAATCCTGAAGGGGCCACGGGCCATTCGCGCCATGTCCCTGGCGTGTCATAAAAGGAGGAATCCGTACCCCAGCCTGGCTCGCGGGCTGGGCGCTGCCGCTTCCCGGCACCGCAGGCGGCCAGCTTCTAGCAGGCCAGGCATGCATGGTCGCAGCCGGGCGCCGCCCCGGGCTGTTGCTGCCGTCCATCCGATGCTCCCCTAAGGCGTCCCGCGTGGCTGGCGCCGCATGAACCACAACGGCTGGCGCGCACCATGCCGCCGACGCACAGAAACGCAGAGCCGGGCCGCCGGCTTTTCCTGAATCATCTGCTAAACACTCCTTCATCGCAGCGACGCCCCGCACCGGATAGAAATCGTGCGGCCTGGCCGTCCTGGAATGAATAATTCCGCCACTGGGGAAATGATGACAAGTCCAGCGGGACCAGCCCTAGGCACCGGAGAATCCAGTAGCTCCCGGCGCATTCCGGCCGACGTCCTGGCTATCAAATTCTGCGCGCGAATGACAATGCCGTACTATTAGATACCGGGAAGAAATCCCAGAACGGAGACAGGCATGGCGCAGAAACTACATACCTTCTTCATCGACGACCTCGACGGCAGCGAAGCAGAAGGCACAGTCCTTTTCGGGCTGGACGGAACGCACTACGAGATTGACCTGAGCACCGAGCACGCCAAGGAACTGCGGACGGCCCTGGCCCGCTACATCGACGCCGGCCGCAGGGTCACCGGCACCGCCCGGCGGGCAGGGCAGAACGGGCGCAAGGCCCCCGCGAACGGCGTCAGCAACACCGAGGTACGCGCCTGGGCCAAGGCGCAAGGGCTTGAGGTCAAAGAGCGCGGCCGGATCCCAGCCGAGGTCATCACCCAGTACCAGGCGGCGGCCGACAAGTAAGATAGCCACCTGCAGCAGGAATCCCGGAGACCCGGCACTAGCGGGTCCGCGCCCGCTTCCCAGATCGCCTGAGCGGGAAGCTGGCGCGGACTTGCTAGTTCACTGTCCAGGCGTGGCGGCGAGACCGAGCGCGGACAGGACGGGTTCGAGGTGCGCGCGTTGAGCAGGGCCAGGTCTGGCCGGTACCGGCAACTCCCCCACATGAACGGGCCGTGGAGGTGGCTGAAACACACCGCCACGGCGGCGAACGGCAGGTCTTCCCAGTCAACCGGCACATCGTCGAGCCAGGCGGAGAGGCCGTCCTGGCCGAGGAGCTGAGCCAGGTGGGCGGTTGAGATGTCGACCAGCAGGGCCGTCCGGGCAGCGTCCCACTTGCCTTTCCGGCCCTGCCCGGCCTTGTCCTCGTTGACCTTCCGCGCCAGCCGGGCGGCGACACTGGCCAGGTAGCCCTCTGACGGCGTGATCCCTGGGTGCTGGACGAAGATCCTGCCGATTCCGGGCATCTCCTGCCGGGGCTCGATGACCCCGGTCACGCCATCGCCAAGCTCGGGCATCGCGACGACTGGGTCGAGCCGATGCGACAGCCGCGTCGATGGCGTTCGAGATGCGGGTGTGCAGGAGGTTGCGGTCCCGGACGTCGAGCGGCCATTCGCCGAGCCGGACCGTGAGGATCGCGCCCTTGGCGGCGAGTTCCTTGTCCAGCGCCTGCTGGAAGTCGTCGAACACGCTGAAGGCGCCGCGGTGGATCTCCAGCCATCCTTGCGCGCCGGTGCCCGGATTCCAGGTGACATCGGGCTCGGCTTTGCCGCCGATCTCGAACGGCACGTGCCGGAAGGCCAGGTTGGCCGCGCACAGCAGTTCCAGGCGGGCGCTGAGCAGGTTGGCGGGATCCGGGTCGCGGAACCGGTGCTGACGAACTCGCCCAGCCGGTTCGGGCTGGCGCCGCGGACAGCCTGGACGAGGATCTCCAGCGGCCCGAGGACCATGTCGGCCAGCGTCGGCGGCGTCACCGCCGGATCCGCTCGGTGTCCAGAAGCCGGACCCACCAGTGGCGGGAGTCCACGCCGTCCAGCCACGCCGCCACGTTCGGGTAGTCATCCCGGTGCGTGCCCGGCGGCCCGGGCCGGCCTGGCTCGTCGTATCTGTCACGATCAGCGACCTTACGATGACCGGGCAGCCGGCGCAGCGCATTTCCCGCGGCAGCAGGAGACCCGGCGTGGCGTGCCAGGCGGGCCAGCGACTATCCCCCCTGCGGGGTCGGCCGGGCTCCTGTGCTTCTGATCCGGGAGGCGTGAGTGTGGGGTCTGTACTCAGGTCAGGCGGACGAGGTCAGCAGATTAACGAACGAAGAGAGGACAGAG
>CAVQPP010000445.1:0-23079 GCA_963714445.1 uncultured Actinomycetota bacterium
TCCTCGGTTCTCCGACCCGCAGGCCAAGGCGCTCGGCGAGTGGCTGCGCTCCCGGTACGTCGACCTCCCGGAGACCCTAGCCTTGAAAGAGACACCGTGAGCGTCTTCGAATCCGCGTTGAGCACGACCGACCCTCAGTTCGCTGCGAACCGGGACGCGATGCTCGAAAAGCTCGCCGAGGTCGAGGCTGAGCACGCCAAGGCCGTCGCCGGCGGGGGACCCCGATATGTCGAGCGGCACCGCGCACGCGGCAAGCTGCTCGCCCGCGAGCGCGTTGAACTGCTGCTCGACGAGGACGCGCCGTTCCTCGAGCTGTCGCCGCTGGCCGCGTGGGGCACCGAACACCAAGTCGGCGCGAGCCTGGTCACCGGTATCGGCGTAGTCGAAGACACCGAGTGCGTGATCATCGCCAACGACCCGACGGTCAAGGGCGGCGCGAGCAATCCGTCCACCTTGAAGAAGGCGCTGCGCGCGGCGCGGATCGCGGCCGAGAACCGGCTGCCGATGATCAACCTGGTCGAGTCCGCTGGCGCCGATCTGCCCACGCAGAAAGACATCTTCATCCCCGGCGGCCGGACCTTCCGCGACCTGACTACGTCCTCTGCGGCACGTATACCGACAGTCGCGCTGGTGTTCGGCAGCTCCACGGCCGGCGGCGCGTACCTGCCGGGCATGTCCGACTACGTAGTCATGGTGAAGGAGCGCGCGAAGGTCTTCCTCGGCGGACCGCCGCTGGTGAAAATGGCGACCGGCGAGGAGTCCGACGAGGAGTCGCTTGGCGGCGCGGAAATGCACGCGCGCAAGTCAGGCCTCGCCGACTACCTCGCGCTTGACGAACACGACGCGATCCGCATCGGCCGGTCCATCGTGCGGAGGCTGAACCGGCGCAAGACCGACTGTTGCAAAGTTTCACAGAAGCCTGATTACGCCGGGCCACGGCACGACGCCGAGGAACTGCTCGGCATCGTGCCGCCAGACCTGCGCGTCCCGTTCGATCCGCGCGAGGTGATCGCCCGGATCGTCGACGACTCGCAGTTCGACGAGTTCAAGCCGCTGTACGGCCCGAGCCTGGTCACCGGATGGGCTGATCTGCACGGTTATCCGATTGGCATCTTGGCCAACGCGCGCGGCGTGCTGTTCAGCGAGGAGGCGCAGAAGGCCGCGCAGTTCATCCAGCTGGCGAACCAGAGCGACACGCCGCTGCTGTTCCTGCACAACACGACCGGCTACATGGTCGGCAAGCAGTACGAGCAGGACGGCATCATCAAGCACGGCTCGATGATGATCAACGCCGTGTCCAACTCGACGGTGCCGCATCTTTCGGTGTTGATCGGCGCGTCGTACGGCGCAGGGCACTACGGGATGTGCGGACGTGCGTACGACCCCAGGTTCCTGTTCGCCTGGCCAAGTGCGAAGTCTGCCGTGATGGGTCCGCAGCAACTCGCTGGAGTGCTGTCGATCGTGGCGCGGCAGGCAGCGGCCGGTCGTGGCGTGCCCTACGACGAGGACGCCGACGCGGCGATGCGCGCGACCGTCGAGCAGCAGATCGAGGCTGAGTCGCTGCCGATGTTCCTATCAGGACTCCTATACGACGACGGGATCATCGACCCGCGCGACACGCGCACGGTGCTCGGCCTGTGCCTGTCCGCCGTCCACAACGCACCGGTCGAGGGGGCGCGCGGCTATGGCGTATTCCGGATGTAGCGCGAGGCTGACGTGATCAAGAACCTACTGGTCGCCAACCGCGGCGAGATCGCCCGGCGGATCTTCCGCACGTGCGCCGACCTCGGAATCGCGCGCACGGCCGTGTTCTCCGACGCGGACGCGGCCTCGCTACACGTCGTCGAGGCAGACGCAGCCGTACGGCTGCGCGGCAACGCGCCCGCCGAGACGTATCTGCGCCCTGACCTGCTCATCGAGGCCGCACACGCGGCCGGTGCTGACGCCGTGCACCCCGGCTACGGCTTCCTGTCCGAGAACGCCGCCTTCGCCCGTGCCGTGATCGCGGCCGGCCTGGTCTGGATCGGTCCGCCGCCGGAGGCCGTCGAGGCGATGGGCTCGAAGGTCGCGGCGAAGCAGATCATGGACCGCGCCGGGGTGCCGGTGCTGCCCGAGCTCGATCCGTCGCAGGTCACTGAGTCGGATCTGCCGGTGCTGGTGAAGGCGTCGGCTGGCGGCGGCGGACGCGGGATGCGCGTCGTCCGCTCCCTCGACGCACTCGCCGACGCTGTCGCGGACGCGCGGGCCGAAGCCGCGTCAGCGTTCGGCGATGCCACGGTGTTCTGCGAGCGCTTCCTGGAAACCGGCCGGCACATCGAGGTCCAGGTGCTGGCCGATCGCCACGGCACCGTCTGGACGCTCGGCGAGCGGGAGTGCTCGATCCAGCGGCGGCATCAGAAGGTCGTCGAGGAGACCCCGTCGCCGTTCGTCGACGAGGACCTGCGCGCGCGACTCGCCGACGCGGCGCGCACGGCGGCGAAGGCGATCGACTACATCGGCGCCGGGACGGTCGAATTCCTCGCCGCGGACGACGGCCATTTCTACTTCCTGGAGATGAACACCCGGCTCCAGGTCGAGCACCCGGTCACCGAGTGCGTCACCGGCCTGGACCTCGTCGCGCTGCAGATTCGCGTCGCCGAGGGCCACCGGCTGCCGGACGAACCGCCGCAGCCACGCGGCCACGCGATCGAGGTCCGCCTCTACGCCGAGGATCCCGCAACCGACTGGCGACCGCAGACCGGCGCGTTGCATCGCTTCGAGATCCCAGGCGTAGACGTCGAGTTCGACCTCATGAACGGTGACGCGGGACTGCGACTCGACAGCGGAGTCACGAACGGCTCGGTCGTCGGCGTGCATTACGACGCGATGCTCGCGAAGGTCATCGCGTGGGCTCCTGATCGCGCGCAGGCAGCTCGCCGGCTGTCCGCCGCGCTCGCCGGAGCGAAGATCCACGGACTGCGTACAAACCGCGACATGCTCGTCAATGTCCTGCGGCACGAAGCCTTCCTCGCCGGGGACACCGACACCGCGTTCCTAGAACGCCATCGGTCGGACACCGTCGCCGCGTCACTCGCGGACGAGAGCGCCTATCAGACTTCTGCGATCGCTGCGGCTCTCGCGCAGGCAGCAGCCAATCGGGCAGACGCGCGCATCGATGGCCGTCTGCCGTCAGGCTGGCGCAACGTACCGTCCGCGCCGCAGCAACGCCATTACCGCGCAGGCGACGCCGAATACGAGGTCGCATACCGCACGGTTCGCGACCGATACATCATCGACAGCGCCGAGAACATCGAAGTCATCGAGGCCGCGCCGGATCGCGTGATCCTCGCCATCAACGGCGTGCGCCGCGCCTTCGCCGTCAGCCGCTACCCCGACCTCACGTGCGTCGATTCGGCGCTCGGGCCGGTCGCGCTCACTCCAGTTCCGCGCTTCACCGAGCCCGGCCGCGCGCTCGCCACCGGCTCGCTCACCGCGCAGATGCCCGGCATCGTGCTCCGCATCGCGGTCACGCTCGGCCAGAGCGTCGCGGCGGGCGAGCCATTGCTGTGGCTCGAAGCCATGAAAATGCAGCACATGATCGCCGCGCCTGCCGACGGCCAAGTAGCCGAGCTGCCGGTCACCGTCGGGCAGCAGGTTGATCAAGGCGCTGTGCTCGCTGTAATCACACCACGGGAGTCAGAATCATGACCTATACCGAGCCCGACGAGCGGATCGAGCTGCGCAAGGCGGTCGCCAGCCTCGCGCGCGGCTACGGCAGCGAGTACTACCTCGAGCGCGCGCGCGACGGCGGACACACCACCGAGCTGTGGGACGAGGCTGGACGACTCGGATACCTCGGCGTCGCAGTGCCCGAAGAGTACGGCGGCGGCGGAGCCGGAATCGGCGATCTGGCCGCCGTGCTCGAAGAGTTCTGCGCGGCAGGCACACCACTGCTCCTGATGATGGTCTCGCCGGCGATCTGCGCGACCGTGATCGCGCGCTTCGGCACCGACACGCAGAAGCAGACCTGGCTGCCGCGCTTCGCGACCGGCGAGGTGCGCATGTCGTTCGGCATCACCGAACCCGAGGCCGGCTCCAACTCGCACCGGCTGACCACCACGGCGCGCCGTGACGGCGACGGCTGGGTGCTGAGCGGTCGCAAGGTGTTCATCTCCGGGGTCGACGAAGCCGAGGCGGTACTTATCGTCGGCCGCACCGAGGACGCGAAGACCGGCCGGCTGCGGCCCGCGTTGTTCATCGTGCCGACCGACGCGCCAGGGTTCGAATACAAGCAGATCCAGATGGACATCACGGCCGTCGACCGGCAGTTCGGCCTGTTCCTCGACGAGGTCCGGCTGCCCGCCGACGCGCTGATCGGCGCCGAGGACGGGGACCTGGCCGCGATGTTCGCCGGGCTGAACCCCGAGCGCATCATGAGCGCGGCGTTCTCGGTCGGCATCGCGCGCTACGCGCTGGACAAGGCGGTGGCGTACGCGCAGCAGCGCAGCGTGTGGGGTGAGCCGATCGGCGCGCACCAGGGCCTCGCGCATCCGCTGGCGCAGATCAAGGTCGAGCTGGAGCTGGCGCGGCTGATGATGCAGAAGGCTGCCGCCCTCTACGACGAGGGCGACGACTACGCCGCGGGCGAGGCCGCCAACATGGCCAAGTACGCCGCCGCGGAGGTCGCGATCCGTGCGGTGGACCAGGCGATCCAGGTGCACGGCGGCAACGGCCTCGCCTCGGAGTACGGGCTCGGCGTCATGCTCGGGGTCGTCCGGGCGTCCCGGATCGCGCCGGTCAGCCGGGAGATGGTGCTCAACTTCGTGGCGCAGCACAGCCTCGGCCTGCCCAAGTCGTACGGTCCGCCGAGCCGATCCGCTCAGCCTGTGCCCGCCGCGCCAGCCAAGTCCGCTACGCCCGCCATGCCGAGCACATCCGCCGCACCGAGCGTGCCAGGCACGCCGAGCCGCCCAAGCACCGCGAGCTCCGCGACGCCTACACGCCCGATAAACCCCGGCGGCCCGGCAATCTCCGCAGGACCGTCAATGCCCGATCATGTCTTCTGACCCGACCGCTCCCGCTCCCCCGCTGCCGACGCCCGCGCGTACGACGGCACCGCTGCGCGAGCCCGCACAGGAGCGCAGCCGCACCACGCGCCGCAGACTGCTCGACGCCGCCGTCGAGTGCCTGTCCGAGGTCGGCTGGTCCGGCAGCACGATCGCGGTCGTTGCCCAGCGCGCCGGCGTGTCGCGCGGCGCCGCGCAGCACCACTTCCCGACCAGGGAGGACATGTTCACTGCGGCGATCCGGCACGTCGCACAGACGCGCCTCGCCGACCTACGCGAATCGGTGCGACGCCTACCCAAAGGCTTGGCACGCACCGAAGCACTCGTTGAGCTACTGGTCGACCTTTACACCGGCCCAAGCTTCCGCGCCGCGCTCCAGCTGTGGGTGCAAGCCTCGACGGACGAGCGGCTTCGCGAGCGAGTCGTCCCACTAGAAGAGCACGTCGGCTGGGTAGCGCACGAGGCCGCACTCGACTCGCTCGATGCGACTGAGGACGAGCCCGGCGTGCGTGAGATCGTACAGGCGACGCTTGATCTGGCCCGAGGCCTCGGCCTAGCCGGGCTGCTCACCGACGACACGAACCGCCGAAAGCACGTCGTGCGAGCGTGGGCGCGCATGGTCGAGGCGTCGCTAAATCGTCCGGACAGAGGAAACGGCAGCGAATGAACGAGCTCGTACACCGCAGCACGGAACGCGGCATCGCGACGATCACTCTCGACTCGCCCGCCAACCGCAACGCGCTGTCGGCTCAACTCCTCCAAGAGCTGCGCGGGCACCTGACCGAGTCAATCAACGACGACGCGGCGCGCGTCATCGTGCTCGATCACACCGGTCCGGTCTTCTGCGCGGGCATGGACCTCAAGGAGGCGCGCAGCGGCGTCACTGACAGTCAGGGCACGCACTTCCCCGCGCTGCTCGAGCAGCTGTGGTCGAGCCCGAAGCCGGTAGTCGCGAAGCTCGCCGGCCCAGCCCGCGCCGGCGGCATCGGCATCGTCGCGGCCTGCGACATCGCGGTCGCCGCCGAGAGCGCCACGTTCGCGTTCTCGGAGGTCCGAATCGGCGTCGTCCCCGCGATGATCTCGGTCACGGTCCTTCCCCGTCTCGACCCGCGGCAGGCGCACGAGCTGTTCCTCACCGGCGAGACCTTCGACGCCCGACGCGCCGCGCAAATCGGCCTGATCAACCGCGCTGCCCCCGCCGACCGCCTAGACGAGGACGTCGCGCGCTACGTCGACATGCTCGCGCTAGGCGGCCCTGGCGCCCTCGCCGCCACGAAAGCCCTGCTAGCAGGCCGCCGCGCAGCCGAGATGCACGACGAGTTCGAGCGGATGCGCGTCCTATCCGCCGAGCACTTCGCAGGCGAAGAGGGCCGCGAAGGCATGCGCGCCTTCGCCGAAAAGCGCCCGCCCCGCTGGGTCCCCGCGACACCGAACCATCCGAACCGCAGTAACCGTTCGAACCGTTCGGACTGTCACTGAAAAAACGCGCCTCCCGGGCACGAGTCGGGGGGAGAGTACCCGTGCCCGGGAGGCGCTCAGCCGCTGTGGTTATGGTGCCGCGCAGGCGTTAGAGGGTGCCAGTTTCCCTCGTCAGCCTGAGGTCGCGCAGCCTCCAGCGTTGTTGCTCCACAGCGGTTGGATCGCGTAGCTGCCGGTGGACAGCGAGAGGGTGGTCAGGTTCTGCCAGGCGCACAGGTCGCCGATTTCCTCGCCGCTCGAGTCGACCCAGCCGCTGGCCGGCTCGGGGTCCGTGACGGCCTCGGCGTATTCGTGGCCGCCGACGATGCTGTAGCCGTCGAGCTGGTTCTGCACCGAGTTGGCTCCGCAACCGGACCCGGCGTCCAGGACGTACGGCATGTTGGTGTACGCGGTGGTGCCGTTCCAGTCGTGCCAGGCGCAGAAGCCGGAGTTCGGGAAGCCGTCCGGGCTGGTGCCGCTCGGGCTGACCACGAAGACGTCCGCGTCGGGGCCGGAGACCCCGAAGTGCTGCGCGCCGGCCTGGGCCTCCGCGGCTATGTCGGACTGGGAGGAGCTGCCGGGCGCCGGGGCCGAGTCGTCGACCCAGGTGCCGCCGAGCACGCCGCCGTTGAAGGAGGGCGAGCCGGAGTTGTCAGGGTACTGAGTCATGATGGTCGACCAGTTGTCCCCGGAGCCGCCGACGCCGCCGAAGAAGCCCTGCAGGTAGCTCTGCACGCCGTTGCCGTCGCTGTCCCACTGGGATCCCCAGAAGACCAGGTAGACGGTCGGGTTGTGCTCCACCGGACCGCCGTTGTAGATCAGTCCGCCGCTGGCCTGCGGCTTCGCGTTGGACTTGGCCGCGTGCGACGTCACGCCGTGTTGGGCGATCACGCCGAAGCGTCCGTGCGTCTCGACGCGGACCAGGTGGCCGTGCGAGCGCACGTAGTGCACGACGCCACCGGACGCGGCGGTCGCCGCGTTGGCCGAGCCGGCCGTGTTGTTGGCGGCGGCGGTGCTCGTGGTGGATCCGCCCGCGCTCATCTGCGAGGCGGAAGCGGCGGTCGCGCCCAGCGAAGCGCTGAACGCGACCAGAGCGATGGTGCCGAGCGCCGCCACGGTCCGGCGCGACCGCGGCGTGTGCCGAGCGGCTCGGGGGTCTCCCGTGCCGTTGAGGTTGAACATGGTTGAACTCTCCTTGCGAGGTTTCCCCGAGCGGCCCGAGGGCCGCCACTGTGGGTGTGACGGGGGTGTCGCAGGATGCAGCGATGAACGTTCGAACCGTACGTACCTCAGTCGAGGGACGCTGAGCTGTAGCCGGCCCGAACGGCGTGCAACCCGGGCATATTGGAGCGAGGATTCTTCAGCTTGTCTTCATACTGACGCGAGACTAGGTCGATCGACCCATCGAAAATAGGGAAAACCCGCAATAAAAGGGGCTCTCGCGCGTAGGTAGACGCGGGTAATCGACGCACGCTCACCCAAGCGAGGCCATCCGCGTGCATAGAACGCCACGATGCGCTGTGCTAGCGGTATGCGACTCGTGCTTAACATCATCTGGCTCGTACTGTGCGGCCTGTGGATGGCGCTGCTCTACGCGCTCGCCGGGGTGATCTGCTGCATCTTCATCATCACCATCCCGTTCGGCCTCGCGGCGTTCCGCATCGCCAACTACGCGCTCTGGCCGTTCGGCCGCACGATCGCGGCGCGCGAGGACGCGGGCGCCGCGTCGTTCGTCGGCAACGTGCTGTGGATCGTGCTCGCCGGCTGGTGGCTCGCGATCGGCCACCTGACCACCGGCCTGTTGCTGTTCATCACGATCATCGGCATCCCGCTGGCGCTGGCCAACTTCAAGATGATCCCGATCTCGCTGGTGCCGCTCGGCGTGCGGATCGTCCCTGTCGGCACGCCGGGCGCGATGATCTAGCTGGTCTGAGGGGTTACGCGTGTCACGCGGCGCTTGGGGGCGCTGAGCTGGTTCGGATGGATGATCGTCAGATAAGCGTCGCGGCCGGTTTTTCGTAATCGCCGCGCGCTGCGCCAGTCTCCTGTGTGCTTGGTGCTTTAACTGAGACGTTCTTCGGCGCATGGGACAGGCTCATGGAACACAGAAGGCGCAGCCCACGGGGATTTCGATGGACCCGACGCAGCGGCGTGACGGCGGGGCTCGCGGTGACCGTGGCACTGCTGACGGTGCTCTGGCTGACCGTCGGGTCGCCGGGCGGCACGCGCAACGCGGCCGGATCGGTGGCGACCTCGTCGGCGACGAGTTCGGTCTCCGCTGGCGCGGCGGTGAACGCGTCCGGTTCGGCCACGGCCAGCGCGAGTGCTAGCGCGTCGGCGTCCGCCTCGCCCTCACCGTCGACATCGGCCTCGCCGAGCACGTCGAAGTCGCGTGTTGCGACGCCGACGAACCCCGCGCAGGCGCCGCAGCAGACGACCGCGCCGGCTGGGGACCACCTGCATCACCATCGTCAACGCGTATAGCCAGACAATCTGGGCGGCGACGAATCCGAATGCGCAGCATCCGATCCCGGTCACCGGTTGGAAGCTCGCGCCCGGGCAGAGCGTGACGTTCGCCGTCCCGGCGGGTTGGGGCGGTCGCGTGTGGGGCCGGACCGGTTGCTCGTTCGATTCCTCCGGCGCGGGGCACTGCCAGTCCGGCGACTGCGGCGGCGTCTTCCAGTGCCAGGGCGGCGAAGGCGGTACGCCGGCCACGCTCGCCGAACTGACGCTGGACTCGTTCGACGGCCTGGACTTCTACGACGTGAGCCTGGTCGACGGTTCGAACCTGCCGATGTACATCAACACCACGCACCGCGTCGACGCCGATCCGATCAGTTCGAACGGTTGCTATAAGGGTGCGTGCACGAAGCCGATCGTCTGCCCGAGCGCGATGCAGGTGAAGGCCGGCGGCCAAGTCGTGGCCTGCGAGACGGCCTGCGCCGCGTTCAACACCGACGCCTACTGCTGTCGCGGATCGTGGGCGGGGCGCACGAACTGCGATCCGACCAAGTGGCCGGTCGACTACGCGAAGCTCGTGTTCAAGGATGCCGAGCCGTACGCCTACTCCTACGCGTACGACGACTCGGCGACCATGGCCTGCAAGGGCGGCTGTTATTACCGAATAACGTTCGGCGTCACGCCTTAGCCGAACAGGGAGGTCCCTGGTGTGGATCCTGTGGTGAGTGCCTGCTGTGCTGCTCGCGGCGATGGCGGTTACCTTCACCTGCGCCAACGAATGTGATTATCGGATCGCATTCGGGCTCAGCCCGTAGCAGCAGAGGTACCGACGACGGCTGCGGGTCACGGGCGTGACGCGAAGCCAAGCTTCGGTCCACGACCCGCTTCTGTATCTGCCCAAACAGCGTCCGTCTACGATCCGTGCCCACGTCCGCCCACACGGCATCTGCCCACTACCCAACTCCGCTTCCGCGTCCGCCCACACGGCATCCGTCTGCGACCCGCTTCTGTGCCTGCCCATACGGGGGCCGTCCACGACGCGCTTCTGTATCTGGCCCATGCCCACGCCGTTTGCCCACGGTGCGTCCTGACGCCGCCTGAAGGGCTATCCCACCAGGCCAGCGCCCATTCTCCGGCACCCTCACTCGATTCGCGCTTGACGACGCCACTGGCAGAACGTATAACTGTATGCATTAGTTGCACTGCTGTGCAATTTGCGAGCGGCCACGGGAGGACGCCTGCGGGCGTGGGGTGGCGGGAAAGGACGGGACGCATGCAGGGGATGCAGGAGGTACAAGGCGTGCAGGGGACTGGTCGCGATGTCGCGCGGCCGGACACCCGGGACATGGTTGCCGTGCACCAGCTGTTCCGGCGGGAGTTCCGCCTCGTGGCCAAGCTGGTGCGCGCGTGCGATGCGGGGGACGTGGGCCGCGCGGCGGTATTGGCGGCGCACGCTCGGGGCACGTTGCACGCCCTGCACGTGCACCACACCGGCGAGGACGAGTTGCTGTGGCCGATATTGCTGGCGCGCGCGCCACTCGATGAGGCCGCCGTCGAGCGCGCGCGGCAGCAGCACGAAGCGCTCGCCGCACGCATCGAAATAGTCGAAATCGCGTTGGACGCGTGGGCCGCGTCAGCTGCACCCGCGGATGGGGACAAACTCGCGGCAGCGCTGGACACGCTGAACGCGTCGCTCACCGAGCACTTGGACGAGGAAGAGAAACGCATCCTGCCTCTCGCCGGCCGTCATCTGACCGTCGCCGAGTGGGCGCGGCTGGGTGAGCACGGCGTCAAGCACACTCCGGTGCATCGCAGGATGCTGATCCTCGGCGGCATTCTCGAGGAATTGCCGGCCGACGAGCGGGTCCGCTTCGCCGCCCACTTGCCGGCGCCGGTCCGGCTGCTCTGGGCCGCATTCGGACGGCGTCAATACGAGCGCTACATCGGTCGGGTGCGCGGCGTGGGCGTAGCGGGCTGAGTGCCGGGGCCGCGGGGGATCGGGAGACGGGGTGATGGGGAACGGGGCGATGGCTTCAGGTCTTTGCAGGGGTGCGGGCTTCGGCGAGCATCGCGTCGAGCAGGGCGCGCGCGGCCCACGTGACAGTGGCCGTTTCCTCGGCATGATCGAGGCCGCGCACGTCGCGCAGCACGATCATCGCCTCCCAGCCGATGACGAGCGCGAGACTCGAGACGAGTCGCTCGAACTGCTCGGAGCTCAACTGCGCACGCACGGGCTCGAGCGCGGACTCGATCCACTCGACCCGACGGTAGCCGCGGCGCGGATCAACGGTGCCGGGGCCATCGGACTCGCCCGGCGGTGTGTCTACCGTCAGCCGGATCAGACGTCGGCCGAGGGGCAGGGTTTCGTCCGCTTGGTCAAGCAGTGCGCGCGCGAGCACGTCGACGCGTGCGCGCGGGTCCGGGCAAGCGCCACCGAAGTCCGAGTCAAGGGCGGCATTCACCGCTGCGGCGCTCAGCGCCCCGGCCGCGGCATCGGCCAAGAGCTGGTCGAGCGTGCGGAAGTGCATGTAGATGGTCCGCCGGGAGACATCCGCGGCCTTCGCGATCTCGTCGATCGTCGGGACGCCGCCTGCGACGGTCAGCCGGATGGCGGCCTCCACGATCGCCTTGCGGGTGCGCCGCCGCTGGGCGACCCGACCGGCGCTGGATCCGGCATGTACGGATCCCGATCCGGATCCGGCATGTACGGGGCCCGTGTTGTCGCGGTCCATCTCAGTGTCGCCCTCCTCCAGCAGCCTGCATGCGACGACATTATATCTATATGCAGTGACTGCACTGCAATGCAAGGAAATTAGTGCAGTTCAAGACTCGAAAGGAGATGGCGACTATGCACTACCTCGTTGTCGAGCAGCGTGTGGCCGATCCAGAGGCCTGGTGCCGCGACTTCAACTCCGTCAACGACGCGCGGCGGGCGGCGGGCGGCGGTCAGGCGCTGCTGCTGTCCGATCCGGACGACTACGGCCTGGTGATCGCCGTGGTGCCGTTCGACTCGGCCGAACACGCGCTGGCCTGGCGCAATCGGCCGGGAATCGAGCAGCAGTTAGCGCGGCACAAGGTCGATCCCGCGTCGGTACGCGTTCGTGTACTCAATGAGTTAACATTCTGAGATAGGTAAGAGTGTGATCACCTATGACTACTGTTCATAGTTCTGATACCCAGCGGGCTGCGATGCCTGGTGGCGGTTTCAGCGTCAGTGTCGCGGATTTCGGAGCCAAGGGTGACGGGACGACCGACGAAACTGCCGCGGTCGCGGCGGCGATCGCGGCCGCGGCGCAGAGTACGACCGCGAAGACAGTCTTCTTTCCGCCTGGGAAGTATGTCACGACCAAGCCGCTCACGATCAACGCCGGGAACGTTCGGTTGGTGGGCGTGACCGGTTCGCTGAGCCAGCTGCTGCCTCAGTTCGCGGGCGGGCCAGCCCTGCTGATCGCCTCGCCGCGCAAGGCGCTGGACACGACGGACGCGCTGGTTCCGGGGCCTGGGCGCGCTCTGGCGCTGACACCGGACAACTTCTTCTTCGCCTCGGACGTGGCCGCGCTGAACTTTGACGGGCTGACTGAGTTCACTGCCGAGTGCTTCGCCGTTTCGGAAAAGGACATCACTGATGTCAATGTGCTGGTGGGATGCTCGGGGGTTCGCACCGCGACCGAGGGTACGACGACGGCTTTCCACCTGAGCGTCGGCGCAGGGAACTCGGTCGGGTGCACGTTCACCAACGCGGACGGCACGACTCACAACCTCTTCTCCGCGGCGAACGTCTGGACGCCGGGGAAGGTGCACCACCTTGCGATGGTGCTGCACGCGGGTGCGGTGACCGTCTACTTCGACGGCGCCGCGGTCGTTTCATTCGCCGGGACTGGCCTGCGGCTGCACCAACAGCCACACCACGAGGTGGTGATCGGCGGCGGCGCGCCGGATTTCCCCATGGGCGGTCTCATCTTCTCCGCGCCGCAGCTGACGGCGCTCGACTCGGTGCGCCTGTCCGACGTAGCCAGGTACACCAGCGACTTCACCGGATCGGTGCCCGCCGCGAAGTTCGACACCGTCGCCGATCCGCACACCTTGCTGCTGGTCAACTTCGACAACCTTGACCCGAACTTCGTGGTGGCGACGAGCAAAGGCAGCCCGGTCTACCTGCCGCTGCGGTTCGCGGACCGCCAGCAGGTACCGACCGGGCAGATCGGCGGAAACGCGGTGCGCGACCTCACCTTCGAGTGCGGCTTCGGATGCAGCGGCATCTACGCGTTCGACGCCATCGGGGCGTTGTATCAGGATGTCACCATCGTCGGCGGGGTGCACGGGATACTGCTGAGCGACGTGCTGGTCAGCACGATCGAGCGCGTCGGCGTCGTCGATCCGCAGCGGCTGGGGATAGCCGTGTTCGGGCAGGGCGAGGAGATCACGGTGCGTCAAAGCGGGGCCCAGGGTGGCGCATATCCGATGGCGCTCCAGGGCGCGGTCGGCGGCGCGTTCACCAACCTCAACCTGGCGCCCCTGGCGGAGACGCGGGTTTCGCTGCTGAACAAGGGCAACGACGTGTCCATTCACGCCATGCAGATCGATGACGAGAATCGGGCCGGCGGCGACGCTGACATCCTCGCCGCCGACTTCCTGTCGCTGACCATCCTGGGCGGATTGTTCGACACGGCGACCGCGCGCCCGTCGCTCATCGTGGACGGCGGCCCCGCCACGGCTCAGAGTCGGGTGACCATGGTCGGGACATCGTTCTTCGCGAACGCGACCGACCCGGCCGCGCGCGTGGTCCGGGTGCTGAACCCGCGCCCCGGGCTTGTCACTCTCGTCGGCACCGTCAACTTCGACAACCGTCCGCTGACCAACGAGCCGTCGGCGGTGACGGTTATCTGACATCTCTACGGTTCTGACGCAGGCGCAGACGCACCCGCAGTGGAGTGGTGCGTCTGCGCCTGCGTCTGCGTCTGCGTTTGTGTTGGCTTCGCCAGGATTGGTTCTGTGTTGGATTCGCGCCGGGATGCTGGTCAATTCAGCAGTCAAGCGTTGACGTACCACAGACTCGGGTGTAAACAATGCGAAGACAACATTGATTGGTGGTGAAGCCAACATCATGTACGCGGAGGAGCGCCAGCAGGCGATCCTGGCGAAGGCCCGCTCGCTCGGTCGTGTCGACGTGGTGAGCCTGGCCAACGAGCTCGCCGTCACCACCGAGACGGTGCGGCGCGACCTGACCGTGCTTGAGCGAGCCGGCGTGGTCCGGCGAGTGCACGGCGGCGCGATTCCGGTCGAACGGCTCGGATTCGAACCCGCAGTCGCGACTCGCGACGCGGTGATGACCGCCGAGAAGGAGCGCATCGCGAAGGCTGCGCTGGCCGAACTGCCGGAGGAGGGCTCGGTGGTTATTGACGCCGGGACCACTACCGGACGGCTGGTTGAGGTGCTGCCTGCGGATCGCGAACTGACCGTTGTCGTTAACTCGCCAGCGCTGGCTACGAAGTTGGCGTCGCGGGCGAACTTGACCGTGCTGCTGCTTGGCGGCCGGGTGCGCGGCCGGACGTTGGCGACCGTGGACGAGTGGTCGTTGGCGCCGCTTTCGCAGCTCGTGTGTGGATGTCGCATTCATGGCTACGAATGGCGTATCCACGTCGCATGGGCTGACCACTCCAGACCTCGCTGAGGCCGCCGTGAAGCGGGCGATGATCGGGGCGGCGCGGCGAACCGTACTACTGGCAGACCATACGAAGTTCGGCAACGACTGTCTGGCCCGGTTCGGCGCGCTTTCGAACGTTGACGTGCTGATCACAGATTCAGGGCTCGACGACGAGACGGCGACCGACTTCGAGCAGTGCGGCGTACGCGTGGTGCGAGCATGATCGTCACACTTACGCTCAATCCGAGCCTCGATCGCACCCTCGAGGTGGATACGATCACGCGCGGCGCGGTGCTGCGCGCGGCCTCGGCGCACCTGGATCCGGGCGGCAAGGGCGTGAACGTCGCGCGGGCACTGCTGGCCAACGGCGTCGGTTCACGCGCGGTCGTAGCGTGCGGCGGCGCGGAGGGCGAGCAGCTGGTTCGGCTCATGGCCGAGGAGCAGGTGCCTGCGATCGCGGTGCCGATCGCCGCGCGGACACGTTCGAACGTCACCCTCGTCGAGGCGGACGGCACGGTCACCAAGGTGAACGAGCCGGGCGCGCCGCTGACCATCCCCGAGTTCCACGCGGTCGCGGCGGCGGTGCTCGGTTGCGCGGACACCGCCGATTGGGTGGTGATGTGCGGCAGTCTGCCGCCGGAGGTGCCGGTCGAGGTCTACGCCGGGTTCACCGCGCAGCTCGCCGCGGCGGGCATTCGCGTCGCGGTGGACACCAGCGGACCGGCGCTGCTTTCGGCAGTTGCGGCCGGGCCCCATCTCGTTAAGCCGAATCGCGAGGAGCTGGCCGAGGCGGTTGGTGCGACGTTGCGCGACCTCGGCGACGTGATCGACGCGGCTCGCAGCTTGCGCGCGCTTGGTGCTGGCGCGGTGTTGGCCAGCCTCGGCGCGGAGGGGGCGCTCCTCGTCGACGAGGACGGCGTGCTGCTCGCGCGCGGAAATCCCGTCGAGCCGCGCAGCACGGTCGGAGCGGGAGACGCGCTGCTCGCCGGGTTCCTGGCCGGCGGGGCGCGCGGCGAGAAGGCGCTCATCGAGGCGGTCGCCTGGGGAGGCGCGGCCGTCGGCCTGCCGGGCAGCCGAATGCCCGGGCCTGCTGACATCACGCGCGAGGGCATCGAGGTCACCCGCGATCCGCGCGCTAGACCTAGATCCGCGCCGGGCGTGTTCAGCGGAGCGGACTATGCCGATTTCTGGCAGGGCCGATTTCTAGGGCCGACGAGCACTAGGGCCACTCAAGCAGAACCCGATCGCCGGAGCCGGGACGGGGGCGTTTATCACCCCGCCAATCCGCATCGCCCCCGTCCCACCGGCTCCGCCGGACGGAAATCTCCATACCAGCACATAGCAGTCCGCACTCCGCATTCAGCACGTTGAGAGGCTCAATTCTCACGACACAGGCCGTCAGTCAAGGAGGACGACATGGCCATGGCCTACACCCCTCAGCCCACGGGCACCGGGCTGCGCGCCTCAGTACAAAAGTTCGGCAGCTTCCTCGCCTCGATGGTGATGCCGAACATCGGCGCGTTCATCGCCTGGGGTTTGATTACCGCGCTGTTCATCCCGACCGGCTGGCTGCCTAACGCACGGTTCGGCGCGTTGGTCGGACCGATGATCACATACCTGCTCCCCATCCTGATCGGCTACACCGGCGGCCGAGCTATTCACGGCCAGCGCGGTGCGGTGGTCGGTGCGATCGCCACGACCGGCGTCGTGGTCGGCAGCACCGTGCCGATGTTCCTCGGCGCGATGATCGCCGGGCCGCTGGCCGCGTACGTGCTCAAGCAGTTCGACAAGTTGGTCGAGGACAGGATTCGAACCGGCTTCGAGATGCTGGTGGACAACTTCTCCCTCGGCATCATCGGCGGCGCCTTCGCGTTACTCGGTGTCTGGGGCATCGGGCCAGTCGTCAACCACGTGACAACGTGGGCCGGCAACGGCGTGCAGTCACTCGTGAACCACCACCTGCTGCCGCTGGCCGCGGTCCTCATCGAGCCGGCCAAGGTGCTGTTCCTGAACAACGCGATCAACCACGGCGTGCTCGACCCGCTGGGCGTGAACCAGGCGCTGCACAGCGGCAAGTCGATCCTGTTCATGCTGGAGAGCAACCCCGGCCCCGGCCTCGGCGTGCTGGTCGCCTACCTGCTGTTCGGCCCGCGCAAGCTGCGTCCGAGCGTGCCCGGTGCGATCATCATCCAGTTCCTCGGCGGCATCCACGAGATCTACTTCCCGTACATTCTGATGAAGCCGCGACTGATCCTGGCCACCATCGCCGGCGGCATGACGGGTATCGGCTGGTTCGAGGCCACCGGCGCGGGCCTGGTAGCCTCCCCCTCCCCCGGCAGCATCTTCGCCTACGCCGCGGAAACCCCGCGCGGCGGCTACTTCCCGGTCTTCGCCGGAGTCTTCCTCGCCGCCGCGGTGTCCTTCGCGGTCGCCTCGGTGCTGCTCGGCTTCGGCCGCTTGGAGAAGCCTGAGACCGAGGACGGGAACGAAGGCGCCGACACACAGGGCGCGGACCGTGCGCCCGACGCACAGCCGGCCGGCGCGATCGGCACACCACAAGAGCGTCCGACGGGAGCCGTGCTCGCCCGCGACGCGGCAACAGGAGAGGCCTGACAAACCATGACCGCGATCAGCGCGTCCGACGTACACAAGATCATCGTGGCCTGCGACGCCGGGATGGGCAGCAGCGTGATGCTCGCCGCCCAGATGCGCAAGCAGCTCAAGAAGTTCCCGGTCACCGTGGAGCACTCCCCGGTGGCCGACATCCCGGCCGACGCTGACCTCGTGGTCTGCCATGCCGGGCTGGCCGACCGGGCTCGCGCGGTGGCCGGGGCCAAGCCGGTGGTGCCGTTCCAGATCTTCCTCGGTGACCCGGCGGTCGAGGCGATCCTCAAGGCCATCAAGGAAGGCGGCGTGATCAATGTCTGATGCTGTATCAGACAACGCGGGACCGGCTGATCAAAGCCTGGCGAGCGGCAGCCTGCTGGAGCCGCGCGGCGTGCGACTCGGCGTGCACGTCGCGGATCGGACCGAAGCGGTGATCCGGTGCGGGCAGGTCCTCGTCGAGATCGGCGCGGTTGAGATCGGCTACGTCGACGCGATGCTGGCGCGCGAAAGCGACATCTCAACGTACGTAGGCGAGGGCGTCGCCATCCCGCACGCGACGGCCGCCGGCAAGCAAGCGGTGCTGCGCGACGCGCTGGCCGTGGTCAAGCTCGCCGAGCCGGTCGACTGGGAGGGCAACTCGGTCAGTGTCTGCGTCGCCATCGCGGCGCGTGGCGACGGGCACCTGGCCATCCTCGCCGAGTTGGCCGAGATCCTGCTCGACCCGGAGCGTGCCCGCGCGCTGCGGGAGGCGGACGACGTGGACGACGTGCTCCGGCTGCTTCAGCCGGCGACAGTATCCTGATTCGAAAGGCATTCACATGAAGGTCACCCGCTTCTACGCCCCCGGCGACGTGCGCGTTGAGGACGCGCCGGAGCCGCAGGCCGGTCCCGGGGAGGTGAAGATCAGGGTACGCAATTGCTCGACCTGCGGCACCGATCTGAAGATCTACCGGTACGGCCACCACCGGATCGACCCGCCGCGGGTGATGGGCCACGAGATCGCCGGGGAGATCGCCGAGGTCGGCGATGGTGTCAACAGCGACGGTGCGGTCGCCTGGGCGCCGGGCGACCGGGTCCAGGTGATCGCGGCGATCCCGTGCGGGAAGTGCGCGGAGTGTCTGCGTGGGCGGATGACCGTGTGCCCGAATCAGACGTCGATGGGTTACCAGTACGACGGCGGCTTCGCGCAGTACATGATCGTCCCGGCGCGGGTGCTCGCCGTCAATGGCCTCAATCGCATCCCGGACGGCGTCGGTTTCGACGAGGCCTCGGTTGCCGAGCCACTGGCGTGCGTGCTCAACGGCCAGGAGTTGGCGCGGGTCGGCGAGGGCGACGACGTCGTGATCGTCGGCTCCGGGCCGATCGGCTGCCTGCACGTACGGCTGGCCCGCTCACGCGGCGCCGCGCGGGTGTTCCTGGTCGAACTCAACCGCGAGCGGCTCGAGCGCGCCGCCGCGCTGGTCCATCCGGACGAGGCGATCACGCCCGAGGATGGCGACATCGTCGAGCAGATCTTGAAGCTCACCGACGGACGCGGCGCCGACGTCGCGATCACTGCCGCCGCCTCCGGAAAGGCGCAGGAGCAGGCGCTGCGATACGCGGCGCGCCAGGGCCGGATCAGCTTCTTCGGCGGGTTGCCGCAGGACGCGCCGACCATTACGTGCGACTCGAACCTGGTGCACTACCGCGAGCTGACGATCGTCGGCGCCAACGGTTCGAGTCCCGCGCACAACGCCCGCGCGCTGGAGCTGATCGCCAGCGGAGCCGTGCCCGTCAAGGACCTGATCACGCACCGGCTGCCGCTGGACGGCGTGCTCGAGGCGCTGGACATCGTCAGCCGCGGCGAGGCGATCAAGGTCACCATCGAGCCCTGATAGAGCTGCCGCCGAAGCAGTGCCGGCAGGAAACAGGGAGACAGGGAGGACAGCCATGTCCGAACGGACCGTCACCGTAGCGTCCCGCAGCGGGTTGCATGCCCGCCCGGCCGCGATGTTCGTCAAGGCCGCCGCCGCGCAGCCGGTGCCGGTGAAACTGCGGGTCGGCGACGGTCCGGCCGCCGACGCTCGCAGCATCCTGGCCGTGCTCGCCCTTCGCGTCGAGCACGGCACGACGGTCACGCTGATCACGGCGGATCAGGGTGCGGATGCCGATGCCGCAGCGGCGGCAGAGCGGGCGCTTGACACGCTCGCCGACCTGCTCGCTCGCGACCTCGACGCGGAACCGACTGAATCAGCACCGGTCGAAGCGGAGCGTGTCGATGGCTGACACGCTGCACGGCCTCGGCGTGAGCGCGGGCGTGGCGGCCGGACCCGCGCTGCGGATGGGGCACGCCCCGCGACTGCCCGCGCCGCGCGCGGTCGCCGATCCGGAAGCCGAGCGATCAGCGGCACGCGACGCACTGGAACACGTCGGCAAGGACCTCGCGCAGCGCGCGACCCGCGCCGCCGATCCGCAGGCGCGCGCGATCCTCGAGGCGCAGTCGCTGATGGCCACGGACTCGCTCCTGACAGAGGCTTGCGACGCCTCGATCGCTGACGGGCTCGACGCCGCGCATGCGGTGCACGCCGCGTTCACCGAGCAAGCGGAAGGGCTGCGCGAGGCCGGCGGTTATCTCGGCGAGCGTGCCGCAGACCTCGAAGACCTGCGGGATCGGGCCGTGGCCCGCATCCTCGGCGAGCCGATGCCGGGCATACCCGACCCCGGCCACGCCTTCGTCCTGGTCGCCGAAGACCTCGCCCCGGCGGACACCGCCACGCTCGATCCCGGCCGCGTGCTGGCGCTGGTCACCGAGCGCGGCGGCCCGACCAGCCACACGGCGATCCTCGCTCGCGCGCTCGGCCTGCCAGCCGTGGTCGCGTGCCCCGGCACGGCCGCGATCGAGGACGGCGCGCTGATCCACGTCGACGGCACCGACGGGACCGTGCGCATCGGCATCACCGCCGAATACGCCCTCGAAGTCACCGGACGCTCCGCCGTCGCCGCCGCCCGCGCCAAGGAGGAGGCGTTCTCAGGCCCCGGATGTACTGCGGACGGCCATCGCGTGCCCCTGATGCTCAACATTGGATCCGCTGACGACCTGCGACCCTCCGCGGCGCGCGACTCCGAGGGCGTCGGCCTGCTGCGTACCGAGCTGCTGTTCCTCGGCCGTCACGACCCGCCTGGTCTCGACGAGCAGCGCGAAGCCTACGCACGCGTGCTGCGCGCGCTCCCGGGACGCCGCGTCGTACTGCGCACGCTCGATGCCGGAGCCGACAAGCCATTGCCATTCCTGGCTCTCGACGACGAGCCGAACCCTGCCCTCGGAATCAGGGGCCTGCGTACGTCCCGGCGTCGGCCCGAGGTGCTTGAGACACAACTGGCCGCCGTCGCGCAGGCCGCCGAAGACGCCGACACCGAAAACCTCGGCGGCGAGCTGTGGGTCATGGCGCCGATGGTGTCCACCGCGCCCGAGGCCGCCGACTTCGCGGCCCGCGTGCGCGCCCACGGCCTGGCCAAAGTCGGGGCGATGGTCGAAGTTCCGGCCGCCGCGCTGCGTGCCTCGCAACTGCTTGAGTACGTCGACTTCCTGAGCATCGGCACCAACGACCTCGGCCAGTACACGATGGCGACGGACCGGCAGTGCGGCGAACTCGCCGATCTGCTCGATCCCTGGCAGCCCGCGCTGCTCGACCTGATCGCGTGGTGCGCGCGGGCGGGTAAGCAGGCTGGCAAGCCGGTCGGCGTTTGCGGCGAGGCCGCGTCCGATCCCCTGCTCGCCTGCGTGCTCGTCGGGCTCGGCGTCAGCAGCTTGTCGATGTCACCGGCCGCGGTCAGCCGGGTCGGCGCGGAGTTGAGCCAGCACACGCTTGACCAGTGCGTCATGCTGTCCGACCTCGCCCTCGGCGCGCGCGACGCGGCGCAGGCACGCACCGTTGTCGCCGAGGCCGCTCGGCACGCATGAAACCTAACCTTTGCGAGCAGCGCCCGGGAATCGGTCCCGGGCGCCACTTCGTGTGTTGATCAGGAGTTAGGCACGGTGTCAGTTAGGCACGGTCTTAATTAGCCACGGTGTCGACGAAACTGGTGCCAGCGGATTGGTAGTTCGAGACCGCGCTGGTCACCTGCGAGGGCGTGAGCGCGACGCCGCTGGCGAAGTAGACCCAGCCGACCTGCTCCTCCCAGCTGCGCGGGCTTGAGCCCAGCGCGCCGATCGCGGCGGCGGCCTCCAGGTACTGGCCGAGCAGCTTACGGCTGGGGATCCGGATTCGTTGTTGGTGGTCGCGACGTTGATCCGGTAGGGCGCGTGAATGAAGACGCCGATGCCCGCGCCGGCGAACGCGTCGCGGAGCCCGGCCGGATCACCCGGGAAGACCGGCGCCTTCCAGTCCTGCGGGTCACCGAGGAAGAACTGCGCGACATCCGCGTCCCAGGCGGTCGCCGCGGCGAACGGATCGTCGCGGTGGACGTGGGCCCCAATCTTCGTCATGCCCTGAGCCTACGGCCGGGCCGGGCCCGCGGATGGCGGTCAGGCCGAGAAGCCGCCGTGCGCGAAGCCGAGCCCGGCTCCGACGAACGCGGCCACCATCCCGGCCATGATGATGATCCGTTCCTCCCTGGTGGCCGAGATCAGCTGCACGTACATGCCGACGAGGAGGCCCACCACGCCGAGCACCGCGGCCGGCAGGTGCGTGACCACGATGAAGCCGAGAACGAAAGCCGTGATGCGGACCACGAACGTCGTCACGGCCAGGGTGTTCTCCAGCGGATGGGGCTTGCCGTCGCTGTTGAGCGTGACGTGTGGCAGGTGCGGGCGGGTCTTGACGACCTCGGGCAAGGGAGCCACCTCCTCCAGGGTGCCGGAGCGGCGAGAACATCACCGTGATGGTTCCCGTCTTCGCCGTCACGGAATCCCGGGCAACTCCGGCCGGGCAGGTGACAACCGGCGCGCGTGCAATAGCTTCAAACCGATTTTGCAATCGAGCGGCACCCGTGCAGCCTTCTTCCAGGGCATAAGCGAAAAACATCCGCATTTGCGCACTCAATTTTACTGGACCGGTCTTGATCGAAAGCGTCCGGACGTTCAGGCCTTTGAGGAGTTCCTAGTCGTTGCTGCTGTCCGTACTGCCGCCGGCGGCGATGATGACGTCTAAGCCGAGATCCATGGTATTCATCGGGTGCAGTTGTTGGTGAGCTTGGCGCCCTCATTAATGACGGGATACAAACGCAGTATTTTGGTATTTCGTGCGTTTTAGGGCCAAACTCAATCTTCCGAAAAGCGGGCACTTGCCAGGCGGACTGGTCTACCATGTCTCCTGTACATCTTCGCCGTGTATGCGGGGGCCGAGTCAATAGAGCGCCGGGCCACGCGGGAACTTCGTGTTACATTCGTTACGCGTACCTTAATGAGAGTTTGAGGTGCAAGTCGTTTAAAATCAGCGAGCCCGGGTGGCGAAATCGGCAGACGCAAAGGACTTAAAATCCTTTTTCGCGCAAGCGGAGTGCGGGTTCAAGTCCCGCCCCGGGCACCACTTAGCTTAGCTGCCTTGGTACCAAAGTACTGCGTAGGTTTTTCCGCATGTTGATCCTTTCTTTCTGACTTGTAGATAGGAGCCGGTGCGTTTCCGGCCTCTTTGATGTCCCGCGTATCTGTGATGTTGTACCGCCACAGCATGCTCGCAGTTTTGTGCCCCGAGATCTGCATGGCGACCTTCTCGGGGACGCCTGCCCTGATCATGTTCCGAACCGCTGTTCGACGCAAGTCATGGAAGAGCAACCTGGTACCCCCGCTGCTTCACAAGCCCTCGCCCAATCGCCCGGGAAGCTCTTGATTGGCTTACCGTCTCTCGAAAACAGCCAAACACACTTGGGCGACTCCTGTTCGCCTTG
>CAVQPP010000446.1:0-5758 GCA_963714445.1 uncultured Actinomycetota bacterium
CCACCGCCGATCCGACCGCGTGCCTCGGCGCGTGGAAGTGGAACCTGTCGTTCAAGATCGATCCGCACAACAACGTGACCCGCTACGCGTATGCGCGTGAACTGAACGGCTACCAGCACTACTCGACGACCCCGGCGCTGAGTAAGCCGGCGTCCTACACCCGCGGTGGCTACCTGCGGGAGATCGACTATGGATGGCGTACCGCGGACCTGAAGGCCTCCAGCGGTCTGCTCGCCGACAACAACACGACGGGACCGAAGCCAGCCGCCGTGGCGCTGTTCGACACCTACGCGCGGTGCCTAACCACGGGCTGCCCGACCGCGCCGGTCGCGGTGAGTGTGGGAGCGAACACCGGCGGCATCGCCACCAGCGGCATCACGTACGGAACCGGCGGCAACAGCGGCAGCTTCGTGGACACCCCGTCGGACCAGTACTGCGACGAAACCAAGACCACGGCCTGCACGAGCGCGGTGCCCACGTTCTGGAGCACCACGCGTCTGGGCGCGATCCGGACGGCCGTGGCCGCCTGGGGCTTCACCCCGAACGCGTCCCAGCAGGAGCCACGCACCCCGGGCGGATACGTGTCCGTAGACACCTATTCCTTCCCCGAACAGTTCCCCGCACTGTCGCATCCCGGTTCCTGTAACGGATGCGCCCGCCCCAACCTGTGGCTCGCCGAGATCGACCACACCGGCTACACCACCAACGCGGACGCGAACGGCAACCCCGGCGGGGCGACGGTGAAGGCGTCGATGCCGCCGGTCTACACCTACGGCAACGACAGCCTGCCCAACCGCGCGTCGGTGTCGCCGCTGATCGGCCAGGGCGTGCTCGACCGCTACCGGCTTTACGAGATCACCGACGAGCTCGGCTCAGAAATCGCGGTGACGTACGGCCAGGCCAATCCCGGCGGTACAGGCTTCGGCTGCTCGAGCGCCCCGACGCCCGCCACGAACGCCACACTCTGCTATCCGGAGTACTCGCCGGACCCGAACAACCCCGGCGGCAAGCTCGTCGACTGGTTCGACAAGTACGTCGTGACCCAGGTGACGCTGTACGACAACACCGGCGTATCCCCGACGCGGACCACGAACTTCACTTATCTGGGCACGCCGGCCTGGCACACCAACGACTCCGAGCAGACCCAGACGAAGTACCGCACGTACGACGACTTCCGCGGCTTCGGCCAGGTCGAGGCGGTGTCCGGGACCGAGACACCCGGATCGAATCACAAGAAACTGACCACTTACTTCCGCGGGATGGACCAAGACCCGACCACCCCGGTCACCCTCACCTCGACGACCCACCCGACGCTGTCAATGCGCGACGACAACGCCCTGGCAGGTCAGGTGTTCGAGACCCAAGACTTCGCCTCCGACACGTCCGCGCTGACCGACACCCCGGTCAGCGACGTCGTGAACCTCCCGGTTGATCCCAGACTGCTGATAACCGCACACCACACGCGTGCCTCCGGCCTGCCGCCGCAGAACGCACACTTCTCCCACACCGCGAAGAAGTACGCGTACACTGCCACGTCGGCCACCAGCGGCGCAACTGTGGCCAACGGAGTCCGCAAGACAGAGATCGACTACAGCTACCTAGACGGCTCCTCAGGCCTCGCACTGCCGAACTTCAACTCGAACGCCTCGGGCTACAACGGCGAGCTGTACCTGACCGACGATCTGGGCGACAACTCGGCCCCTGGCGCAGGCGACGGCACGGTCGACGAGACCTGCACCTTCACCTCGTACGCCGAAGCCGGCGGCGGGGATCGCCTGCAGTGGACCAACTACCCGGACTTCACCAGCGTCTCCATCGTGCCCAAGGGCGGCAGTTGCACCGCATCGTCCGAGACGCCGGCGACCACCATCTCGCAGACCGCGACCTACTACGACGGCGCGGCCTACGGCTCCCTGACCGGCCCCGGCGACGTCACCATGACGCAAACGGCCAAGGGCTTCACCTCGACGGGGTCGCAGAACTGGGTCACGACGTCGAACTCGATGGCCGGAACCTACGTCGGGCACGACGCCTATGGCCGCGCCACCCGGTCAACTGACGCCCTCGGCCGGACGACTACGACCTCGTACACGCCATCGGCCGGAGCGCTACCGATTCGCATCAGCACGACGAACGCGGCCGGCTGGACGAGCAGCGTCACACAGGACCAGGGCCGCGGGCTGAAGCTGCGCACCACGGACGTCAACGGCCAGGTCACCGACGAGAACTACGACGGTTTGGGCCGTGCGACCGCGGAGTGGATCCCGGGCCACGCCAAGGCCGCCAACCCCGCCCAACCGAACTACACGTTCGACGACCACCTGTTCGGCACGCTGCCCAAACGCGTCACCTCTGGTCAGCCGCAGAACATCCTGTCCAACAACGCCTATACGCACACTGCGACGCTGCGTGAGGACGGCTCCTACGCCGACTCCTACGCGATCCTCGACGGCTACGGCGAGAGCGTACAGAGCCAGGCGGTCACCGCCGACAACTCCACCGGACGGGTCATCACCGACACCGCCTACGACACGTTGGGCCGGGTCATCGAGACCGTGCCGGCCTTCCCGGCTTCCGGCGCCCCCTCGGCCACGTGGACGAACTGGCCGGTCTCACCACCATCCGTGAGTACGACCACTTACGACGGCCAGGACCGGCCGCTGGTCGCCTCGGTCTACGCCACCGACCCCACCGGCAAGCGCACACCGGTAGCCACCACGACCAAGTCCTACATCGGCACCGACCGCGTCGACATCACTCCGCCGGCCGGCGGTACCGCCACCACGACCATCGCCGACGCCCGCGGCCGGTCCGCGCAGCTATGGCAGTACAACGCCTCCGCGACGCCGACCGGCAGCCACGACGTCACCACCTACGGGTACGGATACACCCAAGACCCACTCCTCGGCGCACGGGCCACCAAGACCGTCACCGACCCAACCGGCAACGTCTGGACGTCCATCAGCGACCTGCTAGGCCGCACGACATCCAGTCAGGACCCTGATACCGGAACGACGGTATCCGCGTACGACGACGCCGGAAACCTGCTGGGCACCGCAGACGGCCGCGGCCAAGTCCTCGCCTACGACTACGGCACGGCAAGCAGCGACCCGCTGCGCCGCGTGGGCGGGAAGTACGACGGCGGCGTCATCACCGGCTACACCGCCCTCCAGACCGCGGCGAAATCCAGCGCTTTGAGCACTGCGCTGGGTTCCGCGATCACTGCCGCCCACAGGCTGACCGGCTACACCTACGACAAGTCCGTCACCGGCGCGGCCGTCCCCAACGGACTGGGCCAGACCACGGCCACCAGCCGCTACACCCCCGGAGCCGCCGGGCCGTACACCACCGGCGTCGTCCCGAACCTCGGCTACGACCCGACCGGCAAGCCGCTAGGCACCTTCACCACCATCCCGTCCGGCGACGCAAACGGCGCGCTGACCGTTACGTACACCACCCTCAACTACTACACACCCCTCACCGATCTGCTAGACCACGTCGACCTGCCCTCCACCGACGGCGCGGCAAAGGCCGGCTTCACACCGGAGACGGTCTACAACACGTACAACGTCAATGGCCTGCTGCTCGCCTCCGGCGGCAACGCCGACTACGTGGTCGACACGACCTACAACCAGTTCGGCCAACAGCTCACCCGCACCCTGGGCGATTACCCGTACCAGCTGGTTCAGTCCCAGCAGTACGACCCGGTCACCGCACGCGTAACGAAGACGTTCCTCGACGGCAACGCCGGAGCCGCGACCAGCGGTGCACTGAACCAGTACGGCGTCGACTACGACACCTACACCTACGACGCCGCCGGCCTGATCACCGGCGTCAACGACCTGCAGAACGCCAACGTCTCAGGCTCCGGGTACAACCCCGGCGCCCAAACCACCGACCTGCAGTGCTTCACCTACGACGCCGAAGGCCGCCTAACCGCAGCCTGGAGCGACAACGGAGGCACCACCCCGTCAGCCACACCCGTCCTCAACGACCCGTCCGGCTCGGGCCCGGCCCCCGGCGGCGTTGGCAGCTGTAAGAACGCCGCGCCAAGCACAGCGGCCGCAGGCAAGACCCAAACCCAAGGCGACCCAGCCCCCTACTGGCAGACCTTCGCCGTCGATGCCGCCGGCGACCGCCAGAGCATGACAGATCACGACGTCACCTCCGGAACCACCGCCGGCGACACCGTGCGCGGGCTACACGTACAAGAACCGCATCCGGCGGCCAGCCTCACACGCTGACCTCGGCCACGAACACCACCGGCACCGTCAACAAGCCGGACTCCTACACGTACGACCCATCAGGCAACACCCTGACCCGCAATGTGACGTCGTCCGCTACCGCCGTCAACCAGAGCCTGAACTGGGACGCCGAAAACCGCCTGGCATCCGTCACCGACAACGCCACGCAAAAGACCGCCAGCCACATCTACGACGCCTCAGGCGCCGAGCTACTCCGCCGCGACCCAGCCAACGACCAGACCAACCTGTATCTCGCAGGTCTCGAACTCCACCTGAAGATCTCCACCAATACCGTGACCGGCAATCGCTACTACGGCTTCGCCGGCACCCCGGCCATCGCCGCCGCCAAACCGGCAAGATCGCCTACGAGGCCGGCAACACCCAAGGCACCGCGCTCACCACGATCGACGCCGCCACCGGCAAGATCCTCGCCCGCCGCTACCAAACCCCCTACGGCACCACGCGGGCACCGCGGCGTCCCCATGGCCTGACGACCACACCTTCCTAGGCAAGTCCACCGACTCCGCGACCGGCCTAGTCACGTCGGTGCCCGCAAATACGACCCCACCACCGGCCGCTTCATCTCCTCCGACCCCGTATTCCAGCCCGCCGATCCCCAAGCCATCGGCGGCTAGGCCTACGCCGACAACGACCCGGTGACCAAGTCCGACCCGAATGGGGAGCACCCGGAAAGCCTGTCCGACGCGCAGGACGATTCCAGCAATCCGTGTGCGGGCCTGACCGGCCCCGCAAAGGGAAACTGCATCCGGGACAATCTCAGCAACGACAACAACGGCGGCGGCGGTGACTCGTCCTCGTGCCCGGTCGGCTACCACGACAACGGCCACGGCTGCGGCGCGAACTTCATGCCGGCCTTCGACGACTCGAGTCCGCAGGACAACTGCCCCGGAGGTTCGGAGTCCTGCTCGGGAGAGAAGAACTCCGAAAACCTCAACGACGAGAAGGATCCCAAGTTCAAGTCGTTGAAGTTCAACCTGTGGCCCGACGAGGTCCTCGCGGACGCCATCAACTACGAGACGATGCGGGCCATTTCGTACAGCTTGATCGCCTCCGGCAACGAGGACGCCGGGATGCTGCTGTCCAGGTGGCTGAACCCCACTGACCCGCACAACAACGACGGCACCCCCTACTACATGAATCGTGGGCAGATGGAGGCGCTCTACCACGCCGCGACCGACATACAGGCGAAGGTGGGTGCGATGGCCGCCGCCGGGCCGGGCCAGTGGAGTACGGGCTGGCTCACCTGAATATCGCTTGACCCCAAGAACGGGGGTCACAACACCAACTGGTGGCTATCGGTCGCCATTTCGACTACCGCGCCGTCGGGTACACCGACAGTTCGGGCACCGTCAGGTTCCAGTATCAAATGAGTAAGTACTACGACTTCGACACCGATAACGATTTCCCGTTCGGATTGGGGAGCGTCAGCCTCAGGAGTATGAACCGCATGATCGAGCAGGGCATGGCGCAGAACTTCTGGATGTCAGGGACGT
>CAVQPP010000447.1:0-4866 GCA_963714445.1 uncultured Actinomycetota bacterium
GAAACCCGGGGTTCACCGCGCTCTAACGGGGTGGAAGCCGAGGTTCATTCGGATGGGACGGCCGGTCGGGGCCCGGGGCTAGGACTTGGGGGGCCTGGGAAGATGCGGACTAGGTTGCCGGGAGGGGTCGGCGGAAGGCGCAGTCGCGGGGGCCCCAGGACTGGTCGATGGGCTCCTGCAGGACCTCGGCGCCGGAGGCGCGGAGCTTCTCGAACGTCGCGTCGAGATCGCTGACGCTGAAGATGATTATGGGCAGGACGCCCTTGGTGAGCAGCTCCTGCAGGGTGTCGCCGTCGGCCTGGGACTGGCTGGGGTGCGGCTCGGAGAGCACGATGCCCAGGCCCGGCTGATCGGGGCTGCCCAGGGTGACCCAGCGGAACCGGCCGAAGCGACGTCGTTCTGCGCCTGCCACGCCGAGCGCGTCGCGGTAGAAGCCGAGCCATTCGTCCGGGTGTTGACGGTGAGTGGCATACTGGAGTGCGATGTCAGAGCCAACCCTAGGCGGCGGATCCCGGGGCCGCTTCTACAATTCCCGCTCGCCTTGCTCCTGGTCGGCCGGGTCCGCCCTTCCCCACGCATGGAGGCATCGCGGTCTCGGGTCGTGCTCCCGGCTGCGGTACGCGCTCGGCGTCCTCCCCTACGATCTCGGTGAAGCGCGAGCTGAACGAGCCGAGTGAGGTACAGCCACGGCGCGGCAGGTTGTGGATGCGTACGTACGCACCGCGGATCTTGAACGAGCCGGCGCGCTGGAGGTTCTCGCACTTGAACCAGACCTCGCCGCCGAATCGCTCGGACAGCGGGCGCGACCAGGCCAGCGGGGTGGTGCGCACGATCTCGGCGAGCAGTTTGCGGGCCGCCAGCACGTCGTCCACGGTCACGGTCAGGTTCGTCGCCATGTTTCACAGGCTACGCGGGGCGTGGACGTCGCGGATCGCCAGTCAGGTAAAGAGGGTGAGGGTGGGGTTAGCGTCTTCCGAAATATAGTTGCATGGCGCAAGCAACCTGTCATATGCTTGTAGGGCGCAAGCAACTATCCACGAGTCCCACCCCACCTTCACGCAAATACGCAGAGGTTCGCATGTCCGTCGATACGTACGAGGAGCCCGCGACCGCGCGGCCCGGTCCGGAGCCGGCTGCGCCGGACGCTTCGGTCCAGCCGTCGTTGCAGGATGTGGACGAACTCATCGACGCGGCGCGCTCGATGATGATCCAGGCGAAGAACCGGCACCGGAACATGGAGGCGTCCGGCGAGCACGGCCGCGTCTCCGTGCTGTTCGTCCTGTCCAAGCTCGGGCCGGTGCGCCCCTCCACGCTCGCCAAGGAATGCACGCTGGACCTGTCCACGGTCAGCCGGCACCTGCGCGCGCTGGAGGACGAAGGGCACGTCGTCCGGAGCGCGGATCCCGATGACAAGCGCGCGTTTCAGGTAGGGCTCACCGAACGGGGACACGACTTCGTGCAGGAGTTCTGGCGCGCGCGGGTGGCCTCGGTCCACTCGGCGCTGGCCGAGTCCGCGTGGACCGCGGACGAGGTGCGCACGCTGGCAACTCTGCTCGACCGGTTCGTCCGCGACACCGAAGGATGCATGAAATGAACGCACCCGCGACGGCGGCCGACGGCCGCCCGCTGATGTCGCACCGGCAGATCATGGTGGTCTTCAGCGGCCTGATGCTGGGCATGCTGCTGGCCGCGCTCGACCAGACGATCGTTTCCACCGCGCTGTGGACCATCGTGCAGGACCTCGACCCGGTCAACGGACTGGCGCATCAGTCCTGGGTGGTGACCGCGTACCTGCTCGCCTCGACGGTCGTGACGCCGATCTACGGCAAGCTCGCGGACCTCTACGGTCCGAAGAAGATATTCATGTTCGCCATCACCCTGTTCCTGGTCGGCTCCGTGCTGTGCGGCATGTCGCAGAACATGGGTGAGCTGATCGCCTTCCGCGCCCTGCAGGGCCTCGGCGGCGGCGGTCTGATGGCGCTGGTGTTCACCATCATCGGCGTGGTCGTCCCGCCGCGCGACCGCGGCAAGTACCAGGGCTACTTCGGCGGCGTGTTCATGCTGGCGATGGTGGCCGGTCCGCTGGTCGGCGGCTTCTTCACCGACCACGGTCACCTGTTCGGCATCACCGGCTGGCGCTGGATCTTCTACGTCAACATCCCGATCGGCATCCTGGCGCTGATCGTCGTCTCGATCGTGCTGCAGGTGCGCAACAACCAGATCAAGCACAAGATCGACTACCTCGGCGCCGGGCTGGTCGCCGCCGGAGCCTCCGCGCTGCTGCTGGTCACCGAGTGGGGCGGCAAGAACTACGCGTGGGGCTCGGCCACGATCATCGGCCTGATCGCGTTCGGCGCGGCGCTGCTGGCCTTCTTCGTCTTCTGGGAGGCGAAGGTCGCCAGCGAGCCGATCCTGCCGATGCACCTGTTCCGCAACTCGGTGTTCACGGTCTCGAACACGATGGCGTTCGTGGTCGGCATCGCGATGATGGGTTCGCTGATCTACATCTCGCTGTACCTGCAGCTGGTGGTCGGCTACAGCCCGACCGAGGCGGGCCTGGCGATCCTGCCGATGATGCTCGGCGTGATGCCCGCGTCGATCATCGCCGGTCGGATGATCTCCAAAATCGGCAAGTACAAGGCGTTCCCGATCGCGGGCACCGCGGTCGCCACGGCCGGCATGTTCCTGATGTCCCGGATCACCGAGCACACCTCGGCGACGGAGCGCGGGATCTACATGTTCGTGCTCGGCTCGGGCCTCGGCTTGGTGATGCCGGTGCTGACGCTCGCCGTGCAGAACGCGCTGCCGTTCAAGGAGATCGGCACCGGTACGTCGGCGAACCTGTTCTTCCGGAACATGGGCGGTTCGTTCGGTACCGCGATCTTCGGCGCGATCCTGACCAACCGGCTCAGCTACTACATCGCGGCGGCGCTCGGACCGAAGAGCGCGTTCAACACCGGGGGCAACGCCACCGGGATCAGCCGCAAGAGCCTCGACGCGCTCAACGCGAAGACCCCTGGCATCGAGGCGACCGTGCTGCACGCCTTCGTGCAGGCGATGTCGGTGGTCTTCGTCATCGCGGCCGTGATCATGGCGATCGGCTTCGTGCTGAGCCTGTTCCTCAAGCAGGTCGAGCTGCGTACGGCCGGCGCGCCGGTGCCGCAGCAGAAGAGTGAGGGTTCGGATGACGGTACTGCCGAGAGTGTGGCTGAGGGCACGACTGGTGAAGCTGCTGGTGACGCGGCTGCTGCCACCAGCGACGCGGCACCGGTCCTGCACTAATTAACCTGTACCACCAAATAAGGAGGCGTATCCGGTCATCCCCACGGTGGCCGGGTACGCCTTTTACTGTCGCACGTTCTTCGGGTTGTCAGTCTTTTGGTGCCCAGTAGCGGTCCGGGTGGACGATCAGGGCGGCTGCGCCGACTAGTCCGGATTCCTGGCCTAGCGCGGCCGGGACGACTCGCACTTCTTTGGCGAATTCCAGGCCGACGCGCTCACGCAGCGTTGCTTCGAGCGGATCGAACAGCAGCGGTCCGGCTTGCGACAGGCCGCCGCCGATCGCGACGACCTCTAGGTCGCACAGCACGGTCGCGGAGGCGATCGCAAGTCCGAGCGCTCGGCCGGCTCGGCGTAGCGCCGTCAGCGCGATCGGGTGCGAACGGCGCGCGTCGTCGACCAAGTCGCGCAGCGAGGCGCCGCAGTCGAGCACCAGCGTCAGGAACCACTGCACGACCCCCACGGCATACTGCTGGCCCCGCGGCACGTCGGACTCCGTCGCGGTCAAGTTCAGCGGACCGGCCTCGGGTCCGTTTTTTTTCCTCCGCCTCAGCGATCCGGCCCGCGGTTCGGCGTTCTCGGCTTCCACGTCGGCCAGCCGCTGGCTCGCCTGCTCGGCCTTGGTCCGCCACTGTTCACGACTCTTGGTGAGATCGGCGACGCGGGTCTTGAGGCCCTTGACGATGACCTTGAGGTCACGGTCTTGCTTCCAACCATCGGCTTGCGAAAGAACCAAGCCAAGGCACCGGGCCGGCTCTTGTATTGCTTGGGGTTCGGTTCCTGGGTCGATGGTGTGGCCGTCCATGAGGGGTTCCTTCGCCCTGTCCTTCGGAGCATCCTCCCAGCCCTGGCCAACAAAAGCCGTAAGATCCCTGTTGCGAATCCGCCGTGTCAAGGCCGACTTTTCACCGCACAGGGCGAGCCTCCCGGCGAGCCGGCATCAAGGAAAGGCCCGGACGGGTCCCGGCCCTCCGGCGGACCTATGGGGAGTTGATCTCGGCCCCCGCTCCGCCGATGATGGGGGCGTCGTATCCGGGACTGTCAATCGGTTTCGCCCCTGTGCTCCTTCTATCAAAGAAATCTAGATTCGAGAGTACGAATATCAGCTGAGGCGGCTTTGCATCATCCTGGTCGCGGGGCGGCCCTGGCCGTCGCGGCGGGCGCCGGGCCGGACCGGGCGAAGCAGGACTCCCCGGGCGGCTGGGCGACTTCGCGACCCTCTTCAACGGCAAGGACTTCAGCGGCTGGCACGGCGTGGCGACCATGGACCCGCGCAAGTTCGAGGCCATGGGTGGCGCCGACGCCAAGGCGAAGGCCCTCGAGAAAAGCGCGGAGGACCTGAAGAAGCACTGGCGGTGACATAAATGCGTGACGAACGAATGCCGGGAATGATGAGATAGCGCCGCTCCAGAAAGGCGTGGCCGCTCAACGGCGAAAGCGCCGAGGAACAGGCGTTCCAACCAAAATGATGAAACTCGTCGCCCTTGTTGGGCATGATGACTTGATGAGCGATCTTGCCGTAGTCCTTCGACATCGGGCTCACGTCGACCACCGCCAAACCGTCAGGGCCGAGAGAAATCCGGGCTC
>CAVQPP010000448.1:0-10170 GCA_963714445.1 uncultured Actinomycetota bacterium
GCTCGAACTGCTCGCCCACCAGGTCACCGACCTGCTGACACACGATGAACTCGGATTCGCGCGCACCGAGATCCAGGCGCTGATCGACCTGCCGGCTCCCAGCCTGGTGCCCTGCCACGGTGATTACAGCATGCGCAACTGGCTCCTCGACGACGGCAAGCTCTACATCCTTGACTTCGAATGGGCCCGGCTCGATGCATGGGTGAGCGACCTGACACGACTTCACCTCGGCATTTGGCGAACGCGGCCGGAGCTGCGCGAGGCGTTCCTGGATGGCTACGGCCGGGAACTGGACGATTCCGAACGCGCTCTACTCAGAGCCAGCGCCGCCGTCACCGCTGTCTGGCTCGTGATCAAAGCCCGCGAATCAGCCCAAAGATCATTCGAAGAGGCCAACCGCGACGCCCTTCACCACCTCATGACCGGGGCGGCATGAAACGAACAGCGGCTCGCCGAGATCGACAGCGCCTCGCACCGCGCGAACGGTGGTTCTGGCTCGAAGTCAACACATGCCGTTGTACCGGCCAACGGTCGCTCGGACATGATCATTCCGCAGATAGATCTGGCAGGTTCCGCAACTATCACTGACATTCCGCACCTATCGCTGACGCTCACACGAGGGTCGCTTAACTCTCGCTAGCGCCCGCTTGCAATTGCAAGCACTCGTAGCGCACACTGAAGACGTGGCTAGCCTTTTGGGACCGAAGCACCTGGCGCAGCTTGGCGCGTATATCCGCGAACAGCGGGAGAGCGCGCAGTACTCGCTGCGTCAGTTGGCCCAGGCGGCAGGGGTATCGAACCCTTACCTAAGCCAGATCGAGCGTGGTTTACGCAAGCCGAGCGCGGAGATTCTGCAGCAGCTGGCCAAGGCGCTGGAGATCTCGGCCGAGACGCTTTACGTCCGGGCCGGCCTGCTCGACGGCGTGCCGGAGTCCCCGAATGGCGGCGGAATCGCGGACGCCGCCGCAGTGGCTGACGGCACGGTGCTGACGTTCCCTGCGGTGAACCGGGTGATGGCCGCGATCGCTGAAGATCCCGCGCTGACCCGGCGTCAGAAGCAAATACTCCGCGATATTTACGAGTCCTTCCGCGCGGAGACGGCGAACACGTCGTCTGCCGCCGACTCCGAAGCCGATGCTGACACCAGCGCATCCGGCAGCCAATCCGAATGATCGAAATCAACCGATCCGGGGCTCGCGCCCCGCGAGACCCGAGGTGACGAACCATGAGTACCGTGACTGACGAGATTCGCAAGACCCTTACCGAGCTCAAGCCCATCTACGCGCTGGCCGGGGCCGGCGATTTCGCCGCCGAGAAGCTGCGGGACGCCCCGACGCTGCTGGCCGAGGCCGCCGGCACCGTCACCACGCTGGCCACCCGGATCGCCGTCGAGGCGCCGGAGCGGCTGGCCAAGGTGCAGAGCACGGTGCAGACCCGCCTCGCCGAGGTGCCGGGCGCGCTCGACCCCCGCTCGGTGGTCGCCACGCTCGACCCGCGCACGGCGCGTGAGCAGATCCGCGGCGCGGTGGACACGCAGGCGCTGCGCGAGCGCGCGCAGAGCATCGCGCTGGTCCAGGTCGGCCGGGTGCTCGAGGCCGCCGGCAAGGCCGTCGAGACCTACGACGGTCTGGCTGAGCGCGGCAAGATCGTCGTCGAGCGCTACCTGGGTAGCAGCGACGCCAAGCCGTCCGACGTGATCGTCGTCGTCGAGCAGGTCGTCGTGGACGAGACTCCGGCCGCCAAGACCGCCGAGCCCGAGGCGAAGATCGAGGACGCCGCGGTGAAGGAGACGACCGAGGAGCCGGCGCCGGCGGCCGCCAAGCCGCAGGCGAAGAAGACGACCTCGGCCCCGCGCAAGCGGGCCGCGAGCTCCAACGCCGCCAACGGCGCCAAGAACACCAAGGCCTGATCTCCAGTACCACGAGGCGGGATCTCAGCGCGGATCTAAGGCTGATCTCGCCGTAGATCTCACCTCAGCGTGATTTCCGGTTGTACGCTCGGAAGCGCGGCAGGTTATCGCCGCGCTTCCGAGCGCTTCGGCAGTCCGGTAGAGAGTCGAGGAGAACGCCATGGGTTTCAGCAACGGTCTGATCACCGGCACGTTCTTCACCGTGCTCAAGTTGATCCTGCTGGCTCTGCTGGCGTTCAAGGTCTTCGCGTTCGCGGACGCCGCGTTGCGTCCGTCGGCCGCGTATGAGGCGGCGGGCAAGCTGACGAAGGTGGCCTGGCTGCTGTTCCTCGGCATCGCCGCCGCCTTCGACTTTTTCTGGGGATCGGTCACCTCGATCCTGACCATCGCCGGCACGGTCGCCGCGATCGTGTACGTCGTGGACGTCCGTCCGGCGCTGCGGCAGATCTCGCCGCGCAGCCGAAAGAACTCGAGCTCGCAGAACGGTCCGTACGGGCCCTGGTGACGGTCTGAAGCGAGCAGGCTCGAACCGCTTCTCAGTCGATTCTCATATCGCTTTAACTACCGCCTTATGGCTCGTGCGGCAGTATCGAAGCACCCCCCAAGGTCGGGGCGAGGCGTGAGGCCCGCTCCGTTCATCCGGGAGAGCCCGACTCCCGGAGAGGTGCTTCAGGCACCGTCGCTGTGGCCCCGGCGTCACCACCCCCGCGTGTGGCGCAACGGGGTCACAGCCATTTGCGGGGACGGTGTTCGGCGCCGCGTCCCGGAAGCGGGATCAGCCGCGCGGCGCGATCGCCGACCACGCGACGGTCACTTCGCCGAGCCGCCATCGGTTGGCCCTGCCCAGGATCGGCCACGCCGGGACGCAACGATTCGACGGCCCCGATCCATCGCTGCCGCACGCCGAGACTCCCGAGCGAAGCAGCCGTCTGCCAGGCCCGATCGAGCGCCCTGACGAAGTCGTAGATCGGCTCACCGGGCACGTTGCGATGGATCAGCGCCTTAGGCAGCCGCTGCGCGAACACGGCCGGCGACTCCAGCGAGCCGAGGCGTGCCGCGAACGTCAGCGAGATCGGACCACCACGCTCGAGCGCGACCCACGTGGCGATGCGTCCGCTCTCCGAACACGTGCCCTCAATCAGCAAGCCATCGGGCGCGAGCCGCGCGATGAGCGAACGCCAAACACCCGCTACTTCCGGCTCGTCATATTGTCGCAGGACGTTGAAAGCGCGGATCAGCGTCGGCGGCCGGTCCACCGGTAGTTCGAAGCCGCCGCGCCGGAAATCCAGGCCGGTGGCGCGCATACGGCAACGCCGCCTCCACGCGCGCCGGATCGATCTCCAGCCCGATCGTCTGAATATCGGGGCGGACGGCGCGCAGGCGTTCGTCCATCTCGACAGTCGTGATCGGGTAGGCGCCGTAGCCAAGGTCGATGACGAGCGGAGCATGCGGCGCCGCACGCAGCCGCGCGCCGTGCACGCCGGTCAGCCAGCGGTCCACACGGCGCAGGCGATTCGGCGCGGTGGTGCCGCGCGTGATCGTGCCGATTGGCCGGGAGCGCTTCTCGGGCTGCGTTTTCTCAGCAGGCGCGGTCTTGTCAGGCAGTGCGGTGCACCTTGTACGGCGCGGCTTGCGCGATCGGCTTCACGACCATCAGGTCGATGTCCACGTGCGCCGGCCTGGTCACCGCGAACGCCACGCAGTCCGCGATGTCCTCCGCGACCAAGGGCGCCTCGACGCCGCGGTACGTCGCTGCGGCGCGTTCCGCATCCCCGTCGAAACGGATCAGCGAGAACTCGTCCGTCTTGACCATGCCCGGCGCGATCTCGGTGATACGCACCGGCTGGCCGCTCAGCTCCAGCCGCAGAGTGTCGTTCATCGCGTGCTGCGCGTGCTTGGACGCCGTGTATCCGGCGCCACCTTCGTACACGAGGTGCCCGGCGATCGAGGTGATGTTCACCACGTGCCCGCGCCCATAACGCAGCATCGAGGGCAGCAGCGCCTTGGTCATGCGCACCGAGCCGAGCACGTTGATGTCGTACATCCGCTGCCACTGCGAGAGGTCCGCCTGAGACACCGGGTCCAGTCCGAACGCGCCGCCAGCGTTGTTGACCAGCACCGCGCACTCGGGCACCGCTTCGGCGAGCGCGGCCACCGACTCGTCGTCGGTCACGTCCAGCTCGATCGCCGTCCCGCCGATCTCGGCGGCGAGCTTCTCCAGGCGGTCGAGCCGCCGCGCGGCCGCCACGACGTGGAAACCCTCGGCCGCCAGCCGCCGGGCCGTGGCAGCGCCGATGCCGCTGCTCGCGCCGGTGACGACGGCTGTCGGGGACGAAGAATCAGCGCCGGACGCGAAGCCTGAAGTAGTCACGGATCCATTCTCGACCATCCCGCGATTCCCACGGACGACAACCATGCCCGAAGCTTCATAACCTGGAGTACATGCGGGGAATACGCGCACGGCCGGCGACGGTTGCAACGCTTCAGCGTGCCGTGCGGCTCAGGGTCGCAAGCGGGACGCACCACTTACCGGCGCAAGGTGGAGGACCGAGCTTGATTCCCCGGCGGATTGCCACGTTCTCCGTACACACCTCGCCGCTTCATCAACCCGGCACCGGTGACGCCGGCGGGATGAACGTGTACGTAGTCGAGGTGTCCAAGCGGCTCGCCGCGCTCGGCATCGAGGTCGAGATCTTCACCCGGGCCACCTCCGGCGGCCTGCCGCCGACCGTGGAGATGTCGCCGGGCGTGCTGGTGCGGCACATCACGGCCGGACCGTACGAGGGGCTGTCCAAGGAGGATCTGCCCGGCCAATTGTGCTCTTTCACCTCGGGCGTGCTGCGCACCGAGGCGATGCTCAGCCCGGGCTACTACGACCTGGTCCACTCCCACTACTGGCTGTCCGGCCAGGTGGGCTGGCTGGCCACCGCGCGCTGGGGCATCCCGCTGATCCACTCCATGCACACCCTCGCCAAGGTCAAGAACGCCGCGCTCGCCGAATCGGACACACCCGAGCCGGCCGGTCGGCTGATCGGCGAGCAGCAGGTCGTGGACGCCGCCGACCGTCTCATCGCGAACACTCGCCAGGAGGCGGACCAGCTGATCAGCCTGTACGGCGCGGACCCGGAACGTGCCGCCGTCGTGCATCCCGGCGTCGACCTCGAGACCTTCCGTCCGGGCGACCAGGCGCTCGCCCGCGCTCGCCTCGGTCTGCCGCCGCACGCCCCGGTACTGCTCTTCGTCGGCCGCATCCAGCCGCTCAAGGCGCCGGACATCCTGCTGCGGCTAGCCGCTGAACTGCTCGAACGCGATCCGGAGCGCTACCGCGACCTGACCGTCGTCGTGGTCGGCGGCCCGAGCGGTACCGGCTTGGCCGAGCCGCATCACCTGACCGACTTGGCGCGTCAGCTGGGCATCTCGGAGCGCACGCGCTTCGTGAAGCCGGTCCGCCAGAGCGAACTGGCCGAGTGGTACCGCGCCGCGGACATCGCGCTGATGCCGTCCTACAACGAGTCCTTCGGCCTGGTCGCGGTGGAAGCGCAGGCCTGCGGGACGCCGGTCGTCGCGGCCAAGGTCGGCGGCCTGGTCACCGCCGTGCGCGACGGGGAGTCCGGTCTCCTCGTCCCCGGCCACGATCCCGCCGACTACGCCACCGCCTGCGCACGCCTGCTCGACCAGCCGCAGTTGCTCGATCGGATGCGAACCGACGCACGTAAGCACGCCGTCGGGTTCGGTTGGGACTCGACGGCCGACCAAATCGTCGGTGTCTACAGCGACGCGCTCGACACCCACTCGCACAGCCGCCGTCGCGTAAGCTCGGTCGCGGGATAGCAGGCAGCGCTTCAACAGGACCGGAAGCGGGATGACGGCGGACAGCACAGGCGAGCGCACGCGGGCCATCAAAGCCATCGAGATCGCGCTTGCTGACGCAGAGGCCACTTATGAGCGTCCTGAGGACGGCCACTTCGTCGTCGCGCTCCCCGGCACGCACAAGCTGAGTACGACCTGCTCGCTGCTGGTCGGCGACCACACGTTGTCGGTTAACGCATTCGTCGTGCGCGCGGCCGACGAGAATCGCGAGGCCGTGTACCGGTGGCTGCTGGAGCACAACGCACGGCTGTCCGGTATCGCCTTCGCGCTCGACCGGCTCGGCGACGTCTTCCTCGTCGGCCGCGTGCCACTGCCCTCGGTCACCGAAGCTGAAGTGGACCGCCTGCTCGGATCGGTGCTCGATGCGGCCGACTCAAGCTTCGACCGCCTCTTGGAGCTCGGCTTCGCCGGCTCGATCCGCCGCGAATGGGCCTGGCGACTCAAGCGTGGCGAGTCCACCGCGAACCTCGCCGCCTTCGAGCGGCTCCGGCCCGACCTCGGCGGCGACGGCAGCGTCACTACTGAGGTCGACGAGTCCTGACGGCGGCTGCTGCCGAATCGGGATGCGCAGGTAAGCGACCGCTGCCGCAACAGACAGCCCGAAGCAACCGATCCACAGGGGTGTCCCGCCAAACGCGTCGATCACCCCCGCGCCCGCGAGTGGCGCGACAACCTGCGCGACCGTCCACGACAGCTGATACACGCCCAGGTAGCGGCCGCGCAGATGCTCCGGCGACATCCGTGCGGTGACCGCCTGCGCGGTCGGCGTGCTGCCGATCTCGCCCAGCGTCATGACCACCATGAAGAGCACGTACATCGCGACCGACTCACCGAACGCCAGCACGCCGAAGCCCGCGCCGATCACCAGACTCGAGCCCGCGAGCACCCGACCCGGCGGGTACCGCTGGAGCAGTCGCGTGACCGGCATCTGCAGCAACACGATCATCACGCCGTTGATCGCGGCGATCCAACCGAACGTCCCCGCCGACAGCCCGCCCGCGGCCATCTCGATGGGGATGCCGGCCTGCACCTGGTTGTAGACCACCGGCACGATGAAGCACGTGGCCACGAACGCGACGAAGGTCCGATCCCGCAGCACAGCCCCAAGACCGTCTTCAGCTCGGGCACGGCCGCCGTCGTGCGCGCTCACCTGGGCGATCCGTGCCGCCTTCATGGCCTCTCGCGGCGTCGTGTCGTGCACCATCACCGCGATCAACGCCGCGCACAATGTGGTCGTCGCGGCGTCGGCGTAGAAGAGGGTGCGGTAACCGAAGTGCGAGATCAGACCCACGGCGCCCATCGAGACCGAGAAGCCGAGGTTCACCGCCCAGAACGCCAACGCGAACGCGCGCACGCGGCGCTCGGGCGGCACCAGGTCGGCGATCATCGCGGATTGCGCGGGCCGGGACGCGTTCGTGGCCAAGCCGACCGCGAGCGCGCCGATCGCGAGCAGCCACGGCGAGCGTGCGTATCCGAGCGCGACGATGGTCGCCGCGTTGGCCAGCAGCGAGCCGACCAGCGTCGGCTTGCGCCCGATCCGGTCCGCCAGCACGCCGCCGACCAGTGCCGACGTCGCGGCCCCGACGCCGAACAGCGCGGTCACCAGCCCGGCGAGCGCGGCCGAGCGATGCATCGGACCGGTGAGGTAGAACGCGAAGAAGGGCAGCACGAAGCCGCCCATCCGGTTGACCAGGATGCCGAGCCAGATCCACCAGAAGGCGCCCGGCAGGTTATTACTCTTAAGCCGGACCACCCGCTACCCCCGTAGATCGTCATCAGCTCTGCCTAACAGCAGTTTGTCGTAATAGCTGCTCAGGCCCGTCAGACGTTACAGATGGACCTGCTGGCGAGGCAACGCTTTATCGCGGATACGCTCGACGGCATGGCTGACTCGTACCGTCTCGTACTGCTCCGTCACGGCGAGAGCGCATGGAACGCGAAGAACCTGTTCACCGGATGGGTCGACGTCGACCTGACCGCCCAGGGCGAGCAGGAGGCGATCCGGGGCGGCAAGATGCTCGCGGAGCGCGGCCTGCTGCCCGATGTTCTGCACACCTCGGTGCTGCGCCGGGCGATCCGCACCTCCTACCTGGCGCTCGACGCCGTCGACCGGCACTGGATCCCGGTGCGCCGCTCCTGGCGGCTCAACGAGCGTCACTACGGCGCGCTGCAGGGCAAGGACAAGGCGCAGACGCTCGCCGAGTTCGGCGAGGAGCAATTCATGCTCTGGCGCCGCTCCTACGACACGCCCCCGCCGCCGCTGGCCGAGGACGCGGAGTACTCGCAGTTCGACGACCCGCGTTACGCCGGGCTACCCGATGAGCTGCGGCCGCGTACCGAATGCCTGAAGGACGTCAGTGCAGCGGATGCTGCCCTACTGGTACGACGCGATCGTCCCTGACCTGCTTGTCGGCCAGACCGTGCTCGTCGCCGCGCACGGCAACTCGCTGCGCGCGCTCGTTAAGCACCTGGACGGCGTGTCAGATGGCGCGATCGCAGGACTCAACATCCCCACCGGCATCCCACTGCTGTACGAGCTCGGCTCGGACCTGCGCCCGTTGAAGGCCGGCGGCGAGTACCTGGACCCGGCCGCGGCGGCCGAGGCCATCGAGGCGGTCAAGAACCAGGGCCGCAAGTAGAGCCGCAAGTAACGCGAGTAACAGAGGCAGCGTCAGTAACAGAGGCAGCGTCAGTAACAGAAGCAACACATTGCCAGTGCGCTGCGTATTCGACTTCGAAAGACAGAGGAGCCCTTCGCCACGAGTTCGGGTTCGGGCGAAGGGCTCCTCGATCTCCCCTCCGATTCGTCTCGGCTGCTGCAGCGCGCCTCGACGAAACGACTAGCCGATCATACGACCACCGATCATACGGCCGGCTGACAAGCGCTCAGTTCTCTCCGGTCACCAGGAAGATGATGCGCCGGGCGACCGACACCGCGTGGTCGGCGAATCGCTCGTAATACCTACCGATCAGCGTGACGTCGATCGCCGTCTCGGTCGAGTACTCGTCCTTCTTCTCCAGCAGCGCGCCGAAGAGATAGCGGTGCAGCTCGTCCATCGCGTCGTCGTCATCAGGCAGTTCGCGTGCGACGTCGACGTCGCGGCCGTCGATTATCTCGCCGGTCTTCTGCGCCAGCTCGACCGCGATTTCACCCATCCGCTGGATGGTGGGCTGCAGGTCCGCCGGAACCGCGCTCTCCGGGTAACGCAGTCGGGCCACCTTCGCGATGTGGCGGGCCAGATCGCCCATCCGCTCCAGGTCCGCGCTCATCCGCAGCGAGGTGATGATCGTACGAAGGTCGCCGGCCACCGGCTGCTGACGGGCCAACAGGTCGAGCGCGCGGGCGTCCAGTTCGTGCTGCAGCGCGTCCACGGCGTCGTCGGCCGAGATCACCGACTCGGCGACCTGCAGATCCGCCTCGAGCAGCGCGGCCGTCGCCCGGCCCATCGCCGTGCCGACCAGCCCGGTCATCTCAATGAGAGTCCGGCCGATCGAATCGAGGTCCTCGTGGTACACGTCGCGCATCGAATACTCCCGTCGGCTTCCGCGCAGGCCCGGACAGTCTTCCCTGAACCGCACTGCGGGCACACTCTCGCTCGAGGGTAAACCTAGGGGTTGGACGCCGGTTCGGGCCAGGCAGGGCGGTGAATCAGACACAACCCATTCGTGAACTCTTGGCGACGGATCATGCCGCTCTCGATCGCCCTATCGGAGCGGCCGCGGCGTGCATTTACTCTGTATGTGTGTATTACCTCGCGGCCGACTTCCACCTCGCCGCGGTGTCGGCCGCCGCGCTGGTCGCGCTGGCTACCGGCGCCGCCGGGGGCTTGGCGTTCCGGTGGAGCGAGCGGGACCGGCGAGTCGCCGAGCCCGCGCCCGAGCCGCTGGTACCGCCCGGCGTGGCCGCGGTGCTTCAAGTACTGCGATCCTCGGCCGTGCTTCTCGACACCAGCGACGCGGTGGTGAAGGCCTCCCCCGCCGCGCACGCCCTCGGCCTGGTACGCGGCCAGCGGCTGGTGTCCGACGAGCTGGTCACGATGGCCCGGCAGGTACGCCGCGACGGCGAGATCCGGCAGATCGAGCTCGAGATACCGCGCGGCCCGCTCGGCGGCGACACGCTGGCCGTTTCGGTGCGGGTCGCCCCACTCGGCGCGCACCTGGTGCTGGTCCTGGTCGAGGACCGCACCGAAGCGCACCGGATAGACGCGATCCGGCGCGACTTCGTGGCCAACGTGAGTCACGAGCTGAAGACCCCGGTCGGCGCGCTCGCCCTGCTGTCCGAGGCGGTGCTGTCGGCCAGCGACGACCCGGCCGCCGTCCGCCGCTTCGCCGAGCGGATGCAGCGCGAGGCGCACCGGCTGGCGAACCTGGTGCAGGACCTGATCGACCTG
>CAVQPP010000449.1:0-22347 GCA_963714445.1 uncultured Actinomycetota bacterium
ACGACGCCGAGATCGCCGATCTCAAGCGTATGCAAGCGGACAACGCCCTAGCCGACCACCTCACCACGCTCCTCACCGAGCCGGAAACGGCTGCGCTGCACGCCCGCATCGACGCGTTGCTCGCCGCCGGTACCTTCCCGAGCCCGGCCGGCCGACGCCGTCCCATCCCATGGCCACTCATCTGAGCTATCTGATGTGAGTTATCTGAGCTTGCCCACCTGATCGACCGGTGCGCACGCTTGATCGACGAAGCCCTTACAGTGGTGCGCATGGATGCATGGCCGACGAACTCTCCGCCGAAGCTTCCCGGCCGTGGCGGGCCGCTGCGCCTTCACGACACGGGCACCGGCGAACTGATTCCGACCCCGGGACACACTCCGGAAGACGGAAATCCGGCCCGCATCTACGTCTGCGGAATCACCCCCTACGACGCGACCCACATCGGCCACGCCGCGACGTACACCGCCTTCGACTTAGTCCAACGCATGTGGCGAGACGCGGGACACGACGTGCGTTACGTCCAGAACGTCACCGACGTCGATGACCCGCTCCTAGAGCGCGCAGCGCAGACCGGCGCGGACTGGGAAGTCCTCGCGATGAAGGAAACCGCGCTCTTCCGCGAGGACATGACGGCATTGCGCATCCTGCCGCCGTACCAATACATCGGCGCGGTAGAAGCCATCCCGCTGGTAGTCACACTCGTCGAACGCCTCCTCGAAAGTGGCGCGGCGTACCGCGTAGACGACGACGTGTACTTCGACGTACACAGCGACCCCGACTTCGGCAGCGTCTCCGGCCTAGACCCCGCCCTCCAGGAAAAGGTCTTCGCGGAACGTGGCGGCGACCCCGACCGCCCAGGCAAGCGCCACCCGCTGGACTGCCTGCTCTGGCAGGCCGCGCGCCCAGGCGAGCCATCCTGGCCCACGTCGCTAGGCGCAGGCCGCCCCGGCTGGCACATCGAGTGCGCAGCGATCGCCCTGGAGTACCTAGGCAGCGGCATCGACGTGCAAGGCGGCGGCTCCGACCTAGCATTCCCACACCACGAGATGAGCGCGGCCGAGGCGCAGACGGTCACCGGCCAGCGCCCATTCGCCAAGGTCTACGCACACGCCGGCATGGTGGCCCTACACGGCGAGAAGATGTCGAAGTCCAAGGGCAACCTGGTCTTCGTATCGAAGCTGCGCGCCGAAGGCCACGACCCAATGGCGATCCGCCTGGCGATCCTCGCGCACCACTACCGCAGCGACTGGGAGTGGTTCCCCGCCGACATCGAAGCCGCAGAACGCCGCCTAGCCAAATGGCGCGCCGCCGTCTCCCGCCCCGACGCCCCACCAGCTGACGCCCTCCTCGCACAGGTACGCGAGCGCCTAACCGACGACCTAGACACCCCCGGCGCCCTCGCGGCAGTCGACGCCTGGGCCGACGCCGCCCTCGCCGATTCCCACCCAGCTGGCAATCCGGACTCAGCCGCCGCCGACCCCTCCGCCCCCGGCCTGGTCTCGCGCGCCGTAGACGCACTCCTAGGCATCGCCCTCTAACCGCTGACCAGCCCCAATCCGCACCCCTCCGCGCTGTCAGATCATCACACTTAGTCGAATTGCCTTGCGCTGCTCCTGGGCCCCTGTCTAGTCTGTCTAGTCAAGGGGAAAGTCGTAGTCGGGAGGATCGCGATGGCCGCAACCAAGGAAGACGCGCACTGGCAGATCCAGGAGGCCAAGCAGCGGTTCAGTGAGCTGATCCGATCCGTCCACGCAGAGGGTCCCCAGTTCGTGACCAAACACGGGGAGGAGATCGCCGTAGTGATCGACATCGAGGAGTACCACCGCCTGCATCCGACGCCCGGGCCGAAGACCTTCAAAGAGTGGCTGGTGAATGGTCCGAGGCAGGACGACGACGTAATCGACATGCTCGACGAGCGGCAGCGGGACTACACGACCGACGAAGACCTCGACATCTTCGACGACTGGGAGTAGGGCGAGCGATGTACGTGCTCGACACCAACGTCCTGTCCGAGATGCGCCGGCGAACGCCCAATCCCCGGGTGCTCGCTTGGTTGGACGCCGTCCCGGACCATCGGCTGCACACCAGCGTGATCGTCATCGGCGAGCTGCGGCGGGGAGTCCAGAAGCAGGCGCGAATCAACCTTTCCGCCGCCCAGCGTCTGGGCCTGTGGCTCGACGAACTCGTCGACGTCTATTCGGTCCGTGACCGGCTGCTGCCGGTGAATCTCGAGGACGCGTTCACCTGGGGCAGGATCACAGCCGACACCAAACTGCCGCACGCGGACGGCCTCATCGCTGCGCAGGCCCTGTCGCGCGACTGGACCGTGGTAACCCGCAACGTCAAGGACTTCGAGCGCACCGGAGTCCGGCTGCTCAACCCCTTCGAATACGAAGGCTGATTAGGGCGTTTTTCTAAGCACGAACACGCGGCAAAGGGCTGCACTCACAGAACGGGCGCAGCTGTCCGCGTATAGCCAGAAGTGCCCGGTTTGTGAGGCGCGCGGCATTCGGCGCTACTACGCCATGTCGTATGGGCGATCTACGCCGGTGATCTTGTCGTGCATGTGGTGCCCGATCTGTCATTCGTATACGGGCTCTACCACGCCGGCGCGCGGTCGTGCCGTGGAGCGCGATCCGGTCGCGCAGACGCCTGGAGCGCCTGCGGACACGGGAGGACGGATGGAGCAGTACCTCGAACTTCTCGATGGCCTGTGGGAGTCGGGTCAACTCCCGCGACGACTGATCAGCGACGACCGACGCTTGCGCGCCTGATTTGGGTCTACGCCGGGCCGTCGTCGCCGCCGCCTCGGCGGCGGCGTTCGTGGCGGCGGAGGTAGCGCTCGAACTCGCGGGCGATGGCTTCACCGCTGGCCTCGGGGAGTTCGGCGGTGTCCTTGGCCTCCTCGAGGGTGCGGACGTACTCGGCGACTTCGGAGTCCTCTGCCGCGAGTTCGTCCACGCCGGTTTCCCAGGCGCGGGCCTCTTCGGGCAGTTCGCCTAGCGGGATCGTTAGGTCTAGGACGTCCTCGATGCGGCGGATCAGGGCGAGGGTCGCCTTTGGGCACGGGGCCTGCGCTACATAGTGCGGGACCGCCGCCCAGAACGAGACTAGGTCGATGTCTTCGTGGCGAGCCATTTCCTGCAGTACGCCGTTGATGCCGGTGGGGCCCTGCAAGGTTGGCTTGTCTAGGCCGTGGGCACCTTGCAGTTCCTCGTTGCTTGAGGAGCCGCTTACGGGGACCGGCCTGGTATGGGGGACGTCGGCTAGTAGCGCGCCTAGGGAGACGATCGTGGTTACGCCTAGGTCCCGCGCGAGGTCGAACAATTCCTCGCAAAACGAGCGCCAGCGCATGTTCGGCTCGATGCCGTGCACCAACACAACGTCTCGGTAGCTCGCCTCGGCTGTGCCGGCGCGTTGGTTGGCTACGGGTACGCGGGCTACCGAGAACCGGGTCGTCGGCCAGACGATCTCGCGCTCGCCGTCGTCGTCGAGTGCTAGTACTGGCCGGTTGACCTGGAAATCGTAGTAATCCTCGGCGTCCATCGCGCCGAACAGATCCGCGTCGAGCACTTCGGCGAGGTGCCGGACCGCGTTGGACGCGGCATCGGCGGCGTCGTTCCACCCCTCGAACGCCGCGACCATCACCGGGTCGACCAGCTCGGGCAGCTCCTCGAGCTCGATCACCCGCGCCTCCTCGTCCTCAGGCCCTGCGGCGAGACGCCCAAGGCAGCACACGATCCCATTCAGCCAAACAAACACACTGCCAGGCGTTGCGCATCGGCACGCGCCGCTCCCAGCCTACGCCCGTGAGACACTTCGCCGCTGACTGCGCGCCCGTCGGTACCCTTGATGAGCTAAGTACTACGCAGACGGGGGCACCCTCCGACGAAAGGCCCACCTATGGTCTCCACCGCCACTGATCTCCGCCGAGCGCTGTCCGAGCGCGTCGTCGTCGCAGACGGGGCGATGGGCACCATGCTGCACGCGCACAATCCGACCCTCGACGACTTCGAGGGACTGGAGGGCTGCATCGAGGTCCTGAACGTTACCCGGCCAGACATCGTGCGGTCGGTACACGACGCTTACCTCGCGGTCGGCGTCGACTGCGTGGAGACCAACACCTTCGGCGCGAATCTGGCCGCGCTCGGCGAATATGACATCTCGCATCGGATCCACGAGTTGTCGGAGGCTGGCGCCCGACTGGCTCGCGAGGTCGCCGATGGTTACAGCACGCCGGACCGGCCGCGCTGGGTGATCGGGTCGATCGGGCCCGGCACGAAACTGCCTAGCCTCGGGCATCTGCCGTATGCGGCGCTGCGCGACGGATATGAGCAGGAAGCGGCGGGGCTGATCGCGGGCGGTGTGCACGCGCTGCTGGTGGAGACCAGCCAGGATCTGTTGCAGACCAAGGCCTCGATCATCGGCGCGCACCGCGCGCTTAAGGCGGCTGGGGTTGACCTGCCGGTCTTCGCGCAGGTGACCGTCGAGACCACGGGCACGATGTTGCTCGGGTCGGAGATCGGCGCCGCGCTGACCAGTCTTGAGTCGCTTGGTATCGAGCTGATCGGGATGAACTGCGCTACCGGGCCGGCCGAGATGAGCGAGCATCTGCGTTACCTGGCAAAGCAGGCGCGGGTGGGCCTGTCGTGCATGCCGAATGCTGGGTTGCCGGTGTTGAGCAAGGAAGGCTCGAGCTACCCGCTGACGCCGTCGGAGTTGGCTGACGCGCATGACACGTTCACGCGTGAGTACGGGCTCTCACTCGTCGGCGGTTGCTGCGGGACCACGCCGGAGCACCTGCGTCAGGTCGTTGAGCGGGTGCGGGGGCGCGAGGTTGTGCGGCGTTCGCCTCGGCCTGAGGCTGGGGCGTCCTCGCTCTACCAGACCGTGCCGTTCCGGCAGGAGACCTCGTTCCTGGCGATCGGCGAGCGGACCAATGCCAACGGCTCCAAGGCCTTCCGCGAGGCGCTGCTGGCCGAGGATTGGGACGCCTGCATCGAGATCGCTCGGGCACAGATCCGCGACGGCGCGCACCTGCTCGACCTGTGCGTGGACTACGTCGGCCGGGACGGTGTCGCCGACATGCGTGAGGTCGCGGGGCGGATGGCTACCGCATCGACGCTGCCTATCGTGCTCGACTCGACGGAGCCGCCCGTTCTGCGGGCCGGGCTCGAACTGCTCGGCGGTCGCGCTGTCGTCAACTCGGTCAACTACGAGGACGGCGACGCACCCGACTCCCGGTTCGCCCGGATCGCGACGCTCGTAGCCGAGCATGGCGCCGCGGTGATCGCGCTGACGATCGATGAGCAGGGCCAGGCGCGTACTGCCGAGACCAAGGTGGCGGTCGCTGAGCGGCTGATCGAGGACCTCACGACGAATTGGGGCATGTCCGAGTCCTCGATTCTGGTGGACTGCCTGACGTTCACGATCGCGACCGGGCAGGAGGAGTCGCGCCGCGACGGGCTGGAGACCATCGAGGCGATCCGCGAGCTCAAGCGGTTGCACCCGGATGTGCAGACCACGCTCGGCCTGTCCAACATCTCCTTCGGGCTCAACCCTGCCGCGCGTCAGGTGCTCAACTCGGTGTTCCTGCACGAGTGCGTCGAGGCCGGACTCGACTCGGCCATCGTGCACGCCTCGAAGATCCTGCCGATCTCGCGGATTCCGCAGGAGCAGCGCGAGGTCGCGCTCGACCTCGTCTACGACCGTCGACGGCCGGAGACCGCCGATGAGTCGGCATACGACCCGCTGACCAAGTTCCTGGAGCTGTTCGAGGGTGTCTCGACCGCCTCGGCGAAGGCCACGCGTGCGCAGGAACTGGCCGCACTCCCGCTGGAGGAGCGGCTGCAGCGGCGCATCGTGGACGGCGAGCGGCAAGGGCTCGAAGCAGACCTCGAAGAGGCGCTGTCGACCCGCCCCGCGCTGGCGATCGTCAACGAGGTCCTGCTCGAGGGCATGAAGACCGTCGGCGAGCTGTTCGGCTCCGGCCAGATGCAGCTGCCCTTCGTGCTCCAGTCCGCCGAAACGATGAAGAACGCGGTCGCCTACCTCGAGCCGCACATGGAGAAGACCGACTCCTCCGGCAAGGCCACCATCGTGCTGGCCACGGTCAAGGGCGACGTGCACGACATCGGAAAGAACCTGGTCGACATCATCCTCACCAACAACGGCTACACGGTTGTCAACCTCGGCATCAAGCAGCCGATATCGGCGATCCTGCAGGCCGCCGAGGAGCACGGCGCCGACGCCGTCGGCATGTCCGGGCTCCTGGTGAAGTCGACCGTGGTGATGAAGGAGAACCTGGAGGAGATGAACCAGCGCGGCGTGTCCGCCCGCTGGCCCGTGCTCCTCGGCGGCGCCGCCCTTACACGGGCCTACGTCGAGCAGGACCTCGCCGAGATCTACGAGGGCGAGGTGCGTTACGCACGCGACGCCTTCGAGGGATTGCGGCTGATGGACGCGATCGCCGCGGTAAAGACCGGAGCGCCCGGCGCCGCGCTGCCCGAGCTGCGTAAGCGCCGCGTCTCCCCGCACGCCGCGCTGATCGTCACCGAGCCGCAGGACATGCCGGCGCGCTCCGACGTCGCCACCGACAACCCGGTGCCCACGCCACCGTTCTGGGGCACCCGCGTGGTTAAGGGAATCCAGCTGGCCGATTACGCATCCTGGCTCGACGAGCGCGCGACGTTCCTCGGGCAGTGGGGCCTGCGCGGCACCCGTGGCCCGCAGGATGGCCCGTCGTACGAAGAGCTCGTCGAGACCGAGGGCCGTCCCCGGCTGCGTATGTGGCTTGACCGGCTGCACACCGAGAACATGCTGGAAGCCGCCGTCGTCTACGGCTACTTCCCGGCTGTGGCCAAGGGCGACGACCTGATCGTCCTCGACGAGCGCGGCGGCGAGCGCACCCGGTTCACCTTCCCCCGCCAGCGGCGCGACCGGCACCTGTGCCTGGCCGACTTCTTCCGCCCCCAAGAGAGCGGGGAGACGGACGTGGTCGGCTTCCAGCTGGTCACCGTCGGGGGCCGGATCGCGGGCGAGACGGCGAAGCTGTTCGAGGCCAACGCTTACCGCGACTACCTCGAACTGCACGGCCTCTCGGTCCAGCTGACCGAGGCGCTGGCCGAGTACTGGCACGCGCGGGTGCGCGCCGAACTAGGGTACGCGGAGGAGGACCCGGCGGCCATCGACGGCATGCTCAAGCTCGAATATCGCGGCGCGCGGTTCTCGCTTGGCTACGGCGCTTGCCCGAATCTGGAGGACCGAGCGAAGATCGTCGAGCTGCTGGAACCCGCCCGGATCGGCGTCACGCTCTCCGAGGAGTACCAGCTGCACCCCGAGCAGGCCACCGACGCCATCGTCGTGCACCACCCCGAGGCCAAGTACTTCAACACGTGATCGACAGCCGTTGGATTTGGATCGCGCCAAAAGCCAGCTGATCGCGAGGCGACCGACCGGAAAGCAGAACCTTGCCCATACCGCCCGAAGCCGTGCTGTTCGACATGGACGGCACGCTGATCGACTCCGAGCCGATCTGGTTCGACACCGAGATCGCCATCCTCGCCGAACACGGCTACACCCTCGGCCCCGAACACTGGGCCAGGGTGCTCGGGCAGCCCAATGAGGTCGCGGTGCGCTACCTGCTCGACGTCAGCGGCATCTCGCTGACGCCCGAGCAGCTCAACGCGCGGATCGAGGACGCGATGGCGCGACGGCTGAGCCAGGGCATCGAGCTGATCGCCGGAGCGAAGGAACTGTTCACCGAACTCGACGCGGCCGGGATTCCGGCCGCGTTGGTGACCGCCTCCTCGCGCCGCATCGTCGACGCCAGCATCGGCTCGATTGGCGCGCACCGCTTCCAGTTCACCGTCTCAGGGGACGACGTCGTACACGGCAAGCCGCATCCAGAGCCGTATCTGACCGCGGCCCGGCTGCTCGGCGTGGATCCGACGCGGTGCGCGGTGATCGAGGACTCGCCGAACGGTTCACGTTCGGGGGCCGCGGCTGGTTGCCGGGTGCTGGCCATCCCGCATGCGGCCCCGATCGCGGCGCACCCGCTGATCACGGTTGCCGGTTCGCTCGCCGACGTCAGCCTGGCGACGCTGCGTGGCCTGTTCGTCCCCGCCGACGCTACGCGTCCAGGGGACGTTGATCCGGTGGATGTTGATGGCTCTTTGGACGCCGATGGGTCCGTGGCGGCCTAGCGCACGTTCTGAATCACTCTTCCGGCGCAATCTAGATCAGACCGCGTCGGGTTCCTTGACCGCTGGTAGGAACTCGACGATCGGCGCGGGCGGAACCTCGCCGCCGTGCGCCGGGCAGGTCGCCTTGAACGAACACCAGTCGCAAAGCCGCGACGGATTCGGCGGCCACTCCCGGCGCTCGGCGGCCGCACGGATCGCCGCCCAGACCGCGGTGATTTTCCGCTCAACGCCACGCAGGTCTCGCTCGTCCGGGTCGTACGTCAGCACGTCGCCGCTGCCCAGGAAGATCAGCTGGAGCCGCTTCGGTACGACGCCGCGCACCTTCCACAGCACCAGCGCGTAGAACTTCATCTGGAACATGTTCTTCGCCTCGTACGCGGCGGGCGGGGCCTTGCCGGTCTTGTAGTCGACCACGCGCAGCAGCCCGTTCGGCGCGATGTCCAGCCGGTCGACGACGCCGCGCAGCACGAACCGGTCATCGCCCTCGCCGACCACCGCGCGCACGAACAGCTCCCGCTCGGCGGGCTCCAGCCGGTTCGGGTCCTCTAGTGTGAAGTACTTGCCCAGCAACGATTTGGCGGACGCCAGCCACTCGGTCAGTTCCTGCGGCTCGGCGAACAGGCTGCCCAGCTCCGGTTCCTTGGCCAGCAGCCGCTCCCACTCGGGCTGGAGCAGCGCTGCCGCCTCGTCCGGCGTACGTCCGCCGGCGGGCAGGTCGAAGAGCCGGTCGAGCACCGCGTGCACGAGTGTGCCGCGCGTCGCCGCGCTGCTTGGGGGTTCCGGAATGCGGTCCACCACGCGCAGCCGGAACAGCAGCGGGCACTGCATGAAGTCTCCGGCGCGGGACGGCGAGATCGTCGAGGGCAACCGCACGGGCATGTCCACGTCGAACAGCGCCCCGGATTCGGTGCCCCCGTATTCGACCTCGACCGGGAGGACCGTCTGGGCGCCCGGCGGTTGTTCTGGCACCGCCTGTTCCGGCACCGCGGCCTGTTCCGGCACCGGCGGCTCTGAAACCGTCGTCTCCGGCACTGTCGTCTCAAAAACCGCCGCCGCCGACGCCTCGCCCGTGACCGTGCCGTCCATGGCGGAAACCATAGCTCAGGGCACCGACAAACCCGGGCCGAAGCGCTGACATGACCGCCCGGCACAGCCCACGCCGCCGTATCCACGTAGCATCGCGTATGTGAGCGACACGAACCCCGACGAGGGCGGTACCACCGGCAAGCCGGACCAGTCACCTCCGGCTAGCGGGTCACGGCCATCGGGGGGTGGGCTGGCCATGGGCCGACCCTTCGGCATCCCGATCATCGTGTCCCCGACCTGGTTCCTGATCGCCGCTTTCATCACCCTCTACTTCGGCGGCCAGTTCGACCACACCCGGCTCGGCGACCGGCTCGGCGGTGGCCGCTACCTGGTCGCTTTCAGCTTCGCCGTGCTGCTTTACCTCTCCGTGCTGCTGCACGAACTGGCCCACTCGGTCGTGGCAAAGCACTTCGGCCTGCCGGTTCGTCGCATCGTCATTTATTTCCTCGGCGGGGTCTCCGAGATCGAGCGGGAGCCTGAAACCCCAGGCCAGGAGTTCGCCGTCGCGATCGCCGGGCCGCTGCTGTCCTTCGTTCTCGCTGGGGCGTTCTGGGGCATCTGGGAGGTGCTGCCCTCGACCAGCGACCGCTCGTCCACCGGGCTGCTGGTGGCGATGTACCTGGTCTTCGCGACCTGGACGGCCAATCTGGTGGTCGGCGTGTTCAACATGCTGCCGGGCCTGCCATTGGACGGGGGACGCGTGCTGCGGTCGCTCGTTTGGGCGGTTACCAAGAAGGCCATGAGCGGCACCGTGGCGGCGGCCTGGACCGGCCGCGCGTTGGCCGTCGTGGTGCTTTTCGTCGCCATCTGGGACGGACGCAGCCAGTCGAACGCCGGCGCCGATCTGTACACCATCATGTGGGCCGCGTTCATCGCCTCGTTCATTTGGATCGGCGCGAGTCAATCGCTGACCGTCGCACGGCTGCGTGACCGCATCCCCCGGCTGCAAGTGCGTGCCCTGACCCGCCGCGCGATCCCTGTCGCGTCGGACTTGCCGCTGTCCGAGGCGCTGCGTCGCGCGGCGGCTGCCGGTGCGCGCGCGGTCGTCGTCGTGGACCACGACGGACGGCCCACCGCGATCGTGCATGAGGCCTCCGTGACCGCCACACCGCCCGAGCGGCACCCGTGGATACAGGTCGGTGCCCTTGCCCGCGCGCTGCGCCCCGGCATGACGCTGACGACGGATCTTGGCGGGGAACGGCTGCTCGCCGCGCTGCGAGCCGCTCCAGCGCCCGAATACCTGGTGACCGAACCCGGCGGCTCGATCTACGGAGTGCTGGCCGCCGCCGATGTCGAGCATGCCTTCCTGCACGGCTGACCAGCCATCCGGACATTGATACCCGCATCCCGCAGGTAGACTCCCGCTCGTGAGTGAAACGCCCAGCGCACCGTTTGGCACAGAGCACCGTCGCGGCCCGTTCAAGCCAGGTGACCTGGTCCAGCTGACCGACACCAAGGGACGGCACAACACCTTCCCGCTCCAGCCGGGCAAGCAGTTCCACACTCACAAAGGCTCGTTCGAGCACGATGCGCTGATCGGGCAGCCTGAGGGCAGCGTGGTGCGCTCAACCGGTGGCATGGACTACCTCGCGTTGCGGCCGCTGCTCTCCGATTACGTGCTGTCGATGCCGCGCGGTGCCGCCGTCATCTACCCCAAAGACGCGGCGCAGATCGTCACCATGGGCGACATCCACCCCGGCGCACGCGTCCTGGAGGCCGGAGTCGGCTCCGGCGCGCTTACGTGCTCGCTACTGCGCGCTGTGGGCGACAGCGGCGCGGTGTACTCGTACGAGCGGCGCGAGGATTTCGCCAAGATCGCCGCGAAGAACGTGCGCACCTTCTTCGGCGGCGACCATCCCGCGTGGACGCTGACCGTCGGCGACCTGGCTGCGGCGATTCGGCCCGACGACGTCGACCGGGTCGTCCTCGACATGCTCGCGCCCTGGGAGTGCATCGACTCCGTCTCAAAGGTGCTGGTCCCCGGCGGCGTCCTGATCTGCTACGTCGCGACGACCACGCAGCTCTCGCGCACTGTCGAGGCGCTTCGCGACCACGGACGCTTCTCCGAGCCCGCCGCCACCGAGACGCTGCTGCGTAGCTGGCACGTCGAAGGGCTGGCCGTGCGCCCCGATCATCGGATGATCGGACACACCGGCTTCCTGGCGATCGCGCGCCGCATCGCTGACGGCGTTGACCTGCCTCCGCGCCGCCGTCGCCCCGCCCGAGGCGCCGACGCCGAGGACGTGTGGACAGCCGAGATCGTCGGTGAGGATCGAGAGGCGCAGGCAGCGGCGCGTGAAGCACGCCTGGCGCGCCGTGGCGAACTGCCCTGAGGGCCGACTTCTCCAAGGGCCCGGGGCAGAAGTAGCCGTCCCCGCGTCTCCCCGTGCCCGTGTTCGTGCTACCGCGCCGTGTTCAACTGCTGCACCCAAAGAACCGCTAAGGCGCCACTGGAGCCACGCTGAAGCCCGGCTACTCGGCGTCCGGGCCCGCGACCATCACGCCATCGCTAGCGCGCCGTACGTGGATGCAGTCGCCTGGGCACTCCTTCGCGGAATCGATCACATTCAGTACCAGATCCGCCGGAACCGAGACTCGCGCCCCCGGCGCGCTCTGCAACGCGCCCTCTGCGTCCTTGACGTATGCCAGTCCGTCGATGTCGAGTTCGAACACATCGGCGGCATACTGCGCGCACAGACCGTCACCGGTGCACAGGTCCTGGTCGATCCAAACTTCAAGCTTTTCGCCGTTCATCGGAACGCCAACCATCCCCATCGCGTTGTCACCTACCAAACGACCCTAACAAGTCGAACCGCACTAGAGATATCCGCGTGTCGCTCAGGACGGCGGCAGTGACGCAAGCACTGGCGACACAACGCATTGAAGCAATATGCATGGACAGTCCGAGGACGGGGGAGTAATGATCGAGTCCCGCAAGCGATCACGCCCGGCGAGAGTCGGCGCACTGATCCGAACGGGTGCCCGCTGTGCCACATGAACGAGCACTGAAGGGGGAATCGTGTTGATGGCAGCGTTGCCGACAGAGCGGGGGACACCCGAGGTGGCTACGGGGCCACGCGGTGTCCCCGGAATCGCCCGCCACCAAGCTGTTAGCGAGTCTGCAGTTTGGGCCGGGCGTACTCCAGGTAGGGTCGTAACGTCGCAACACTCCGCGAGGAGGTGAGGACCGTGCCAGCCCACGAAGACGACAAGCCCATGCGCGCTCCCGGGTCTCGGTCCGGCCGCAGTGGCGGGCCGAACGGCCCGGAGGTCGATCCCATGGCCCAGGTCGCGTACCTGGAACAGGAGATCGCCGTACTGCGCCGGCGCCTGGCCGAAGCGCCACGCGGCGGTCGCGCGCTCGAAGAGCGCGTCGGCGAACTCCAAGCCACGGTCGCCGGCCTCACCGCCCAGAACGAGCGACTGGTCGCCACTCTGCGCGACGCGCGCGACCAGATCGTCGCGCTCAAGGAGGAGATCGACCGGCTCGCCCAGCCCCCCTCCGGCTTCGGGGTGTTCCTGACGGCCAACGAGGACGGCACCGCCGACATCTTCACCGGCGGCCGCAAGCTGCGGGTGACCGTCACGCCCAACATCGAGCTGGCCGAGCTGCGCCCGGGCCAGGAGGTCATGCTCAACGAGGCGCTGAACATCGTGGCCGGCATGGCCTACGAGCGGGTCGGCGAGATCGTCATGCTCAAGGAACTGCTTGAGGACGGCGAGCGCGCCCTGGTCATCGGGCACACCGACGAGGAGCGCGTGGTGCGCCTCGCCGAGCCGTTGCTGGACTCGGTCATCCGGGCCGGCGACGCGCTGCTGCTCGAGCCGCGCTCGGGCTACGTCTACGAGCGGGTGCCGAAGTCCGAGGTCGAAGAGCTGGTCCTCGAAGAGGTCCCGGACATCGACTACACCGATATCGGCGGCCTGAGCGGCCAGATCGAGCAGATCCGCGACGCGGTGGAGCTGCCGTACCTGCACGCCGACCTGTTCCGCGAGCACGAGCTGCGCCCGCCCAAGGGCGTGCTGCTCTACGGCCCTCCCGGCTGCGGCAAGACGCTCATCGCCAAGGCGGTGGCGAACTCGCTGGCCAAGAAGGTCGCCGAGATCAACGGCCAGGGCCAGGGCAAGAGCTACTTCCTCAACATCAAGGGCCCCGAGCTGCTGAACAAGTACGTCGGCGAGACCGAGCGGCACATCCGCCTGGTCTTCCAGCGGGCGCGCGAGAAGGCCAGCGAGGGCACCCCGGTCATCGTGTTCTTCGACGAGATGGACTCGCTCTTCCGCACCCGAGGCTCGGGCGTCTCCTCGGACGTGGAGAACACGATCGTGCCCCAGCTGCTCTCCGAGATCGACGGCGTCGAGGGCCTGGAGAACGTCATCGTCATCGGCGCCTCCAACCGCGAGGACATGATCGACCCGGCGATCCTGCGGCCCGGCCGCCTGGACGTCAAGATCAAGATCGAGCGGCCGGACGCCGAGGCGGCCAAGGACATCTTCTCCAAGTACGTGACCACCACGCTGCCGCTGCACCCGGACGACGTGAAGGAGCACGGCGGCGACGACCAGTCCTGCGTCAGCGCGATGATCCAGAGCACCGTGGAGCGGATGTACTCGGAGACCGATGAGAACCGGTTCCTCGAGGTCACCTACGCCAACGGTGACAAGGAGGTCCTCTACTTCAAGGACTTCAACTCCGGCGCGATGATCCAGAACATCGTGGACCGGGCGAAGAAGTCGGCGATCAAGGACTTCCTGGACCACGGCCAGAAGGGCCTGCGCGTCTCCCACCTGCTCGGCGCCTGCGTCGACGAGTTCAAGGAGAACGAGGACCTGCCGAACACCACCAACCCGGACGACTGGGCACGCATCTCGGGCAAGAAGGGCGAGCGGATCGTGTTCATCCGTACCCTGGTGTCCGGGAAGAAGGGTGCTGAGACGGGCCGGTCGATCGACACGGTGAGCAACACCGGCCAGTACCTGTAAACCCAGTAGCTACGACTGCGGCCGGAGCCCGTGCGACGTACCGTCGCCGGGCCCGGCCGGGCCGCGATCCAGGCGTCGCGGCCACCCGCCGAACTGCTGAATCACGAAGTGCCTGATCTCGTCGCCGGCGTGGGACGAACGGGTCCCGCACCGGCTCGATCCGGGGAGAACTCGTGCCCGTACTTGGTCCCGATAGTCCGCGAGGCGGCATAGGCTTGTCGTCATGAGCGTACAGCGAGTAATGGGCAGCGAGACGGAGTACGGGATCTCGGTACCGGGGCACCCGAACGCGAACGCGATGCTCACCTCCTCCCAGATCGTCAACGCCTACGCGACCGCGATGCACCGCGCCCGCCGCGCCCGCTGGGACTTCGAGGAGGAGAACCCGCTGCGCGACGCCCGGGGATTCGACCTGGCCCGCGAGCTCGCCGACGCCAGCCAGCTGACCGACGAGGACTCGGGGCTGGCCAACGTCATCCTGACCAACGGCGCCCGGCTGTACGTGGACCACGCGCACCCCGAGTACTCCACTCCCGAGGTCACCAACCCGCGCGACGCGGTGATCTGGGACAAGGCCGGCGAGTGGATCATGGCCGAGGCCGCCCGGCACGCCGCGACGGTGCCCGGCTCGCTGCCGATCAACCTGTACAAGAACAACACGGACAACAAGGGCGCCTCGTACGGCTCGCACGAGAACTACCTGATGGCCCGCACCACCCCGTTCGCGGACATCGTGCGGCACCTGACGCCGTTCTTCGTCAGCCGCCAGGTGGTCGCCGGGGCCGGCCGCGTAGGACTCGGCCAGGACGGCCGTACGCACGGCTTCCAGATCTCCCAGCGCGCCGACTACTTCGAGGTCGAGGTCGGCCTGGAGACCACGCTCAAGCGGCCCATCATCAACACCCGCGACGAGCCGCACGCCGACCCGGAGCGCTACCGCCGCCTGCACGTCATCATCGGCGACGCGAACCTGTCCGAAGTCTCGATGTTCCTCAAGATGGGCACCACCAGCCTGGTCCTCGCGATGATCGAGGACCGGTTCATGTCGGTGGACTTCTCGGTGGACCAGCCGGTCAAGACGCTGCACGAGGTCAGCCACGACCCGAGCCTCAAGCATCTGGTCACCCTGCGCTCCGGAAGGAAGCTGACGGCGGTTCAGCTCCAAATGGAGTATTTCGAGCAGGCCCGAAAGTACGTCGAGGACAAGTACGGCACCGACGTCGACGAGGTCACCCGCGACGTGCTCGACCGCTGGGAATCGGTCCTAGGCCGCCTCGAGACCGACCCGATGTCGCTCAGCCGTGAGCTGGACTGGGTCGCCAAGCTGGAGATCCTGGACGGCTACCGCAAGCGCGACAACATCGACTGGGACAACGCCCGCCTGCACCTCGTCGACCTCCAGTACGCCGACGTACGCCCCGCCAAGGGCCTGTACCAGCGCCTGGCGGCCCGTGGCCGGTTCGAACGGATCACCACCGACGAAGAGATCCGCCGGGCAGTAGACCAGCCCCCCACGGACACGCGTGCGTATTTCCGCGGCCGTTGCCTGGACAAGTACGCCGACTCGGTCGCCGCGGCCTCGTGGGACAGCGTCATCTTCGACCTGCCCGACCGCGAGTCCCTGCAGCGCGTCCCCACCCTCGACCCGCTGCGCGGCACGAAGCAGCACGTCGAAGCGCTGATCGACCGCTGCCGCACCGCCGCCGACCTGGTACGCGAGATCACCGGCAGCTGAGCCGAAGCGCGCCCCAGACCGGCCTGGCCGCGTTCGTCTCTATTCCCGCTCAGGCGCCAGTTCGCCCACAGCGTCCGAACGTGTGAACCGTGTGCGCCTGGGGATGCTGTGATCAAAGGCCGAGGGTCTGCCGCCGTAGCACCGATTTTCGCTCCGCTTGTCGGCCGCACGGCGTAGTGTCTGATCATCAGGCCTCCGGTTCGCCAGCATGGCCGGAAGCGTCGCAGAAACCTGGCACGACAGTGTCTTCTACTCGAGAGAGGGCGGGTGATCACCGTGGCAGCCAAGGACACCGGCGGGCAGGAGCGCGCCTCCAAGCAGTCCGAAGAAGTCGACGATGAGTTCGTCGACGAGACCAGCGATCTGAAGGACCGTCACGCCAAGCTGTCCGAGGACGTCGACGACGTCCTGGACGAGATCGACGAGGTCCTGGAGACCGACGCGGAGTCGTTCGTCCGTGGGTTCGTACAAAAAGGCGGCCAATGAGGCTCTGACCTGCATATATAGCACTCAGTAATCAGGAAGCTAATAAGCGGGGACGAGCAAGATGGAAGGCATCACGGAGAAGAACTGTAAGGACTGTGGCGAGACCAAGCCGATCGTCGAGTTCTGGAAGTGGAAAGGCTCGAAGGACGGCTATGCGCTGTACTGCCGGCGCTGCTTCGGATTCCGGAACGCGGCCACGGTGGCGCTTCGTCGAGAACGGGAGGGCTTGCCTCCGGCCGCTCCCCGGGTCAAACCGCCACAAGTACCAGAAGGCATGAAGTGGTGCCGGGATTGCGAGGAGATCAAGCCGCTGGATGCTTTCGTCGTGAGCAAGAAGGCGAGCGGACGTGGCAGCTATTGCAAGCCGTGCCAGAACGCGCGGACGTACGAGAGCCGTCAGCGTCTGCACGGAGGTTCGCGCGAGTACCACCTACGTAGGCGGTATGGCATTGGCGTCAAGGCCTTCGAAGAGATGCTCGAGGCGCAGGATGGCCTGTGCTTGATCTGTGATAAGCCTGACCCGGAACACGTCGATCATGACCATGAGACGGGTAAGGTACGAGGCATCCTGTGCTTCAACTGCAACCAGGGGCTCGGCAACTTCCGGGACGACATACGTAGCCTGATCCGCGCGGTCGGCTATCTGATGAGAGGGAGCTCGTGGAAGGGCAAGGGGCTGGACGGTTTCCAGGTCAGCAGCTACCGCTTAGCGGCGGCCTGATGGGTGGCGCCTTCATGCAAACCGGCACGTCGTCGTTCACCGAGTTCCTCGCGGCCTATAACCCTGACTATTTGCCGGGGAGGCGGGCCGCCGCGGCGGCGCATGGCGTGGCTGGCGGCGGGGTTGCGCACTTGGACGTGCCGCACGGGACCACCATCGTGGCGCTGACCTTTCCGGGCGGCGTGCTGATGGCGGGGGACCGGCGGGCGACCGCGGGGAACATGATCGCGCAGCGGGACATCGAGAAGGTGTTCCCCGCGGACGAGTACTCGGCTGTGGGCATCGCGGGCGCCGCGGGTATCGCGGTGGAGATGGTCAAGCTGTTCCAGGTTGAGCTGGAGCATTACGAGAAGATCGAGGGCGTTGAGCTCTCTTTGGACGGTAAGGCGAATCGGCTCGCGACGCTGATCCGGGGGAACCTGGGCATGGCGATGCAGGGGCTGGCCGTCGTGCCGTTGTTCGCGGGTTACGACTTGGAGACCGCCGAGGGCCGGATCTTCAGCTATGACCCGATCGGCGGGCAGTACCCGGAGCACGGTTTTTACTCGGTCGGGTCGGGCTCGGTGTTCGCTCGCGGCGCGCTGAAGAAGCTGTACCGCTCCGACTTGGATGTTGTGGGTGCGGCCACCGTGGCGATCCAGGCGCTCTACGACGCGGCCGACGACGACTCGGCCACCGGCGGTCCGGACATGACCCGGCGGATCTACCCGGTGATCGCCTCGGTGACCGAGGAGGGCTACCGGCGGCTGCCCGAGGACGAGGTCTCCCAGTTGGTCCACGAGATCGTCGACGCGCGGTACCGCGCACCCGACGGTCCGCAGGCCCCCCTGCGCTAGCCAGCCGCCCCTTCGCGGACAGATAGACAGACGACGAGGAACCCATGACGACCCCGTTCTACGTGTCGCCCGAGCAGTTGATGAAGGACCGGGCGGACTACGTGCGCAAGAACATCGCGCGCGGCGGCTCGGTGGCGGTGCTCAACTACGACGGCGGCATCCTGTTCGTCGCCGAGAACCGCTCGCGGGTGCTGCACAAGATCAGCGAGATCTACGACCGGGTCGGCTTCGCGGCGGCCGGTAAGTACAACGAGTTCGAGAACCTGCGGCAGGCCGGCGTCCGGCTGGCCGACACCCGCGGCTACCTCTACGACCGCCGTGACGTCTCCGCGCTGGGCTTGGCCAACGCCTACGCCCAGACCCTGGGCACGATCTTCTCCGAGTCCGGCGGCAAGCCATACGAGGTCGAGCTGATCATCGCCGAGGTCGGCGACCGGGCCGAGCAGGACCAGATCTACCGGCTGACCTACGACGGCTCGGTGGCCGACGCGCACGGCTTCGTGGTGATCGGCGGCGCGGCCGACGCGGTCAGCGGGGAGCTGGAGAGCAGCTACGTCGAGGGGGCTCACCTCGGCGCTGCGCTGCGCACCGCCGTCGCGGCGCTCGGGCGCGACGGTACCGAAACCCGCGAGCTTTCCCCGACTCAGCTCGAAGTCGCCGTGCTGGACCGCGCCCGGCAGCGCGACCGCAAGTTCCGCCGACTCGTCGGTGCGCAGCTGGCTCGGCTGCTGGCCGACGAGCCGGGTGCGGACGAGGCCGCGTTCGCCGAGAACGGGAATGGGAACGGCGGCGGGAATGGCGCCGGCGACGGCGGCGCTGACGCGAGTGGAGGATCTTCCGACTCCGGTGAGCCTGGTGGTTCCGGTGAGTCGGGCGAGCAGGGCGACATCCTGGACGACATCGACGGCGTGCTCGACGAGGAGGAAGGCCGCGAAGGTCCGCAGGGCTGACGCGTCGTGAGGTGCTGGTTGGGACCTCACGGCAGTGGATAGGTACTCATAAGAGTCCACATACTCCCCCTAAGGACTAAGGCGGTGGGGAAACCGATGGACCGTCGGATCTTCGGATTAGAGAACGAATACGGTGTCACCTGCACCTTCCGTGGGCAGCGGCGGCTGTCCCCGGACGAGGTGGCTCGGTACCTGTTCCGCCGCGTGGTCTCCTGGGGCCGTTCCTCGAACGTGTTCCTGCGTAACGGCGCCCGGCTGTACCTGGACGTCGGCTCGCACCCGGAGTACGCCACGCCCGAGTGCGACTCCATCGAAGAACTGGTCGTGCACGACAAGGCGGGGGAGCGCATTCTCGAGGGCCTGCTCGTGGATGCCGAGCGTCGGCTGCACGAAGAGGGCATCGCGGGTGATGTCTATCTGTTTAAGAACAACACGGACTCGGCGGGTAACTCGTACGGTTGTCATGAGAATTACCTCGTGACGCGGCACGGGGAGTTCTCCCGATTGGCCGATGTTCTTATCCCGTTCTTGGTGACGCGGCAGCTGATCTGCGGCGCCGGGAAGGTGCTGCCGACCCCGCGCGGCGCGGTCTACTGCGTAAGCCAGCGTGCCGAACACATCTGGGAGGGCGTCAGCTCCGCGACGACCCGCTCCCGGCCGATCATCAACACGCGTGACGAGCCGCACGCCGACGCCGAGCGTTACCGGCGGCTGCACGTGATCGTGGGCGACTCGAACATGAGCGAGACGACCATGATGCTCAAGGTCGGCGCGACCGACCTGGTGCTGCGGATGGTCGAGGCCGGCTTGGTGATGCGCGATCTGACGCTGGAGAACCCGATCCGGGCCATCCGTGAGGTCTCGCACGACCTGACCGGGCAGCGCCGCATCCGGCTGGCCAACGGCCGCGAGGTCTCGGCGCTCGAGATTCAGCGCGAGTACCTGAGCAAGGCCGCCGATTTCGCCGAGCGACGTGACCTGCGCACCGCGTCGGTGGCCCGGGTCCTGGACCTCTGGGAGCGCACCCTCGACGCGATCGAGCTGGGCGACCTGAGCAAGATTGAGCGCGAGGTCGACTGGGTCATCAAGTACCGGCTCATCCAGCGTTACCAGGAGAAGTACGACCTGCCGATATCGCACCCGCGCATCGCGCAGCTCGACTTGGCCTATCACGACATCAGCCGTCGGCGCGGGCTCTATTACCTGCTCGAGCGGCGCGGAATGGTCGACCGCACGGCGCGGGATCTGGACATTTTCACGGCTAAGTCCGTGCCACCGCAGAACACTCGGGCAAAGTTGCGCGGCGAGTTCATCAAGCGGGCGCAGGAGCAGCGCCGAGATTTCACCGTCGACTGGGTGCACCTCAAGCTGAACGACCAGGCGCAGCGCACAGTGCTTTGCAAGGACCCGTTCCGCTCGGTGGACGAGCGCGTGGAGAAGCTCATCGCGTCGATGTAGCGGTTGGCGGCCTTGTAGGGTGGGGGCCGTGCTGCGAAATAGGCGGATGATCAGTCGGCAGGTCCGGTCGAGCGAGCGGGCGCCGAGGCGCGCTGCCATGATGGCCGTGCCATGGGTGCTGGCGCTGGGATTGGGACTTGCCGGGTGCGGTTCGTCCGGCGGCGGCGGCTCAAACCAGAGCGCGGCCGACAACGGCCTGCCGCAGGTAACCGGGGCGGTCGGACAGAAAGCCGTCATCACGCTGCCCTCCGGCACCGCCGTGCCGGCGACGCTGCAGACCAAGGTTCTGGTGCAGGGCAGCGGCGCGAAGCTCGCCAACGGGCAGCTGGCGGCGGTGAACTACACGGTGATGAACTGGACCGGCGCGAAGGCGCTCGGCGACACGTACTCCACCGACGGCGGCAAGACGCCGAACCAGCCGCAGGTCATCCAGCTCGGCTCCAGCCAGCTGCTGCCGGCGTGGAACACCGCGCTGACCGGCGCGAAGGTCGGCAGCCGGATCGAAATCGTCGCGCCGCCTTCAGCCGCCTTCGGCAGCCAGGGCAACTCGCAGGCCGGCGTCGGCCCGACCGATGATCTGGTCTTCGTACTCGATGTCGTCGCCGGCTATCCGGCCGCGGCGGACATCACCGGCAAGATGAGCGCCCAGGCAGGCTCCGGGCTGCCAACGGTCGCCGGCGACCCGGGATCCGGCAACCCGAAGGTGACGATCCCGGCGGGCACAAAGCCGCCGACCGCGCTGGTGGCGGACACGCTGATCAAGGGCACCGGCGAGGCCGTCGAAAGCGGCCGGACGCTGGTCATCCAGTACACCGGCGTGGACTGGAACACCGGAAAGAACTTCGACTTCTCGTTCACCAAGCAGGCCTTCAGCACCGTGATCGGCGCCGGAAAGGTCATCAAGGGCTGGGACCAGGGCCTGGTCGGCAAGCACGTCGGCGACCGCGTGCTGCTGGTGATTCCGCCGGACCTCGGCTACGGGCCGAGCGGCGGGCAGCGCGCAGGCCGGGATCGGCAAGAACGACACCCTGGTGTTCGTCGTCGACATCATCGACTCACTCTGACGCTGTTCTGAATTGACGCTGCGTTAAAAACCGCGTCCCCGCGCGGCCGGTTCGGACGGCCACGCGGGGACGAGTACGCCAGCGTCAGCTAACGCCGAGCAGGTCGACCACGAAGATGAGCGTCTCGCCCGGCTTGATGACCGGCGGGGCGCCGCGATCGCCGTAGGCCAGGTGCGCCGGAATGGTCAGCTGACGCCGGCCGCCGACCTTCATCCCGGCCACGCCGCGGTCCCACCCCGCGATGACCCGGCCCCCGCCGAGCGGGAACTGGAACGGGGCGTTGCGGTTCCAGGAGGCGTCGAACTCCTCGCCGGTGGAGTGTGAGACGCCGACGTAGTGCACGGTCACGTTGTGGCCGCTGGCGGCTTCCGGGCCGTCGCCCTCCCAGATTTCCTTGATTTCCAAGTCCGCGGGCGGCGGGCCGTCCGGAAAGTCGATTTCGGGCTTCTCCAGTGCCATCGCGATTCTTCCTCTCGGTCGCTCTTACCCGCCTACTTTTTCACACCGGCGGTTGAAGCAGACCCGCGGCCAGGCGACCGGCCGCCGCCGCGGCCAGGAAGTTCGCCCGATCGGCGTCCGGACCACGGCCCATCGTGGACAGGCCGACCGGACTCGCGGCCAGCGCCTCGTCCAGGCCTTGGCAGTCGACTTCGCGCAATGTGTGACGTTCCGTCAGAGGTCTTGCCTGTTCACGGACTTGATCCCAGAACGGGCCACGCTCGTCCGGAACGGCCAGCAGCGCGGGGGAGAGGGCGACGCGGCCGTACGCGGTCACGCTGTGGTGGCTGAGGCCGCGATGCCGCTCACGCGCGTCCGCCTCGGAG
>CAVQPP010000450.1:0-11321 GCA_963714445.1 uncultured Actinomycetota bacterium
CGGCAACCGGCTCTTCGACAGGATGCTTTGCCCCTCCGCTCCCATCCTGCTGTCTCGAGTCGACAGGAAGCCGAGGCCGACGTGAGCGAGCCGATCATCCTTGCCGAACAACTCACCAAGACTTTCACCCGCTTTCAGCGCGCTGGCAGACTGCGCCGCGAGCGGACCAGCTTCACCGCGGTCGACCAGATTGACTTGCACGTGTGGCCGGGCGAGCTAGTCGGCTACATCGGACCCAACGGTGCCGGAAAGTCGACCACCATCAAGATGCTGACGGGCATCCTCATGCCGACGTCCGGCACCCTGCGCGTCGCGGGACTCGAACCGCAGCGCAACCGCATCAGGCTCGCGCGACGCATCGGTGTGGTTTTCGGACAAAGGACCACGCTGTGGTGGGACCTGCCGCTGCGTGACTCGTTCACGCTCATCCAGCGGCTCTACCGCATCCCGCCCGCGCGTTACCGGGAGAACTTCGACCGTTACGTCGACGCGCTGGACCTCGGTCCGCTGCTGGACCAGCCGGTGCGTCAGCTAAGCCTGGGCCAGCGGATGCGCGGTGACATCACCGCGGCGTTGCTGCACGACCCGGCGATTGTCTACCTCGACGAGCCGACGATCGGCCTGGACATCGTGTCCAAGCACGTAGTGCGTGACTTCCTGCATGACCTGAACGTAAGCGCCGGCACCACGATCCTGCTGACGACGCACGACATCGGCGACATCGAGCGCCTTTGCTCACGCGTCGTCGCCATCGACCACGGACGCGTCATGTACGAAGGCAGCCTCGACCGCCTGCGCGCAAACCGAGACCTGGAAACGGCAGTGAAGGACCTCTACCTAGGCGAGCCGCTGCCCGAGGTCATCTGAAGTCACCTTACGGCGCTAGTGCCGTCGGGAGGCTGAGCGTGCTGACAGGCCTTTGAGGCTCTGCCGCTCGGCTCGGGACTCGGGCGATGTCGTGGTTGCGGCGTGGAGGCTCGCGGATTCTGACGGTTCTTCGGCCGCCTCGATGTCGACATCAAGGACGGGTGTCGGGCGTCAGGGATCCCATACATTCGAGCGTTAGGAAATCCTGACGAGCGAGCGTATGGGATTCCTGACGCATTGGAGGCGCGTGGTGGGCTGGCTCTATGACGGGGTGCCGGACGAGGAGCATGAGGGCTACGCGATCGGCGTGCTGGCCAATGGGGTGATCCCGACGTACGGGACCGGCGGCGAGTGGTTTGAGATGGAGTTCCGGGACGGGTGGTGGTCGGCGGGCGGGGGCTCGGGGGATCCGGGAGTTGAGCCGGCTTGGTTGATGCCGGCGTGCGTGTGCGGTTGGCGTGGGGAGCGTGTCGGCTTTGATGCGGGGGCCGAGGATGCGGCGCGTGCGCAGTGGGACGCGCATATGGATGAGGTCACCGTCTATCTCCTCTCGGTGGCTAAGGCAGCTGAGGCGTTCGTTGACGCGGTGGGGTCTGCGCGAAAGGCGGGGGAGTTCGACGGCAGGCCGCTGGCGGTCATCAAGGCTCTGCGTGTGACGCAGGCGAATGTCGGCGCGGAGCTCGCTGCGGCTGTGGGTGCGGCTCGTGCACGAGAGCTGAGCTGGGAAGTCATCGGTGAAGCGCTGGGGGTTACCCGGCAGACTGCGCATGAGCGTTACCGCGACATTCATGCTGTGCCTGCGCAGACGGAGTGACAGGAGGTGAGGTGGGGTGAGTAAAGGGATCTGCATTGTTGGTGGAGGCGGAATTCCGTGGACGGCTTTGCCGCGTATTGAGAAGGTTCGGCGGCGCACCGAGGTGGACGATTGGCTTCCGCGGCAGTCTTAGCTGCCGGTTGAGCGGTAGCGGCGGACGGCGGCTCGCCAGACTAGGGCCGCTAGCAGGCTGAATAGGACCGCTACTAGCGGGGGCGCGAAGCGTAGGAACGTGGGCAGCCCCAGCGGGTCGGCGTGTCCGAGTACGTATAGCGATGGCTGCCAGGTGATGAAGGCTAGCGGGATCGCGAAGGTCATCATCAGGGCTAGCGGACGCTGGTAGATCGCGAACGGGAACTCGGTGACCAGTTCGCCGCCGTAGGTGATCACGTTGGCGGACTCGCGGGCGTCGGTGGCCACGAAGCTGATCGAACCGGTCAGGACCCAAAGCGCGCAGTAGATGACCGTGCCGCAGACGACCGTGCCGATGCAGACTGTCACCTTGAGCGGCGTCCAGGCGATGTGGAGCGCCTGGGTCGCCCAGATGAGCGTGGCGGTGGACGGGATCAGCTTTCCGAAGCGCTTGGGTGTGAATTGCTCGGCTAGGACCTGCGGGAGCGTGCCGATTGGTCGGATGAGCATCACGTCGAAGGTGCCTAGGCGGATCGCGTCGCTGAGGGTTTCGATGCCGCTGGCGACGAGGTCGGAGACGGCGAAGGCCAGGCGGGTCGTGCCGTAGAGGTAGAGGGTTTGCGGTCGGGTGAATCCGCCGAGCGTGGTGACTTGTGAATAGACGACTAGCAGCGCGGCTAGGTCGAGGCTGGCGCCTAGCATCTGCGCGATGCCGTTGAGGATTAGGGACGTGCGGTATTGCCATGCGGCGCGGGACCACGTGCGGGTGAGGAGGAGGTAGGCGAGGGGGGAGGGGGTGTGGCGTGGTTCGGGGGCGGCGGCGGGGGAGTGCGTAAGGGTGGGCACTGGAGCGAGGGAGTGGGCGGTGACGGATCCGGTTGCGGCGGGTGCGGGCGTGTCGGGTGATTGCGTTTCAGCCACCTTGCACCACCGTTTTGTGTCGTGCGGCTACGGTCACGGCGCGGCCGGCGGCGACGAGTACCGCGGCCCACGCGAGCTGGAAGGCGACGGCGCTCGCGAAGCCGGCGGTGTGCGTGCCTAGCAGGACGTCGATCGGGACTTGGAGCGTGGCCGACCACGGGAGCACGTTCGCGAGTGCGCCTAGCCAGCCGGGCATGACTACTAGTGGGATGATCATGCCGGAGAAGAACATTGATACGACTAGAAGCAGGGCTGCGGTGCCGCGCTCGTCCATGGTCCAGAACGCGGTGATGCTGATCAGGTAGCGGATGGCGAAACTGATCAGGAAGGCGAGGGTGCAGCAGAGGGCGAACTCCAGCCAGGGGAGCGGCGCTGCGGGGAGACGGGTCGGGAAGCAGAGCGTTCCGACGACGACTGGTGGCACGGCGCGCAGGAGGAGACTGGAACCGGCTCGGCCTAGGTCGTTGGCTAGGAACCAGAGTTGGAAGTCGCAGGGGCGGTAGAGGTCGGTGGCCACTTCGCCGGTGCGTATGCGCGCGCCGAGCTCGCTGGAGCCTAGGAAGATGCCGATCGGGGTGATCAGGCCTTGGGTGAGGAAGACGTACGTAACCGCGTCGGCCGCGTCGTAGGTGCCGATCTGCGGCTTCTCGTGCCACATGGCGAGGAGGATGTACGCGCGGATGAACCCGAAGCAGGTGTTGGTGATCACGCCGGCGACAGTCGCGGAGCGGTAGGTGATGTAGCGGCGGAATGATAATCGGGCGGCGGTCAGGTACACGCGCACGCGGCAGCTCCCGGTGTCACGCCGTCAGAAATGGGGGGATCCAGCATTCTGGCGGGTGGGGAGGGGAGTGGCAATCGAATATTGACGGCGCGTGGGAGAGGGAGGGCGGCGAGGTGGTGTTGGGCGCCGGGTGACGGGGGGGTCAGGGGGTGCGTGTGGGTGCGGGTGTCGTTGGGTGCGCGGCAAGGGCGGACGCTAGGGCGTCGGGGAACGTTGGGTGCGCGAAGGTGAAGCCTGACGCTAGTAGGCGCGGCGGGACGATGCGTTGGCTCATCAGGATTCCCTCGGCGAAGCCGCCTAGTGCGACGCGCAGGGCGACGCCGGGGACTGCGGCGAACGTCGGGCGGCCTAGGGCTTGGCCGATGTCGGCGGTGATCTCGCTGTTGATCGTGGGGTTGGGGGTCGTCACGTTGACTGGGCCGGAGAGCTGGTCGGTTTCGATGATGTGGCGCAGCGCGCGGATGGCGTCGGTGAGGGAGATGTAACTCCAATACTGCTTGCCGGTGCCTAGTCGGCCGCCTAGGCCGGCCTTGGCTAGGGGGAGGAGCTTGCCGAACGCGCCGCCGTGTTTTGCGACTACTAGGCCGAAGCGCGGGTGGGCTACGCGGATGCCCGCCTTCTCGGCGGGGGTGGCTGCGGCTTCCCACTCCTGGCAGATGCCGGCTAGGAAGTCGGAGCCGGCTGGGGCTGACTCGTCGGTGGGGGTGTCGCCGGTCTCGCCGTAGTAGCCGATTGCGGATCCGGCTACGAAGACCGGGGGCGGGGTGGAGAGGCTGGCCATTGCGGTGGCCAGGGTCGCGGTGCTGAACACGCGGCTGTCGCGGATTTGCTGGCGGTACGCGTGCGTCCAGCGGTGGTCGCCTACTCCGGCTCCTGCGAGGTTGACTACGGCGTGGGCGCCTTCGAACACGGAGGTGGGCATGTGGGCTGCGGCAGGGTCCCATCGGACCTCGCGTGCTGGGGGTGCGTCGTGGGCGTCCTGCGCGGCGGCGGCGGCGGCGGTGGCGGCGGCGGTGGAGGGCGAGGGGGACGCGGGCGACGCGTTTGGCGGGCGGCGGACTAAGCGCACTACCTCGTGGCCGTCGGCCGCGAGCGACGCGGTGAGGGCCGAGCCGATCAGGCCGCTTGAACCCGCGATGACGACGCGCATGGGACCACAGTAGGTGACAGTGGTTAGAGATTGGTTAAACGGCGGGGCCGTCCTACGTAACGTGGGCCCGGTTGGAGCACGTGGGCCGAGCGGCGTGGATATTGAGGGCCGATCGGGTACGTCTCGGGTAACGTTTGCCGGTAGAGCATGTTGCGAGTCACGTGAGGCACGAGCGAAGGAGGTGAGGGCGATTACCGCTGGGTCGGGCGGGGCGTTCTCGTCTCGCGGCCGCGCCGGGATCGGGCACGGCTGAGCGAAGAGCGCCCCTCGGTTATCCGAAAGGCGTTCATGTCTATCAACGTATCTTCGACCTCATCAGATTTCTCGGCCATCGTCGATCGGCTGCGGGCCGTCGGCTGCGTGTTTGCCGAGGATGAGGCTCGGTTGTTGCTTGCTGAGGCTCGGAACGTGGATGAGCTGGCTTCGTTGGTGGAGCGGCGGGTGGCGGGGTTGCCGCTGGAGCACGTGTTGGGGTGGGCTGAGTTCGCTGGGTTGCGCGTGGCCGTGGGGCCTGGGGTGTTCGTGCCGCGTCATCGTACTGAGCTGCTGGTTCACGAGGCTGCGGCGCTTGTGGAGGGGCTTGGGAGGGGTGGGCCGCCGGTTTTGGTGGTTGATCTGTGCTGCGGGTCGGGGGCTGTCGGTGTGGCGTTGGCAGCGGCCGTGGAGCGGGTGGTCGGGGCGATCGAGTTGCATGCTGCGGATGTCGATGCGGCGGCGGTTGCGTGTGCTCGGCGCAATGTGGCGTCGGTGGGTGGGCGTGTGTATCAGGGTGACCTGTATGCGGCGTTGCCGGGTGAGCTGCGTGGTCAGGTCAATGTCTTGATAGCCAATGTGCCGTATGTTCCGACTTCGGATATCGCGTTGCTGCCGCCCGAGGCGCGGGATTACGAACCGCGCGTGGCGCTTGATGGCGGCGTGGATGGGCTTGCGTTGCTGCGGCGGGTGGCGGCTGAGGCACCGGGGTGGTTGGCGCCTGGCGGCAGTTTGCTTGTGGAGACGAGCGAGCGGCAGGCGTCGCGCGTGGTGGAGATCATGAAGCGCAGTGGCCTGATTCCGCGGGTGGCGGAGAGCGAGGAGTTGGACGCGACAGCCGTTGTGGCGACACGCGCCGGCGTGGAGCCGAGTGCCTGACGGGTACGGTAAGTTGCCGTGCCGAGACAGGCAGACATCAGGACGGCTCGGGGAGGCGTGCTGCGGTGACGGTGGTCGGCGGCGCTGGGCTCGGCGGGTCCGGGCGCGGCGGCCCTGCGTACGACGGCACCCTGCTCGACAGCACGCTGCTCGATGAACTTCTCGACGACGCGCACGTCCCGCTGGCCCGGATCCACGACGAGCTTGACGCGATTGAGAGCCGCACGCGGCGGCTTGGCGACAGTCCGCGTCCGGTGCATCAGGCTCGTCATCGGGTTGCCCGGCATGTTGGTGATGTTGGCGTGGCGCAGCGTGAGTTCGAGCTCTGGGTTGCGGCGCGGCGGGATCTGTCGTCTGGTTGCGCGGTCTGTGAACGTGGGCTGATTGGCGACTGGCACGCTGAGCGGGGCGAGGATGGGCGTGCGTTCGAGGCTTGGGATGCGCTGTTCAGGGTCAGCGGGGCGATGTTTTGTGATGTCGAGCCGCATGGCGCGCTGGGACGGTCGCTGGTTCCGCTGATTCGGCTGGGGCGAGGCGATGAGGCTCGCGCGAATCATGTGAACGGGTACCGCGTCAGTCGGCTGAAGGCGTCCATGAGTGCTGCTATTGGGCAGCACATTGAGTTCTGTGCGCTTACCGGGAATCTGGCGCGAGGGCTTGAGTTGCTCGCTGAGCATGGACATTGGCTTGGTGAGCGGCGTGAGACGCAGCGGCGTGCGGAGTACCTCGGCGGTGTTGAGGTACTGCTGCGGGTCCTCGGGGAGTCGGGATTCGACGAGGCGCCGTTCGCTGTCGTGGGCGGCATGGCCGGCGGGGGCGGGGCGGTGCGGCCGCTCGGTGAGCTGCGTGAAGAGGTCGGCGATGAGCTGTCGGCTATCGCAGCGCGCTTCGATGAGCGGAATGGGACACCGGCTTTTAGCCGACGACTGCTGCAGCGCAGGAGCCGCCAGCCGTTTCTCAGTTCACTGCCTCTCGGCGGACGGACTACGTTGCCGCAGGCCACGAGGCGAGGGTTCGCGCGGGCGACGCGTCTGACGCCGAAGCCGGTGCGGGAGCTGGTCGCGGAGGCGCGGAGGCTGACGCTGATGTGGCATCCGGGTGCGGTGGACGCATGGCGGCGTGTGCGGGCGGCGGCTGGCGCGAGTGGTCAGGCACTGCCTGAGGACGTGCAGGTCGAGCTCGATGAGCAGATGGTGCTTGCGGAGAGTGGCGCCTCGCTGCATGAGAGTCCTGAGGTAGCGGCGGTTCAGTACGCGCAGCTGACGGGCATCGCTGATCGGTACGAGGCGCAGGGGCGGCGTGGTCAGGCGCTGAGAGCGGCCAGTCGTGCGGCGTTCGCGTTGCTGCGTGGTGGCCGGGTGGACGAGGCGGCTAGTTCGCAGGCGGGGCTTCGGCTGGCGGCTGCGGATGCGTTGGCTGGCCGGGAGATCACGCCGCGTGAGTACATGGCCGTGCGGATCGGCAGCGGGTATCAGAGGTTTAACGTTTGGTTATCGGCGACTCAAGCTTCTGGTACGTCATCAAAACAGAGTGCTGAGACGTTGGCGCCTGCGACGGCCGCGGCGGCGGCGCGTGATGCGTTGGAGGAGCTTGGCGAGTTGGTCGACGAGTGTCGACGGTTTCGGCTGAGCCTGCACGGCGCGGCGTCGGCTGCGATGGCGGCTGAGGTGCATCTAGGTTGCGGGGATGCTGAGGCGGCCGAGGAGCCGCTGCGGCTGGCGGTATCGCTGTACCACGACGGCGGCGCGCCATGGTCTGCCGCGACGGCTGAGCTGAACTTGAGCCAGCTTGCGCGTTCGCGCGGCGATTTGGCTGCCGCGGAGCGGTATGCACGCGCGGCCGTCGAGCACAATCTCGACCTTGAGCTGCGCGGTCCGGCCGCGATGATGCTCGCCGAGGCGATTTGGATGCAGGACGGACGCGAGGGCGAGGCCGTGGCCCCGGCGCTGGCTGCTGCGGCGGCGTTCTCGCATCGGGATGGTGCGTCGCACGATGAGGCGCGGGCGCAGTTGCGCGCGGCGGAGGCGCTGGCGGTGGTTGGGCGGCACGACGAGGCGGTCGCACTGTTCGAACCCGCGCTGCGCGTGCTCGAGGACTGCTGGGACGAGGACGAGTGGAAGCCGGTTATCGCGCAGGCCGCGCGTGCGTACGGCAATAGCCTGATGGCGGTCGACGATCCGCGTCGGGCGGCTGAACTGTTGCTGAGCACGGCTGAGCGGGTCAGGGATTGGCCGAATCAGGTCCCGCACGCGATGTTGGCCGGCGACGCGGCGACTGCCTTGGAGCGTGCGGGACGGTATCGCGAAGCGGCGGCGGCGTTTCAGCGTGCTGCTGATCTGTGGCGTACGGCTGGCGAGCCGTTGGTACGGATCAAGTGCCTCCGTTCCGCGTCGTGGCTGCTCGCGGGGGAGGATCTGGACGCGGCGCTTGGGCTGATGGATCGCGCGGGTGGCGAGTTGGTCGCGTCGCTGGCCGATGGTGAGCACGAGTTGGAGGCTCGGCGGCTGGTGCGGCAAGAGCTGGCTGAGACGCACGTTCAGCGGGCGCGGATCGTGCTCAATCTTGCGGACGAGGGGCTGTTGCCCGATGATCGTCGCCCTCGGCTGATTGAGCAGGCGCGGCAGGAGATCACCGGCGCGATCAATGGTCTGCGACGGCTTGTCGCGGATGGCGATGGCGACGAGGAAGCGGACGAATCGCCGACGCGGCGGCTGGATTCGGCCATGGCCATGTTCGAGGAGCTTGAGCGGCATCGCGCGTGTGCGGGCGTGACAGTGCGGTAAGCGGTAAGGCAGTGATGGCAAGGTGAGTCAGGATGAGTGAAGCCAGCGAGGCGATGGACGCGGCCCGGATTCGAGCCGCCCTCGCCGCCGTCGACGAGCTGCCGTATGGCCGCGAACGTGCCGAGCGGCGGGAGGCGCTGGTCGCTCACGCCGAGCAGTGCGGCGACCCGGCTTTGCTCGCGTCAGCGCTGCTCAGCCTGGCCGACGACTGCCAAGAGGACGGCGAGAATCAGGGCATGGTGGTCTGGTTCGGGCGCGCCTGGCGCATCTGGCAGACCCGGCCCGAGGTCTTCGACGCGTCGCTGCGCTTCCGGTTCCGCGAGCACTTCCAGCACGTCGTGGACGTCCTGAACGAGGACGCGCGGGTGCCGGCCGTCGAGGTGGACCGGCTGATGGACCAGATGGAGGCGTTCTATCGGTCTGGCGGCTACAGCATGCGCGCGGTGCACCGCAGCCGCTACTGGATACATCGTCGACGCGGGGAGACCGAGCAGGCGACGCAGTGTGTTGAGGCGCTGCTTGCCGAGGACGGCGACGTGGGAGCGTCCTGCGACGCTTGTGATCTGGCGACCGCAGCGTACTGGTACGAGAAGCTGGACGACCTGCCGCGTGCGGTCGAGCTGTGGAGCGCCATCATCGACGGGGTACGCAGCTGCGGTCGGCCGCACGTGGGCATCGCGCACGGCGAGGTGATGATCGATCTGCTCAACCTCGAGCGCTTCGACGAGGCTCGGCGTCATCACCGGCTCGGGTATCCGGCGATTCGTCGTCGTCGTGACCTGCCGCGACAGCTTGAGCTGCATGCGCTGTTCGTGAACCGGACCCGGGACGTGTTGCGTGGCCTGGAGATCCTGCACGATCACGTCGACTGGCTGCCCGAGGACCGGCAGGCGGTCGGCGACTTCTGGTGGGTGCACGGACGCTTCCTGCTCTTTCTCAAGCTTCTGATCAACGAAGGGCACGGGGATCTGCCGGTCACTCGGTCCGCGCGTGAGGTCGTGACTGTCTCAGCGCTCTACGCGGAGCTGGATGCGGTTCTGGCCGACTATGCCGCGCATCAGGATCATGCGACCGGCGGCAGCGAGTTGGCCGAGACGTTGGAGACGTGGCGCACGGCGAAGTTGCGGCATGACGTGCTTCCGCCGCCTGGGGAGGAAGAGTCCGAGGCGGGATGGGCGCCGATCCCCGCGCCTTGGGATCGCGGGGGTGATGGGGAGAAGCTGCGCTCGTTGCCGGTGGGGATCGAGCCGGTGGACGCGTTGGCGGCGCGTGCGCGGTACCTCGGCTTTCTGCAGCACCCGCATGCCAGCGCGGCTTGGGAGCGCGTCGCGGCGAGTGGTGCGGAGCTGAGCGACGACATCGAGGCCGAGCTCGCGGAGGGTCGGGCTGTCGCGCTGGCGCAGAGCGCGGGCGGGGGAGCAGCTGCGGGAAGCGGCGCGCGTGTAGGGGCAGGCGCGGGGCACCGCGCGGCGCAGCAGCGGTTTGAGTTCGCGGCGACGCTGTACGCGACGCTCGGGCGTATCGGCGACGTGTTGCGCTGCCGCGCGATGGCCGCGTATCAGAGGTTTCTCGCTGGTGACGATGAGGCGGGGGCGATGGCGCAGGCTGAGGCGTCGGCCGCCGCTCAGCGCGAGTTCGAGGCCGGACGGATCAGCGCGGCGCAGATGGTCACGGTGCGCCTGTACGGGCTCTACCAACACCTCGATCGGTGGCGCCGGGTCGTGGACACGGAGCCGGCGGCCGATGATGAGGCCAGCAGGCTGATCTCGGAGACTGGCTCGCACGAGTTCCGGGCTTTTCGTGAGTTAGCCGAAGCGCATGGCGCGACGCCTCAGTACGCGGCGGGGCTGCGTGCTTGGGCCGAGGTGACTGCTTCGATTGCCCGCATGTTCGCGCGCGAAGGGGATCGCGACGAGGCGGCCTCGTATGCGGATGGGCTGCTCGACCGGCTCGGAGGCATCGTCGAGCTCTACACCGGTTTGTTCCAGCCCTGGTTTGCCGCCGAGGCCGAGCTGCGCCGGGGGCAGGCATTCCTCGCAGCCGGACGGCCTGCCGACGCTGCGGGCTGCGCGCGTCGCGCTGCAGGCTGGAACAGCCCGCCGACCGCGCAGGAACTGCTCGGGCCGACCGCGTTGCTGCTCGCCGAATCGCTTAGCGCGCTGGGTGACCGGGACGACGAAGTCGCGTCCGCGGCGGCGAGTGCGGCCCGGCTGCTGGCCGGCCTCGATCCGATCGGTGCGGCGCGAGCCAGGCTGCTGATGGGAGAGGTGCACCATCGCGCGCAGCGGCACGCTGAGGCGGAGGCGTTTTACCATCCGGCGCTCGCGGGGATCGCGGATCGGTGGGAGGACGAGTCCTGTCGCCAGCTGATCCATCTCAGTGCCCTGCACTACTCGATCAGCCTCTGCAAGCTGGACCGTGCGCGCGACGCGGCGCGTGTGCTGCGCTCGGTGCTCGCGGTCGTGCCGGATGACTACGCGACCGCGCGGGCGTGGCTGCTGCACCAGCTGGCCGAGTCGGTTGAGCAGGACGGCAACGTGGACGCGGCGATCGAGGCGTACCGAGCCAGCGCACGAGCCGGTCGTCGGGTCGGGGAGCAGCAGCCGGCGGCCGCCGCGCTGGAGTCGGCAGCGCGGCTGCTCGCGCCGACGGATATCAGGGCCGCGCTTAAGTGCCTCGACGACGCGACGACGTACCTGCGTGAAATCGACCTCGATGTCGAGGACGCGCAGGAGAGCG
>CAVQPP010000451.1:0-3911 GCA_963714445.1 uncultured Actinomycetota bacterium
CGCCGTCATCCCGCAGGACCGCACAAAGGCAGGCATCGAAGTCCAGCAGGTACTCGGCGATCTACTGCCGCTGCTGCGCACGGTCCAGCCAGGCAAGCTCAACGCGACGCTCGCCGCATTCGCCGACGCGCTGGAAGGCCGCGGCGACGAGACTCGGCGCGAACCTCGTGACCGTCGATCAGTACGTTTCGAAGCTCAACCCGCTGCTGCCCGCCGTCCAGGCCGACCTGCGCGAGCTCGCGCAGACGACCGACGTGTACAACGCCGCCGCGCCGGACCTGCTCAACGTGCTGCGCAACTTCACCGCCACCAGCCAGACCGTCGAGGCGAAGGCGAATCAGATCATTTCCTTCCTCACCGGCGTACAGTCCTTCGCCGGCACCGCGCAGAACGTGCTGCAGCAGGACGGCGACCGGATCATCACGGTCTCGCAGGTCTACGCACCGACGACGGCGCTGCTGGCCGAATACTCGCCGGAGTATCCGTGCCTGCTCAGCGGCCTGGCTCAGCAGGAGCCGCGCCTGCAGCAGGTGTTCGCCAGCGGCGCGCTGCACATCACCCTCTCGGTGGTCATCCCCCGCGCGCCCTACACGCCGAGCGAGACGCCGCGCTACGAGGCTCATTCCGGGCCGAGCTGCGCGGGGCTGCCCGATCCGTCCGTCCCCGCGCCGCCGGTCACGATTCCTGACGGCACGTCAAGCGCCCCGCCGACCGGCAAGGGCAAGTCCGCGGCGAACTCCTCGCTGCTTTCGTCGCTGACCAGCGGACTGGCCGGAACCTCGTCCGAGCAGCACGTCATCAACGCGCTGCTCGCCCCGGTCATGAACGTCTCGCCGGATCAGGTGCCCGCGGTGGCCACGCTGCTGTTCGGCCCGCTCGCGCGCGGAACGGCGGTGAGCGTGTCGTGAGCTCGTCACCGTCCCGCGCCGTCGCCGCGCCGCTGATCAAGTTCAGCATCTTCGCCCTCGTCACCGTGCTGGCCACGCTGATGCTCGCCGCGACCATCGGCAACTTCTCCTTCGGCTCGAACACCAGCTACCGCGCGGTGTTCACCGACGTGACCGGCGTGACCGTCGGCGACGACGTACGCATCGCCGGCGTGCGCGTCGGCTCGGTCACCGGCATCGCGATCAAGGACCGCACCGAGGCCGAACTCACCTTCACCGTTTCGTCCGACCATCCGATCTACACCAGCACGCACGCCGAGATCCGCTGGCGTGACCTGGTCGGCGAGCGGTACCTGGCCCTCGTCGACGGCGCCGGGGACGAGACGAAACTCAAGCCCGACGGTGAGATCCCGCTCAGCCAGACCGCGCCGGCGCTCGACCTGACCGTGCTCTTCCAGGGCTTCAAGCCGCTGTTCGCCGCGCTGAGCCCGGACGACGTGAACAAGCTCGCCTACGAGATCATCCAGGTCCTGCAAGGCGAGGGCGGCACGATCGACGGCCTATTGTCCGAGACCGCCTCGCTCACCTCGGCGCTGGCCGACCGCGACCAGCTGATCGGCTCGGTCATCGACAACCTCAACGGGGTGCTCACCTCGCTCGACCAACGTGACGGCCGGTTCGGCGAACTGCTCGACCAACTCCAGCGGCTGATCTCCGGTCTATCGCAGGACCGCGGCACGATCGGCTCGTCACTGGACAACATCAACGCTCTGGCAGCCGCGACCTCCGGCCTGCTTGACCAGAGCCGTCCGGCGGTCTCCGGCGACATCCAGCAACTTTCCGCCGTGGCCGGCACGTTGCAGAAGAACTCGAAGACCGTCGACACGTTCCTCAAGGGCCTGCCGGTCAAGCTGAACGCGGCGACGAGCATCGCCGACTACGGGTCCTGGTTCAACTTCTTCCTCTGCGACTTCGACGGCAAGATCGTGCTGCCGGTCACCGGCCAGATCCTCTCGCCGGACTTCCACGCGGCGCAGGCGAGGTGCGGCGGATGAAACCGTTCCGCGAACGCAACCCGGTGATCATCGGTGCCATCGGCCTGGCGCTCATCGCGGCGCTGCTGTGGGCGTCGTTCAACGTGGACAAGCTGCCGTTCATCGGCGGCGGGACGACGTACACCGCGGCGTTCAGCGAGGCAGGCGGCCTGAAGCCGGGCGACGAGGTGCGCATCGCAGGGGTCTCCGTCGGCAAGGTCACCGGCGTTGCCCTCGAAGGCGACCACGTGCGCGTCACCTTCGAGATCAAGGGCGGCCCGCAGTTCGGCACGGACACCGGAGCGTCGATCCGGGTCAAGACCATCCTCGGCCAGAAGTACCTCGCGCTCGCGCCGGCCGGCCCCGGTCAGTTGGCTGCCGCCACCGAGATCCCGCTCAACCGGACCGTCTCGGCGTATGACGTCGTCGAGGCGTTCAGCCAGCTGACCACGACCGTCAATCAGGTCGACACGACGCGGCTGGCCACCGCGCTGAACACCATCTCCGGCGACTTCCAGAACTCCCCGGCCGACGTCAAGGCCTCGCTGTCGGGGCTCTCCCGGCTGTCGCAGACCATTTCGTCGCGCGACGCGGCGCTGCAGCAGTTGCTCCAGCACGCCAGCAGCGTCAGCGCCGTGCTCTCCCAGCGCTCGGACCAGCTGGCCACGCTGATCAACGACGGCAACCTGCTGCTCCAGGAGATCGAAGCGCGCCGCGAGGTGATCCACGAACTGCTGGTGAACACCTCGTCGCTCGCGGTCGAGCTGTCCGGCCTGGTCGCCGACAACAAGGCGACGATCGGGCCCGCGCTGGACCACCTGCACGCGGTGCTCACGCTGCTCCAGCAGAACCAGAACAACCTGGACAACGGCATCAAGCTGCTGGCGCCGTTCGTGCGGGTCTTCGCGAATAACCTCGGCAATGGCCGCTGGTTCGACACGTACATCCAGAACCTCGTGCTGACGCTGCCGCCGACCGTGAAGCCGCAAGGAGGACTGCTGTGACCAGGCAACGGATCAGCATCCTCGCAATCGTGCTCGTGCTCGCGCTGACCGGTGCGTTGCTGTACGTGTTCTGGCCCTCGTCGCCGGTGACCAGTGTTACCGCGTACTTCACTCGGAGCGTCGGCATCTACCCGGGCTCTGATGTCAGGATCCTGGGAGTGAAGGTCGGCACGGTCACCGGCGTCACGCCGCAGGGCGATCGCGTTCGGGTCGATCTGCAGTACGACGCGGGCATTAAGCTCCCGGCGAACGCGCAGGCCGCGATCATCAGCTCATCAGTCGTCAGCGACCGCTACGTGCAACTGCTCCCGGTCTACAAGAGCGGCCCGGTGATGACGTCGGGCACCGTCATCCCGCTCGACCGCACCGCGGTGCCCGTCGAGCTGGACACGACCCTAGACAGCCTCAACACCCTGTCAGTCGCCCTCGGGCCGCAGGGCGCGAACTCGGATGGCGCGCTCTCCAAGCTGCTCGGCGTGACCGCGGACAACCTCAACGGCCAAGGCGCGAACCTGCACCAGACCGTGCAGGACCTATCGCAGGCCGCGAGCACGCTCTCCGACAACCGGGGCGATCTGTTCGGCACCATCGACAACCTGCAGGTCTTCACCGCGAAGCTCGCCTCCGACGACCAGCAGGTGCGCGCCTTCGAGACGAACTTGGCCGACGTGTCCGCGCAATTGGCTGCCGAGCGCCAGGATCTGGCCGCCGCGCTAAAGAACCTGGCCTCGGCACTCGGCGACGTGTCCACGTTCGTGCACGACAACAAATCTGAAATCAACACGGATCTCAAGGGCCTGAACAACATCGCCGGCGTGCTGACCAAGGAACAGGCGGCGCTGACCGAGTTCATCAACGTCGCCCCCGACGCGCTCGGCAACCTGGCGCGCGCCTACAACCCGACCGCCGGCACGCTGGACACTCGGATGAACGCCGATCAGACGCAGAACCCTGCGTTGTTCCTCTGCTCGCTGCTCGACTCGTTC
>CAVQPP010000452.1:0-3024 GCA_963714445.1 uncultured Actinomycetota bacterium
GCGGGAGCGAGCGTCTGCGGAATTCACCCTTTCGAGTGGCCGCTGCCGGGTGCGCCAGCGCCAGGACGGTTCGCGAGACGCGCGGACAGCGTCGCGACCCACGCGCGGTACACCGCGATCGTGATCACGAGCATGCCGCCGAGGAGATAGCCCAGCGACTTGCCGTCGTTGGCGAGCACCACGTCTCCCTTGCGGGCGAACGTCGACGGTGGACCGAGGTACGTGATCCACAGCAGCGCGAGCAGCCACCCCGCCGACGCGCAGCCGAGCGCTGAGAGCCGCGTAGGGCGCCACGAGTCGGGCGCGCCAGCGACGAGCAGTTCGCCAATCCCAAGCAGCAGGCCGATCAGGCCGGCGAAGCAAAACGCCAGCCCGACCGGCCAACTGACGCCGAACCAGGTGTCCGTGGTCCGATGGCCGAAGGAGCCGATCGTGCCGACCGCCGCGCCGGACGCGGCAGCGATCAGCAGGAAGACGCCTCGGGAGACCCGCTCGGCCGGTGACGAGCCCGGTGGTCGCGCCGTCGCTTCTGACGCAAGGCTCTTCGACGCGTCGCTGTTCTTCGACTCGCCACCGCTCGGCACGGCGTCCTCGGGTGCGTCGTCCTTTGACACTGCGTCTCTCGTCACCGGCGCGTCTTTGGGTTGGGTCACAGGAGCCATTCTCGGTCAGACGGCCAGCCCGGCGAACAAGTCCAGCTCGGGATTCTCGAAAGTGGGCTTATCGTGGCCGGGCTCGCCGTGCACCAGTTGGTAGTGCTCGACGCCCATCACCTGCTGGCCGAGGCTGTTGGAGAGCGCGAAGAAGGGGCCGTCAACGGTGATCTGCGTGGCGTGCGCGCGCATCGCCGCCGCCTTCTGCTCGCCGTACTGCTCGGCGTGCACGACCGTCGTCACCGTGTCGTCTTCCGCGACGAACGGCAGGTCGTCCACCGAATCGACTGCCGCGAAGCCGGTTCGGTCACCGGCCGCGCGCAACTGCTCGAGGCCCGCTTCGATCACCGAGCGGGGCACGGTGTTCCAGTAGATCTTGGCGATCTCGTGCGCCTCGTCGCACTGCCCGGAGCCGCCCGGGCCGCTGAACTCCGGATCGGCAGCCAGTTCGGCGCCGCGCATCGCGACTCGGTGCGCCTGGATGTGGTCGGGGTGGCCGTATCCGCCGAACTCGTTGTACGTGACCAGCACCTGCGGACGTACCTGTCGGATGATCGGGACGAGTAACGCCGCCGCCGTATCCACGTCGGCCTGCCAGAACGCGCGTGGGGCGTCGTTTCCGGTGGTGCCCATCATCCCGGAGTCGCGGAATCGGCCGGGTCCGCCGAGCAGGCGGTAGTCGGTGACGCCGAGCTCGCGCATCGCCGCGGCCAGCTCGGTGAATCGGTGCTGTCCGAGCCGGTCCTCGCGGTCCGCGGCCAGGTGCGCAAGCTCCGGGATGAGTACTTCGCCAAGTTCGCCGAGCGTGCAGGTGACCAGCGTGACGCGAGCGCCTTCGGCCGCGTACTTCGCCATCGTCGCGCCGTTGTTGATGGACTCGTCATCGGGGTGCGCGTGGACGAACAGGATCGTCTGTCCGGAACGCGGCAGTTGGGAAGCTCCGTAGTTCTTGGACATGGGCCCACCCTACGTGGGGAGCTTGGTCCCGCAGCACGCGCGCCGTCCGCTAGAAGTCCGCTCGCGCCGCCTCCCCGTCGCGCCACGGATCGTATTCACTCGGTAACAGAGAAATTTCGAGAATTGAACGCCCCGTCGCGCTTCCACGCACCCCCACACACGCGGGATCGCTGCTCGCAGACCCCGGGGAAGGACATCGCACCGCAGATGACGGACATGATCCCGACTCGTTCGAGCGTACTCGCGCCACCGCGCACGGCTGACGAAGCCGCCGTGTGGTACGCCGCGACCTTGGGATGGCCGGTAACCCCCGGTAACAATCCGTCAGATCCAGATCCGGCCAGATGTGTCGCCGCGACGGCCCCGCGCTCGGTCGTCGCGATGGCGCCCGATCGGACCGCGCCGAATGTGAGCGAACCCAGCACGGCCGCGCCTGGCGAGACTGTCGCGAACGTCACCGGGCCCACCGTCACCGCGTGGCTGTCGCCGGGACCGTGGCAGTGGGCGGCCTCGTCCCTCCCGACGATCGTGCGCGCGGTATGGCGGCTGAGCCCCGGCGCGCCGGTGCTCGCGGCGCTGGGCCGCACGGTTCCGGGGGCACTGCGGTTGGGCATCGTGGACGTACCCGCGCTGGTCGGCGTCGCGGCGCTCGAACGGCTCGGCAAGAACCCGTCGGCGGCCGGGCCGATCACCGACGGCCAAGGCCGCATCCGCTTCCTAGTCGATCTCGGCGAGGACGAGGCGCCCGAATACGGCCTGGCCAAGTGGCGCGAAGTCGGCGTGGATCTGCGGGTGTGGGGTCGGGGCCGGTATTGCCCGCTGCCGACGCCGGGCGCGGTCGGGCCGTCGTGGGTCGTGTGGGCGATCCCGCCCGATCCGGACCGGCGCACGTTGCCGCACGCGCGGCAGGTGACCGCCGTGCTGGATCGTGCGGTCCGTGACGCGTATCCGTCGCTGTGGGACGTCGTTGTCCGAACGCATCCGTGATGCGACAGCCTCCGTGAGATCCAGTTGATCCGTTAGACCCATCGTTCGGTCGATAGCATCAGGGCATGGTCGAACCGGTCTCCTTCCCCAGGCAATTCGCGCGCACGCAGCGCTTCACCCTCGGCGTGCCGCGCGCGTTCGCGATCTCTCCCGACGCGGCGCGCATCGCGTTCCTGCGCGGCAAGACCTGCGACGACCGGGCGACCTGCCTGTGGACCGCCGACCCGGAGACCGGCGCCGGGGAGCTGGTCGCCGACCCGGTCGCTCTACTCGCCGGGACCGCGGGCGAGGAGCTGACCGCCGAGGAGAAGGCCCGCCGCGAGCGCTCGCGCCAGGGCGCCGCCGGGATCGTGGACTTCGCCGCCGACCGCTCGGTGCGTATCGCGGCGTTCGCTCTGTCCGGCCGGTTGTTCGTCGCCGACTTGGC